>VGHA01000211.1 GCA_016868375.1 Betaproteobacteria bacterium | reverse complement strand
TGTCTGCGAATCGATTTCCTCGAGGTAGGTCTGAACACGTGGCCCGATGTAGGCGTTTGCCACGACAGTGGACGTACGTTCGAACTCGCGGTACTCAAGTGCCAGCTCGGAGGACACGGTAATGAACAAGTCTGGAAAGCGCTTGGCGAAAAATTTCCGGGCTGCAATCTCATGCGCAGGATTGCGATAGGAGTGCAGAAACAGGATGGCGATCGCCTCAACCTTCTCCCGTTGAATCTTCTGTGCGACTTCCTCAAGGCTATCCATGTCGAGCGGCACCAACACAGACCCGTCGTACATGAGCCGCTCTTTCACCTCGAAACGACGGGCGCGCTCCACCAGGGGCTCATGCTTGCGGTGCCTGAGATTGAACGCATCGGGTCGATTCACCCGACCGATCTCATAGATGTCGCGAAAGCCTTGCGTGGTAACCAGCGCAACGCTGGCGCCGGTTCGCTCCAGCATGGTGTTGATGGCGATGGTGGACCCATGCAGGAACAGGTCGGACTCGGCGAGCCGGGTGCCCGCTTTGGAAACACCCGTGTTGATGCCGTCAACCAGCCGACTGGGCGTCGTAAGCGTCTTGCCAAGCAGAAGCTGACCCGATCGCTCGTCAAACGCTGCCACATCGGTGAAGGTGCCGCCAATATCGGCGGCAATGCGTAATCGCGAAGACTTCTTGGAGTTCATTCGAGTTTGATTCCGGTGTCGCGGATGATCTTTCCAAAGCGCTCCAACTCAGCGGCAATGAGTGCGCTGAATTGCTGAGCCGTGTTGGTGACCGGCTCGTAGCCAAGCCTGACGAGTCTGGCGTTGACCTCGGGCGAACCGACCGCTTTCACGATCTCCCGGTTCAGCCAATGGATGGCCTCTGCGGGTGTACCCGCTGGGGCCAGCATGCCGTTCCAGGCAGCGTACTCAACCGGTATGCCGGATTCGATCGCGGTGGGTACGTCGGGAAGTTGGGAAGAACGCTTCTCGCCCAGATAGCCAATCGCACGAAGCTTTCCGGCCCGGATGTGGGGCAGCGGCCCGGTGAGACTGTCGAACACCGTGCTGACCTCGCCACTGACCACCGCCAGCGTCATGGGCGCGTTGCCTTTGTAGGGCACATGAAGGATGTCAGCGCCCGTGGCTTTCTTGAATATCTCTGCGCCGATGTTCAGCGGGCCGCCGATGCCTGACGACCCATAACTGAGCTTTCTGGGGTTTCCCTTGGCATACGCGATAAGCTCGGCCAAGGTCCTGACGGGTACTGAAGGATTGACTGCCACCACGAGGGGATAGCGCGCCACAATTGAAATCGGCGCGAAGTCTTTGACCGAATCCCAGGATAGTTTTCGCAGATGCGGTTGGATCGTATGCCCGTTGGTGGTCTGAATGACGGTGTAGCCGTCTGGGGCTGCGCGTGCCACCTGTTCGGTCCCGATGTTGCCGCCTGCCCCCGGGGCGTAGTCGACCACGACCGCTTTACCGGTGTTCTCGGTGATCTTTTGGGTGATGGTTCGGGCCGTGGCATCCGCCCCGCCGCCCGGTGGAAACGGCACAACCCAGCGAATCGGCCGATTCGGATAGTCCTGTGCGTAGGCCGCACCCGTCACCAACGCAAGAGCCATCAGCAGGCTTGCGATGCGCATCACGATCTCCCTTCAAGATGTCGTTGGGCTAACGCCCGCTGTGCTGCGCTTCGAACGATTCCAGACTGCGCGCCAGGTCGGTAAGCAGTGGCAAGGCGGCCAGGTCGTCGGAGCGCGCAAGGTTCGCAAGAAGCTCCGCGATGCTACCCGGCCCTTGGGCAAGCGCGTGCCGAGTTCTCAGAAAATCGAGAATGTCCTGTTCGAAGTCCTGGACGCGCAGGTTACTGACACCGACGCCACAGGAGCAGCCCGCGCTCAGTGCAACATGGCCGTGGGCGATTCGGTTCCAGCTGCCCAGGAGTTTCACGGCCAGGGAGGACATCGCGCCTTGACTGCGGCGTGCAGTGGCTTTCACAGCGGGCTGTCTCGCAACCTTATCGTGCGAACCTACTCCACCTTCGCGCCTGTTTCCTTCACGACGCGTTGCCACTTATCAAGCTCGCGCTTGACCATCCCCCCAAATGCGTCGCCCCGCAGGTTGCTGGCCTCGAACCCGATGTTGCGAAGCCGCTCCTGCAAGTCGGGCGATGCAACCGCGCGATCGAGCTCATCGCGCAGCCTTGCAGCCACGGCTGCGGAGGTTCCTACCGGCAGCCAGACCCCCACCCAGGATTCGTCCTCAAAGCCGGTGAAGCCCGCCTCAGCAATCGTTGGTACATTCGGAATAGCCGCGTTACGCGACCCACTGGTGACTGCGAGTCCGATCAACCGACCCGCCTTGATGTGCGGAACGGCGGGGGGCAGAGCAGTCGAGGCCACATCCACCTCGCCCGAGATCGCGGCTGCGATGACAGGCGGGATCCCTTTGTACGGAACATGCAGGATGTCGACTTTGGCCAGTGACTTGAAGAGGTATTCAGCGGACAGTTGCGGCGTGGTGCCAAAGCCGGGAGAGCCATACTGAACCTTGCCTGCCCGGGCGCGGTCAACCACCTCTTTGAGGGAGCGTATGCCGCTCGACGCACTGGTTACAAGCACATTGGGCGCGGTGGCGAGCAATCCGATCGGAACAAAATCTTTCACTGAATCGTAGCCGTGCTGAGGATACATCCACGGCGTCACAGCAAATGCGGTGGACGACACCGGAATCGTGTAACCGTCTGGCGGCGCTTTCGCCACCGTTTGAATTGAGATCAGCGCGCCCGCCCCCGCACGATTCTCGACCACGATTGGCTGCCCCCAGTTTTCCTGGATTCTCTGAGCAAAGAGCCGCCCAATCAAATCCTGCGGACTTCCCGTAGAGGCCACCACAAATTTAACCGGACGCGTCGGGTAACTTTGCGCCGATCCGGTTAACGGGCTTAGCACGCTGAATACGCCAGCGAGAACAAGGATCCATGCACGAGACATCATGAGAATTTCCCCCATGCGCGCTTTGCGGGCGCAGTCAAACCGAGTGTTAGGTGAAACGACATCAACTTGTCAGATAGGTTGCGCCAACACAGCCAGCGAGCGGTCCACTATGGCTGTTTGCTCGGCCGGAGATGCTCCTGCCATTTCCAGCCGCCCAATTTGAAGCGAATTCTCGACGACCATTTTGCATCGTGCATAGCGGCGCTGCATAAATCGGTAAAACGCCTCGGTCAGTGACTGTGCCCTGGATACCTCCTGAGCCAATACGATTCCGTCCTCTATGGCCATACCGGCGCCCGATGCGAGCTGCGGAGTGGTGGCATGCGCCGCGTCACCGATCAGAACAGCCCTGCCCTGCCACCACTGATCCGTAAGCAGATGACTCTCGAGCGGTCGATAAACGATCTTCGACGTTGGTCCGATTGCCGCACGGATACTGGCGAGGACTCCCCCGAACCCCTCCAGAAGGCCCTTGAGCGTGTCGTGGTGAGTTGACTCGGGTCGCCATGGATTGCCGGGCACCTGCTCGAGGAGAAACAAATACATTTCATCACGCGAAACCGGCGTAAGCCCAACCTTGACCGGGCCGCCAAGAAAGAAGTGCCGGAGGTCAATTGCCTCAGGACGGGGAATCACCAACCTCCAACACGCCTGCCCGGTAAACGCGGGCAATGACGAGTCCGGGAACAGCATGCGACGGGTGGTCGAGTAAAGGCCGTCCGCCCCAACAAGGAGGTCCACCCGCTCGACGCTGCCGTCGGTGAGCGCCACCTTGCACTGGGCGCCGTGCGGATCGATTGACGTCACCGACAGCCCAAGTCTTAACGCAACGCCCAGCGTCTCCAGACGCTTGGCCATGATCTGATGCAGCGTTGCGCGAAGGATCCCTCCCGCGCCTGGGACGACGGCATCGGGTAGTGGTGGGCTTTTCACGAGGCGAAGCGTGCTCCCCTTCACGTCGCAGACTCGGATACCGTCATGGGTATGCCCGTGAAGCATCACAGCCTCCAAGAGCCCGACGTCACGAAGTGCGCGCAAGGTTGATGCACTGATTGTCAGGCCAGCACCTGACATCTGCCACTCGGTGGCCGAATCGATCAGCTGAACCTGTAGTCCCGCCCGCCGAAGCATGATTGCGGCGCTCATCCCAGCGACGCCACCTCCAACGACCAACGCTGTCCTGGCCGCAACCATTTAACGCCGCCACTCACCCAAGCCAATACCGGTGTACCAACTGGGTACAGCGCGATAAAAGTGAGTCTGGAACGGCGCTGCTCGAGCAGCGCCAAAGGCCATGAGCCACATTCGCACTGCTCTGCACCATTGCCCGCCTCGTGAACGTGCTGGCTCGCGAAACGAATCGCCTCGGTGGAGTCGCCCGCCTCGAGACAGCGCAAGAATTCACGGTCGAACTCATCGTTGACCATTCCCATTCGAGGCGTGGAGAGATCGTGACTGAGTCCTCCCGACGCAAGGATGGCGATGCGATCCAGGCCTGGGTATGCCCGAATGGCATCTCCCAGGGCAACCCCAAAGTCGAAGCAGCGCTTCATCGATGGCAGCGGCGGCTGCACGCAGTTCACCAGAATCGGCACGATGGGTAACTGCCCAGAGACGTGAGCAAGTACCAGCGGGGTTAGCACCCCATGGTCTAGCGTCAGCTCCATGGACAGCGCTGGATCAAAGCCTGATGCCATCACCGCATTCAAGAGGTATGCGCCTAGCTGCGCATCCCCCGGCAGAACCCGTTTGTCAGCCTTCAGCCAATGTTCAACGGGCGACTTGTAGGTCGGTGCGGCACCGATGCAGAAGGCCGGGAGATTATTCAGGAAGAAATTGTGGACATGGTCGTCGCACACCACGACCAGCGCCTGCGGTTTTGCCGTGGCGATCGCCTGGCCCAGCCGATGAAAGTGGCCGAAGATCTCCTCACGTTCCGGCTGCGGCACCGCGTCGGGAAAGTTCAACATCACCGGCGTGTGGCTGCACGCCATGATCGACACAATGTCCGCCACCTCAATGCTCCCCGGCAAGGCGCTTCAGCGCACCGACCGACACCGCCTCAGGAATTTTCATTCCGATGCAGTGGGCCCTGAGCAGATAGGGGTTGGCGCCAGCGAGGTACAGGGCAGCGACGTCGTTGCCAAGGATTGCCCGGCGCACGGGATCGGTTAGCGAAAAGCGATTCAAGTACTGATCAGGATTGACTCGAAATGCTTCGAGATCATCCGGCCTGTGGTGCAGTTCGAACAAGACTTTGTTCATCTCGTAGGCCTCTGCCGTCGGCATCCCCTGCAGCCAGTTGCTCATGTTTGAGTCGCCAAGTTGAATCAAGCTGAGAGGATGGCATCGGCGGCGATCATCGGCAAGTCTTGGCGGACCCCTGCCGTGGAATCACGCGCCATACCCTGTCGTATCGGAAACCGGGCGACTCGGTTGCCGATACGCCGATTTCAACAGACAGTGGGCGGCGATACGACGCACCCTCAACCCCTCCCAAATTCCAATGCCTCCTGCCCACACCGATTCATCTCTATCGCTCAGCCGTCAGTTCGCCCGCTGGGCCAGCTCGCTTCGCTACCAAGAGCTTCCAGAGCCTGTTCGCGATAAAGCGCGGGCGTTTCTGCTCCATGCGCTCACGGGCGCCGCAATTGCCCATTCCTCTGAATCTGCGCGCCACGTGGTGGAGATTGCTCTGACTGAAGAGGGAAAGCCCGACGGCGCAAGCGTGTTTCATTCTCAAAAACGCGCAACGCGAGTTGGTGCAGCGTTTGCCAACTCTGAGTGGATCCATGCTT
>VGHA01000210.1 GCA_016868375.1 Betaproteobacteria bacterium | reverse complement strand
CGACAGCAGCGCGCGGCCGAGCGCGAGCATCTGCTGCTCACCACCCGACAAAGTGCCCGCCTTTTGATGCAGACGCTCGCGCAAGCGCGGAAACACCTCGAGCACCCAGGCCAGTGTTTCGCGGCGATTGCCTCGGCCAAGGAATGCGCCCAATTCAAGGTTATCTGACACCGTCATGTCGGCGAACAGCTCGCGGCGCTCGGGCACCAGGCAGAGGCCCGCGGCGACGCGATCTTCCACGGGTAAACCGGCGAGGCTGCGACCCGCGTAGCGCACGCCACCCGAGGCGGGCAGTGCGCCCGCCAGCGCATTGAGAAGGCTGGATTTGCCTGCGCCGTTGGGGCCGACGATCGCAACGATGCCACCCTCGGGGACTGTCAGCGAGATGCCTCGTACGGCCTCAACCTTGCCGTAGGCGACATGCAGATCGAACACCTCGAGCAGCGTAGCCATCAGTCGTCCAGCCCGCCCAGATAAGCCTCAATGACCCGCGGATCGCGCCGCACCACATCGGGTGTGCCCTCGGCGATCTTGGTGCCGAACTGCAGCACCACCATGCGATCCACCAGATTCATGACGAAGTCCATGTCGTGTTCAACGACCAGCACGGTGACACCCTGCGATTTCAGTTCGCGCAGCAGCGTCGCAAGCGCCTGCTTTTCCCGAAGCCGCAGGCCGGCCGCTGGCTCGTCAAGCATGAGTAATGACGGATCAGCCGCCAGTGCACGCGCAATCTCGAGCACGCGTTGCTGGCCCAGTGCGAGACTGCCTGCTGGTGCAGACGCGAGTGCCCCCAGGCCCACGCGATCGAGCTGGCGCTGCGCCTCAAACAGACACTGCGTATCTTCTTCGCGCGACAGTGCCAGCGCGCCCGCCATTACCCCAGCCCGGCCGCGAAGCCATGTGCCTATCGCAACGTTCTCAAGACAGGTCATGTTGGCGCGCAGCCGCACGTGCTGAAAGGTTCGAGCAACCCCACGAGCAGCGATCGCGCGCGGCGGCAGCGTGTCAATTCGCTGGCCCTGTAGGCGCACCTCGCCCTCAGACGGCGGCAACACACCAGTGACCAGATTGAACAGCGTGCTTTTGCCTGCGCCGTTGGGCCCAATCAAAGCGACGATCTCACCCGCCGGAACGTTGAAGTCAACGCCCTGCAGCGCCACCAGACCGCCGAACCGTTTGCCAAGGCCCCGCACCTCCAGCAATGCGCTGCCGGCCGATGGTGGCTTGCGTGTCGGCAGTGGCTGCGCGGCCGCCGGTGCGCGCGGGGGCGGGCGTTGCGGCAGCCAACGTGACAGGTAGGGTGCAAGCCCGCCGCTTGCGCGCTGCAAAAGCAGAATGACCAGCGCGCCGAATACGATAGCCTCGTAATTGCCGCCAACGCCCTGGAGCGCGGGCACTGCATCCCGCAGGAGCGTTCGAAGCGATTCGACCACCGCGGGCCCCAGTACTGCGCCGGCCGGTGAACCGGTGCCGCCAATGACCGCCATGAAGAGGTAGTCAACCGAGGCATTGATGCCGAACGGGCTTGGGCTGACATGGCCCAGGTAGTGCGCATGCAGCCATCCCGCCAGGCCCGCAAAGAGCGCGGCGGCCACGAAAACCTTGAGCTTGAGCGAGGCCGATTGCACGCCGAAGCTTTCCACCATGACTGGGTCGCGCAACGCCCGGATTGCACGGCCCGCGCGACTGTCAATCAGCGTGGTGGTACCCGCCAACAGAATGGCAAGCAGCGCCCACACCAGCAGCATGAACCGTGCGGGCTCGACCAGACTCAGGCCAGCGGCTTCGAGCCGTGGTACGCCGGACAGGCCATTAAATCCGCCCAGCCCCTGCAGGTTGCCGAACAGATAAAACAGACCCAGACCCCAGGCCATGGTGCCCAGCACCAGATAGTGACCCGAGAGCCGGATGGTGAGCCAGCCGATGAGCGCGCCCGCCAGCCCGCTGGCGGCCAATGAGAGGGGCAGCGTCAACCAGGGCGACAGACCAAGGTGAATGATGGACAGCGCCGACACATAGGCGCCCAGTCCAACAAAGGCGGCCTGACCGAACGAGGTGATGCCAACCATGCCGGTAAGCAGCACCAGGCCCAGACAGACGATCGAGTACAGCCCGACATACCCCAGCAGCGTGACGATCCAGACCGGCAACATCCAGGGCGCGAGCACGATCAGCAGTGCCACCACCAGCGCGGGAATTCGATGGGCAGGCACAGCCATGGAATCAGTCGTCCTCGCCGTGGAGCGAGTGATCGGTGAGCGAGCGCCACAGCAGAATCGGCACCAGCAGCACGAACACAATGGCTTCCTTCAGCGCCGACGCGAAAAACGAAGCGAACGCTTCAAACACGCCCACAGCAAGCGCGCCCAGCACAGCCACCGGGAAGCTGGCCATTGCCGCACACACCACACCGATAAACGCTTTCAATCCAATCAGGAAGCCAGAGTCATAGTAGATGGTGGCGATAGGTCCGATCATGAGGCCCGATAGCGCGCCGATGAGACCAGCAATGCTGAAGGCGAGCAGTCCGGCTCGCTCGGTGCGAATGCCCACCAGGCGCGCGCCGAAGCGATTGATCGCGGTGGCACGCAGCGCCTTGCCCCACAGCGTGCGCTCAAAAAACACCCACAGCGCGGCAATCATCGCGATGGATACCGCAAGCGATAGCAGCAGATGCCAAGACAGTGTGGTGATGCCAACATCGAGTCGGCCACTGATGAAGGGCGGGGTACGCAGACCCTCAGCACCGAAAAAGAACAAACCGAAACCGACCAGCATGTAGTGCGCGGCAACGGCGGCGATCAGCTTGACCAGTACGCTGGCCTCGGCCAGCGGTCGGAAGGCGGTCAGGTACAGAAGCGGCGCAAGCGGGGCCACCAGCAGCAGCGTGATCAGCGCATGCACGATCACCGGCGCGTCGGCGCCGGCCAAGCCGCTTCGGGTGATGGCATACCCAAGAACGGGCGGGATAAGCGCCAGCAGCAGCACGCCGCGCATCGGCTGCCATTCACCGCTGCGCTGGCAGCGCCAGGCCTGGACCAACACCGCCAGCAGGCCGAGCCCTGCCAGCAGCCATACGGTGTTGGGCGCAATGCCCTGGCGCAGCAGGCTCATTGTGAGCGCGGCGAACGCGACCATGTCGCCCGCCGGCACCCACAGCACCCGCGTCACCAGAAACACCAGGACGATCGATACCGCGAGCAGCGCGTAAATCAGCCCGCTGGTAAGGCCGTCCTGGACCAGCAGTGTGGCAATGGTGGCGTTCAAGCGGCCTCGATCAGGGCTTGAACAGGCGGAACGCGCCGCTCTTCACCTCAACCAGCACGCGGCCACGCTCATCGACACCATAGCGGTCGGCATCAGTGTGGCGATACACCGCGTTGGTGCCGACCACGTCGTTGCCCGCGATCATCGCGTCGCGCAGCGCTGTACGGAACTGCGGTGTACCGGGCTTGGCGCCCGACTTGGCCGCGGCCGCGGCGGCGGCATCCAGCAGCAGATAGGCGTCCCATGCGTAGCCGGCAAACGGCGTGACCGCGCCCGGGCCCCACTTGGCCTGGTAGCGCGCAATGAAATCGGTGGACACCTTGCGAATCGGGTTCGACTCAGGCAGATCCGGTGTGACCACCATGGGGCCGGTGGGCATCAGCGCGCCTTCAACCGCTTTGCCGCCCGACTGGATGAACGCGCCGGCCACCGCACCATGCGTGTGATAGATGGGGCCTTTGAAGCCGAGATCCTTGATGCTGACGTGCGGCAGCACTGCAGGCGTGCCCGACGCGCCGACAAATACCGCGCCCGGCGAGGCCGAGAACACCTTGAGCGCCTGCGCGGTCACGGATGTGTCGGTTCGGTTGAAGCGCTCAGTGGCCACCACCTTGATGCCGGCGTCGGCTGCAAGCTTGCTGAACCCGTTCCAGTTCAGATCACCCCAGCCGTCAGCGTAGCCAATGTAGGCCGCGGTTTTGATGCCGCGCCGCTTCATGTCATCAACGATGGCAGACACCATCAGCGGCACGGGCTGCGGGATGTTGAGGAGCCAGGCGGCTTTACCGGATGGAATGGCCACTGGCGCCATCGCAATCTGCAGCGTGCGCGATTCGTTGGCGATATCAAACATGGCTGTGGCCACCGGCGTGGAGGTGGACCCGACGATCGCGTCGACCTTGTCTTCATCCACAAACCGGCGCGCGTTCTTGATCCCCGCGGTGGGGTCGCCACCGTCATCAAGCACGATCCAGCGTGCGGGCAGGCCACCAAGCGTGGGCGGATAGATTTCAGCCGTGTTGCGATACGGAATGCCGACCGACGCATTGGGGCCGGTGAAAGTTCCTGTCAGCCCAATACGGATTTCCTGGGCGATTACGCTGGCGGACAGCCCTGCAGCGACGGCGAGCGCGCTCAGTTTCAAGGCGAGTTGACGAACCGGTGTCATGGGGTCTCCTGGTGAGTGGGTAAGGGCCGATCAATCGGCTTCGAATAAGCGGCCTTGGCAGGCTGGGTACTGACTATAGGGGTTGAAGGCCCCGCGTTGCAATGTCCCGGATCGAAGCGGCTAGATGCCGGACAGCAGGCTTTTCATCGCCGAAACCAGCGCGCTCGATTGTGCGGCCACTTTATCGAGGGGGCGCCTGAGCAACTTGGCAGGCAAGGGCGCAGCGCAGTGCGCGAGGGCGACCAGTCGTTTGCCTATCACTTCAATGATGGGGTCTACCCCGTAGGGTCCTTGATGTCGGCATCAAACATGGCAAGCGGGACAGTCATTCGCGTGGGAAAAGCGTCGAGCAGGTCGCTTTGAATAACCACGACGTAAGGAATTCCTTCCGCCGCGCAGCGACTGGGGTTGCTGAAAACGTCGTACTGGGCCATGCGCTCTCACCACGGACGCAGGTCGGCACCCGGGATGCCGTACGTGCCATAGCGGGCGTTCTGCTCCTTCGTGGCATGGCCATTTTGGCCATGTCTGGGCTGCCAAGGTTCACCGGTCCCGGGGCGCACCTGGAACCCGAAAGGCGAACCGCGGTGATCTTCGGTAGTATCGATTTCGTGAACGGTTATTGCCCGAAGAGCACACGCAACTCATGATCACCTGCAAAAGAATCGCCGGCGCCTTGGGCGCGGAAATCGTTGGACTGAACCTTCGAGCGGCCCTGGGTAACCAGGCGGTATTCGGCGAGTTGCGAAAGCTCTGGCTGGAGCATCAGGTGCTCTTTTTCCGTGAGCAGGATCTGCCGCCCGCGGAATTCATGCAATTCGCCAGGCATTTTGGCGAGCCCGTTGAGTACCCGATGGTCAAGGGATTGCCCGACTTTCCCCAGATTATCGAGGTGAAGAAACTCGAGCATGAACGCAACGCGTTCGGGGCGGTATGGCACTCTGACACCGTGTATCTCGAGCGCCCACCGATGGCGTCGATGCTGATTGCGCGGGAACTCCCGCCGTTCGGCGGCGACACCCTGTTTTCGAGCATGTACGCCGCGTATGAAAATCTGTCTGAGGGCCTGCGCGCCATGCTGGACGGGATGCGCGCGGTCAACTCCTCGGCCAAGGCAGACGTCACGCGAACCCGCGAAGATCGGGTGAAAACCGATGGGTCCGAGGCGCGTCGCGACTACACCTCAGAGCATCCGGTGGTGCGCACCCATCCCGAAACGGGCCGCAAGGCGCTCTACGTGAACCCGGCCCACACTGTTCGCTTCGCGGGATGGACCGATGACGAGAGCGCGGGCCTGCTGCGCTACCTGTTCGAGCACCAGGTGCGCCCTGAATTTACCTGCCGTTTCAGCTGGCAGCCGGGATCGGTCGCGCTCTGGGACAATCGCTGCGCCATGCACAATCCGGTGAACGACTATCACGGTTATCGCAGGCTCATG
>VGHA01000209.1 GCA_016868375.1 Betaproteobacteria bacterium | reverse complement strand
AGCGTCAGATTGCCGAACCAAGCAATGCAGCGGACTCGCGATAAAATTGGGCGGTGTGGTTCGTCCAAGGTCGCGAGCCGCTGATTGCCGTCGTTAGGCGTCACTCAGCGCATACACATTCAAACTGAACCACGACACACAAAACCAAACTCAATGAACACGACATCACGTAACTTCCTAAAATGGGAACTCTGCTGGATTCCTGCCGAGATGGCCCTGGTCGGTCTTGGCTTGTTCCTGCTGCTCGGCCTGGAATTGCCAGAGGCTGGAACCCTTGTCCTCTTCGCCGCAGTTGCCATCAGCGCCACTGTCCGCTGGCTACATTACTCCGGCGCCGGGCGACAGAAATCGAATGACCCTACCGCCTAACCATGCGCTGCAGCGAACCCGGCCATCGCGCTCCGGTTGCAATCGTGGCGTCCCGCGGGCCGGGTCGCTGAGCTTGGGTCGTTGGCGAAACAATCAACAAGAAAGGAACGCGAACATGAACAGCAAGACAGCGTTGCCTAGTGGAGTGAGCATTATTACCCTGGCAGTGACATGCATGGTTTTAAGCATGGCTCCCTGGGCAAATGCGCAGCAGCGAACTACCGGAACACCATCAGGAACATCTCAAGTCGTCGAATCTGTCACTGCGACCCAGATGCTATCGCTGATGAAAGCCGAAGGTTACGCAGTTGAGGCGGACTCTGACGGAGATTTAGTTTGGAAGATCGACGGCACCAAAACGCTTATGTTGATCTCCAAAGATAGATCGAGCTTACAGTTGTTTGCTTCATTCGTCGACGGCAATGCCACGCTCAAGAAAGTGAACGAATGGAACAAGTCAAAGAGGTACTCGCGTACCTATCTTGATGAGGATGGCGATCCGTGTTTAGAGCTTGATCTCGATTTGGACGGGGGGGTAACTTTCGCCCGAATCACGGACTACTTAAAGACCTGTAGGATTTCGTATCAGGCATGGTGCCAAGAAGTAGTCAAGTAGGACAATCGCCAACCATCGGCTGATGCGTACGGGCTACCGCCCGCCGCAGAGCCGTGTCGTTAGACGCGAAAGGAGCAACGCAATGAAGAAAATGTTTGTCGCGGTCATGATTGTCTCGATGGTCGCGACCTACTCCATGGCCGCGGAGAAGAAGCCTCTCAAAGACATCGATTCTCAGGCGCTCACAACAGATACCCAAGTTACACCCAAGGGCACAGGTGATCAACACACAGCCATGGCGTGGTGGATACCCATCGAGTTTTGGGAATCCCTGTTTTCCAGAGATGCAACCACAAGTGCCTTCGACAAGAAGGCCATGCTCGATGCGTTGTCAGGGGTTTCGTTGCTAGCCGTCGTTCAGGCCGACATGACTGCAGTCGGTGGCTTCGAGTTTTACTCGAAAGAAGAAATCGAGCAGAGCATGACCATCTCCTACAGTGACGCTGACGGGCAGCAAAGGAGGCTATCGCTACTGCAGACGATAGACCCTGACCTTGCGGTAATTCTCGGGGTGTTCAAGCCCGTTCTTGGAGCCGCCATGGGTAACTTGGGCAACAATATGCATTTCTATGTCCTCAGTGACAGATCGAAATCTACTCCCAGATTGCTTGACCCTTACCGGAACGGCCAAATCAACATCCGTCTGGCGAGGAGAGATAAGGTCTTAATGGATGCCAGTATTCAGTTGCCTTTAGACGCTCTATTTGTTCCTCGCAAATGCCCAAACGGAAAGAATGCGCACATCTCATGGAGATACTGTCCTTGGACAGGGAAACAACTGGAAGAATGAGCATCTAACCATCGATTGCAACCGAGCGGCGGATCGGGTCGGTCCTTAAGTCAGGTCCTTTTTGGCCGCCGCCGGCCGGCCGCGGCTCATGCGCACCTCGTTAGGCGAAAGCGACTACTGACACTATGCAAACACACATCGACCCCAAACAGCACGTAGCTACGGGCACAGGGTTTCACGTCTTCGTCGGGTGGAGTTTGTTTTTGATACTTTTCCCGATCATCATCCTGCTGACGATTGTGGGGACATACGGTCTTGCTCTGATCGCGTGGATCATTGCAGGTGTTCTGTACTCTTCCCGCACAAGAAAAGCCAGGGCGCGATTGAGGGGCTCGGCCGTCCTCGTCAATGGAGCCCAATTTCCATGGATCCACGAGGCGGCACGCGGTCTGGCTAAGCGGTTGGGCCTTGCGGAGTGCCCTGACATCTATGTGATAGAAGACAACCAGCAGAATGCCTTTGCACTCAAGCACGGCTCCAAACGGTGCGTTGTTCTGACTGACGACATCGTTTACGGAGCGCTGGCGTCAGGTAACACGAGAGCGCTTAACTTTATCCTCGCCCACGAGTTAGCCCATCATGCGCTCGGTCATACCCACCTGCTTCGCAGATTCATTTCCTCCAAGTATCTGCCCCTGTCACGACTCGATGAGTTTTCTTGCGATGCTGTCGCTCACGCACTGATCGGCGACACCGCGGCAGCTCGAGACGCACTCATTCTGCTGCTTGTCGGGCCGCAGCTTTTTCAGCGCATCGACAAGGAGGCGCTTGACCAGCAGGCACACAGCGTCCTTGCAGACCGACATTCCAAGAAGTCAGAGGCAGGGTTGAGCCACCCCCTACTCTTGCGGCGGTATGCGCAACTACAGGAAACAAGAACGCTCTAATACAAGCGCTGCAGCGAACCCGGCCATCGCGTCACCCTTGCAATCGTGGCGTCCCGTTGGCCGGGTCGCTGAGCTTGGTTCTTAGACAACAAAGAAAGGAGAGCATCATGGCATTCGGTTTCCCTGCATATCACACGGAACGATATTCGCCGGGCACCACAAACTCCGCGGATTTGCGTATTGCCGTAAGAGAGACCCTTACAGCGCTGTCATGGTCGGTCAGAGAGGAATCGCATGATCAGCTTATCGCTTCAACGAGCATGAACATCCGATCATGGGGGGAGAAGGTATTGATCAGTTTTTTGCCGGACAAATCCATCTCCGTCACCAGTAAATGTTCACTTCCAACGCAGTGTTTCGACTGGGGGAAGAACAAGGCCAATTTAGAGCGTTTCATGACGGAAATCAGGAAACACGTCTAACAACGCGATGCACACGGAGCGGAAATGGCGTTCCGGCTTTTAACTAGATTCGAGATCGCTTGCGCCATTTCCGCCCGGTGATCGCACCCGTTAGGCATGGAAATCACAATGAACAGATCTACAAAGACGCTCACCGCAATTGTGCTGACGATTCTCATCCCATCAGCATCGTTCGCTCAGGTCGTCCCTCCGCCACAGGTGGAATCGATTGCCCCGCCGCTCTTCGTCGTCACGGTGAACGGCAAAGACGGCTTCATTGATCGCGACGGCAAGATCGTCATCGAGCCTACCTTTGAAAAGGCGTATCCGTTCACTGATGGACTCGCAGCAGTTCAGAAGCAAGGCGAGTGGGGGTTCATTGACACAAAGGGACGCGTGATCATTGAACCGCAATTTGTCAGCGTGGGTCTCTTTTCCGACGGCTTGGCAACCTTTCAAGACAAACGTCACCCCAATAAAGAGGGCTACATCGACAAGATCGGCAAGGTGGTCATCGAACCGCAGTTCGATGTTGCGGCAGGTTTTCGCAATGGCGTGGCCCGGGTTGGTTTTGCAACGCTCAAAGGCAAGCTACTCAGCAGGATTGCCGATGTGGGGTTGGAGTGCGATTACAAGTTCATTGACCGAACCGGCAAGATCGTGCCGGAACCTTCCCCGCTGCATTACGCTACCGGCGAGCCCGGAGAACTGATTCCTTTCAGGAAGGACGATGTGTCGGGCTATCTCAACGCCAAGGGAGAGGTCGTGATCCAACCTCAATTCCAGGTAGCCTCCGCTTTCTCCGAGGGGCTGGCCTGCGTTTGCAAAGGAGGTTTATTCGGTTACATCGACACACGCGGGGAATGGGTGATCCCGCCACGCTTTCAGTACGCCAACGACTTTTCCGATGGGCTCGCGGGAGTGCCACTCGGAGAGAATGGCTGGGGCTTCATCGATCGCGCTGGCAAGGAGGTGATTCCTGGCAGATTCGCATGGGTGTATGGGGGCTTTCGCCACGGCATCGCGGAAGTCGCTTTCGACCGTAAACGCGGTTACATCAACACGAAGGGCGAGTGGGTCTGGAAGCCGAGCAAATAGGATAATTCAAGATGCCTAACCAGCGCATGCACCGGAGCGGCGGTGGTCACGGGCTTTCCGATACCAAGTCAACTCCCGCCGCCCGGTGATGCGGGTCGTTCATCGTGAGTTAAGGCACGACCGACTCCCGTCCTGATCCTCGGGGAAACTCCCTCGTGGCACACCCAAGGCACGAGTTACCATCGAATCGTGCTGGCCTCGCTCGCCATGGTCCTGTGTTGCGCTGGTGCGGACGGGCCACTCCCGGTGGCGGAGCAAGCCCGTCGGCTGATCGCCGAGCGTTGCCTGAAGTGCCATGGCGGCGTGCGCGAGCGCGGACAACTGAACCTTCATGGGACCGATCGGGCCAGTCGACCCGCAGCGAGCGGTCGTCACGCCGTTGTGCCCGGCGATCCTGCATCGAGCGAACTGCTGCGGCGCATCGCTGCAACCGATTCGGGCGAGCGCATGCCGCCGGATGGACCGGCGCTGAGCGACGCCGAGCGCGAGTTGCTTCGCGCCTGGATCGCTGCAGGCGCACCCGAGTCCCCGCACTGGTCGTTTGTGGTGCCGGTTGCACCGACCCGCCCTACTGCTTCGCACGACGCATGGTGCCGACAGCCCATCGATGGGTTCATCCTGCACGGGCTGCATCAAGCGGGGCTGGAGCCATCCCCGGAAGCCGATCGTGCAACGCTCTTGCGTCGGGCGTCGCTCGACTTGATCGGGCTGCCTCCGACCGAAGCCGAGCTCGCGGCGTTCCTGGCCGATGAGTCGCCCGATGCCTTCGAGCGCGTCGTGGATCGGCTGCTCGCGAGCCAACACTACGGTGAGCGCTGGGCTGCGCCATGGCTCGATATTGCGCGCTACGCCGACACGCAGGGCTATGAGAAGGATGGTCACCGGACCATCTGGGCGTGGCGCGACTGGGTCATCGATGCCCTGAACGCGAACATGCCGTTCGATCGCTTCACGCGCGAGCAGCTTGCCGGCGACCTGCTCCCTGATGCCAACGAGCGCACGCGCGTGGCTACCGCGTTCCATCGCAACACGCTCAACAACACCGAAGGCGGCACCGACAACGAGGAGTTCCGCATGGCTGCGGTGATGGACCGCGTTGCCACGACCTGGAACGCGTGGATGGGCCTGTCGATGCAGTGCGTGCAGTGCCACGCGCACCCGTACGACGACCTGTCCCATGCCGACTACTACCGGTTCATGGACTTCCTGAACCAGCAGGCCGATACGGACACCGACGATGAAGCCCCCACGATGGCGGTCGCGACGGCATACGGTGCAACGCAGGTGCCGGTGCTTCAGGAGCTGCCCGCCGATCGACGACGTACCTCGCATCGGCTCGATCGCGGCGCGCTGACCTTGCCCGCTGAAGTCGTGTACGCGGGCACGCCCGCATCGCTGCACGACTTCGATGACGCCTGGCCGCGCGATCGTCGCGGCATGGTCGAGTGGCTCGTGGCGCCCTCGAACCCGCTGACCGCGCGCGTGATCGTGAACCGTGCATGGGAGTCGATCTTCGGCACGGGGCTCGTGGCCACCAGCGACGACTTCGGCGTGATGGGTGATGCGCCATCAAACCCAGAGCTGCTCGACGACCTGGCCATCCGCTTCCGCAGTGACGGCTGGGACCTGAAGCGCTTGCTGCGCGAACTGGTCCTCAGCAGCACGTATCGACAGTCGTCGGTACGCGCCGGAGTCGGCATCGAGCGCGATCCCGCCAACCGGCTGCTCTGGCATGCACCGCGCCGAAGGCTCGATGCCGAGGCGATTCGCGACAGTGCGCTGCTTGTGTCG
>VGHA01000208.1 GCA_016868375.1 Betaproteobacteria bacterium | reverse complement strand
GGCATCAAAACCCACAGGGCATCGTTCGATCTGGACATCCTTGTTTTTGCAACCGGGTTCGATGCGCTCACGGGTCCGTTGCTACGAATCGGTATCGAAGGTCGCAATGGGCTTCGCCTAGCCGATGCCTGGCGCGAAGGGCCGCGCAACTACCTCGGCCTTCAGGTGCCTGGCTTTCCCAACCTGTTCACCATCACCGGGCCAGGCAGCCCTTCGGTGCTAACCAATATGCCGGTGGCCATCGAGCAGCATGTTGACTGGATCACCGACTGCATCGCTCACATGCGAAAGCAGGGTCTCTCCAAAGTGGAACCGGTCGAATCAGCCACTGAAGCGTGGCTGACGCAGGTGCAGGCGGCGGCCAACGCCACGCTGCTGCCAAAGGCTCATCACTCCTGGTATCTGGGCGCCAACGTGCCAGGAAAACCACGCGTGTTCATGCCCTATGCGGGCGGCATGGTGCAGTATCGGAAGCTGTGCCAGCAGGTGGTTGAACGCGGCTATGAGGGGTTTGCGTTTGCTGCGTGATCATTTGCTCGATACGCCCTCGCGCCATCAAACCGCATGACCCGCTGCATGCCCCTCTGACGTAGCCACCTGCAGCGAACGCGCCGCCATTGCATCACCAATCCGGTGACACACAATACCGCGCTGCGCCAGCGCACCCTGCCGCACCACCAGCGGCAGATCCTGCGCAATCGTGTCGCGCGGGGTCACGATATAGACCTGCTCAAACATCGCATGCAGATGCTCCGCCGCTGCATAGGTGCCTTCGCTATGGTCCATATCAAAAATCACGGCAGCCCCGGCCTGCCGGGCGCCATGGCGCAGGACCTCGCGCATGCCCTGCCGAAGATCTGGCACCAGCCCCGACACGCGCAGTTCATCCGGCAACCACAGCGGCGCCACCATGTCGGCACCCGTGGCGAGAATCACGGCGTCCGGTTCAAGCGCGAGCACATCGGAGAGACTCACTTCGCGACGCGTCACGATCTCGCATCCCGACCGAAGCGCGGCCGCATGCTGATAGTCGTAAACGCTGCTCACCGATTCGCCACCGGGCAACAGCGCGCGCAAGCGCAGCTTGCCCCCCACCTCGGTGCTGCGTGTCAGGAGCGTCACCTGATGACCCCGCGCGGCCGCAATCCAGGCGGCCTCGAGTCCCGCTGGACCTGCCCCCACCACGACGATTCGCCGCGCGCGCTCAACCCGCGACGGTGTGTAATCAAGTTCATCAGCGAGTCCGACACGCGGGTTGTTGTCGCAGGCAATCGGGACACGCTGCTGCGAGATCCGTTCCCAGCAGGTGTTGCACGACACGCAGTAACGAATGTCGTGCGCACGGCCCTTCTGTGCCTTGACAACCCAGGCCGGATCGGCAATCAGCGCGCGCCCAACCCCGACCAGTGCCACCGTGCCATCCGCCACGATTGCCTCGGCTTCCGCGGGGTCAGTGATCCGCCCCACGGCAATGACCGGCACCTCCGGAATCGCCTGCGCCAGGTCGCGGATGATCGAGCGGTACGGTACCCGCTCAGCATGGCCATCAGGCACATGCCGCTCCAGCGTATGGGAGTGGCTTCCCCAGCAGAAGCCCACGTAGTCAACCTGTCTGCTCGCGGTCAGCCTGCGTGCAACCGCCGCCGCATAGGGCGGATCGATACTGCCGGCGAGCCAGTCATGACCTGGGAGCTTCAGCCCAACGATAAAGTCCTGTCCGCACGCCCCGCGCAGAGCCCAACGATAAAGTCCTGTCCGCACGCCCCGCGCAGAGCCTCGATCAGTTCACGCAGCAGGCGGGTACGCCCCTCGAGATCGCCGCCGTACTCATCGTCGCGGCGGTTCGACCAGGGCGACAGGGTCTGATGAAAAAAATGCCCGTGCCCCGCTGAGATCTCAATGCCGCTGAAACCGCAGCGCTTGAGTCGTGCCGCCGACTGCGCGTATTCATCGATGAGCGGTGCAATTTCGCTACGCAACAAGGTCCGCGGCATGGACCAGCTGAGATCATCGGGAAGCGCCGACATGCCGAAGCCGTCGAAACTTCGGCCTGGCTGATTGCGGGCACGTCCCCGTTCAAGAAGCTGCGCAATCAGCCGACAGTCTTCCGACTCGACTGCTTCGGCAAGTCGGCGAAGCCCGTCCAGGTCGCTATCGTTCCAGGCATCAGCCCGCGTACCCAGATGCTGATGTCGTGCCATGCTGATGGGCTCTGTCACAAGCATCGCAGCGCCACCGCGCGCCCTGCTCGCACAGTAATTCAGCAGGGTGGTGCCCACCTTTGCATCGCGGTTGGAGAACGTGGTCATCGACAGATGCACGATGCGATTACGCAAGCGCTTTCCCGCCAGAGCGAGGGGCTGCAGCATCGATGGATAGGCGGACTGCCCGCGACTGGTGATGTTTACCGGTTCAGCAGCGCGAATCCCAATCTCAGAAGGCGTCACGGTCACGATATGATGGCTTTCACACAACGGGTGCGCAGTCTCTCCCGAATCTCGCCACCATACAAGCACAGCCCGAGCACCTCATTCCATGTCCACCCCCACTGCTCAAGCCGATTTGTTGATCGCCGGTGCCGGCGCCGCCGGCATGATGGCGGCGCTGGTGGCCGCTCACCACGGTGCATCAGTACTCCTCCTTGAACGAGACCCGGGAGGCCCGTCCAATCTTCTGGTAAGTGGCGGCCTTTTCCCCGGTGCGGGTACGCGCTTCCAGGCAGCCGCAGGCATCCACGACAGTGCCGAGCAATTTGCTGCCGATGTGCATGTGAAAGCCGCGGGCGTCGTCGATCCGCCGGTTCTTGCCGCGATCGCAGCGCAGGGTGCGCCCGCGGTGCACTTTCTGGCCGACGCCGTACAGATGCCAATCAAGCTGCTCGACGGGCTGACTGCGCCCGGACACAGCGTTCCCCGGTTGCATGCCACCCCTGGCGAGAGCGGTCGCGAACTGCATCGCCTGCTTCGCGCAGCCGTCGCAGCGTGCGAGCGCATCCAACTGGTGGGCGATGCCGAAGTGCTCGAACTGATCACAGAAACCGTTCCTCAGGCGGCTGGTTCTGGTACCTCGCAAACGCTCCCTCGCGTCAGCGGATTGCAGGCCTCTATTGCCGGACACCTGCGCGACTTCGGCGGACGGGCCGTACTGCTTGCAACCGGGGGGTTTGCGGCCAACGCCGCGCTGCTGGGCCAGTTCATCCCCGAGATGCGGGATGCGCTTCACATCGGAGCCGGAATCAACGATGGCCGGGCGATCACACTGGGCCTTGCCTTGGAGGCCGAACTCGCCTTCATGCAGGGCTACCAGGGGCAGGGACATGTCAATCCCCCCGACGGCCGCACCCGACTGGGCATGTCGCTGCCGCCACACGGGGCGTTCATGGTGAATCGGGAAGGACTCCGATTCGTCGCCGAAGACATCGGTCCATCAGAGCTGGCAGCGTTCGTGCTCGCGCAGCCGGGTGGCGTTGCGCTCGAAGTATTTGATGCCCGCATCCATGGGCTCGCAATCACACAGGGCCCCTACCGCGAGGCGTTTGAATCCGGGCATGTGATCCAGGCTGACAGCCCGGGCGAACTTGCGCAACATTTCGGGATCCCACAACAGGCATTTGAGAACAGCTTCAGCCGGTTCACGCAGGCGGCCACCACTGGCAGCGATCCAGACTGGGGCCGAAAACGGTTCGGTTTGCCGCTGCGGCCGCCCTTGTACGGCGCCTGGGTCACCGGGGCTTTGGCGCACACCCAGGGCGGTCTTCGCGTGGACGCCAACGCCCGCGTCGTTCGTCGCGACGGCAGCGTCATCGCGGGGCTGTACGCCGCAGGCGGCGCAGCGGCGTCAATTTCCGGGCTGGGCGGCTCGGGTTATCTTCCCGGAAACGGCCTGGCGCAGTCTTTCGGTCTTGCCATGCTGGCCGCGCGCCACGCAGCACTCCGCCCTACTGCTCAACCTTTGCCCCCGAGATCTCCACCGCGCGTTTGAACTTTGCAAGCTCACGCTTGTGAAATTCGGCTGTCGCAGCAGGGCCAAGACCCGACGCGGTAGCGCCCATCGTGGACAGACGCTCCTGTACCTCAGGGGCCTGTAGCGCCTTTTTCGCCTCATCCGACATTCGATTGACAATCGCTGCGGGAGTGCCTGCAGGCGCAAACAGAATCACCCATGCCGCCGCATCAAATCCGGGGTAAGTCTCGGAGAGCGCAGGAACGTTTGGCAGCGCAGCGCTTCGACGTTCCGATGTGACTGCGATCGGGCGAATGGTGCCCGCGGCAAGGTGCCCGGGCAGCGATGGCAGGCCCTCAACCGCCAGTTGAACATCACCCGCAATCAGTGCCTGAACTGCAGGTGATCCGCCGCGATACGGCACATGCGTCATGTCCAGCCTGGCCTCGGCACGGATAAGTTCCATGACCAGATGAGACGTGCTGCCCTGCCCCGACGAGGCGAAATTTACCCGACCCTGCTGACTTTTCACCCAGGCGATAAGTTCAGCAACGCTGGCGGCTGGAACCTTGGGATTGACCACCAGCACCTGGGGGAAACTGACCAGAACCGATACCGCGACGAAGTCTTTCTCAACATCGTAGGGTAAAGATTTGAAGAGCCATGGGTTGATGGCCATGGTGCCGGGAGAACCCACCAGAAAGGTCTCGCCATCGGGGCGGGCACGGGCGGCAACCTCAGTTCCGATATTGCCCGAGGCACCCGTGCGGTTCTCCACCAGAAACTGAACGTTCACGTTTTGCGACATCCGCGAGGCGACCAGCCTGGCAACGACATCGACCGCTGAACCAGCTGCGAACGGGTTGATGAGACGGACGGGCCGTGACGGCCACTCCTGAGACAGTGCTGGCGCACCAGTGGCGAGCACCACCGCACCAAGCGCGCCGACAAAAAGACGCCTCTTCAATAAAGCTGCAATGTTCATTGAACCTCCGGGGCAAATGGGCGGCACCTCGCTGCCAACACCGCCGCGAAAGTATAGCGAGCAGATGTCACGAGCGATATCCTCTCATGGTTGCTGGAGACCGGGTTGCTCCTGGTGTTAAATAGCTGAATTGGTCAACGCTCCACAAGAACCACGCCGAGGAGACATCCCATGTGCACGCTCCCGAAATCCGTCAAGGCCGCGCTAATCGCGATGGCTGCAATTCTTGCCCTTGCCCCCAGCGCCAGCCAGGCACAGTCGGCCTGGCCGAATAAGCCGATTCGCGTTGTGGTGCCGCATCCGCCCGGTGGCCCCAGCGATATTGTCCTGCGGGCTGCATCGGACAGCATGCAGGCGCTACTCAAGCAGCCCATCGTGATCGAGAACAAGGCTGGCGCAGGCGGCAACATCGGCGCTGCGGAGGTGGCTCGCGCGGCACCTGACGGCTACACCTGGATGTTCGGAACCGACACCATCGTTACCGTCAACCCGCATGTCTACAAAAGTCTGGGCTTCCGGGTGGAAGACCTGCGGCCGGTCATGATGACCACACAGTTCAGCCAGACGCTCGTCTGCAACCCAGCGCTCGGCGTCAAAACGGTGGCAGAACTGATCGCCCGGGCGCGCAGCGACAAACTGTCCTATGCATCGGGCGGTGCTGGCGTGCCCGGTCATCTGTCCATGGAACTGCTGATGCATATGGCGGGCTTCAGCATGGCCCACGTTCCCTACAAAGGCCCGGCGCCGGCCACCCTGGACGTGGTAGCCAACCAGGTGCCGTGCGGGCTGCTTGCCGGCCCCACGGTGCTGCCGCACATACGTGCCGGTCGCCTGGTTCCCCTGGCGGTTTCCGGCAAATCGCGCTCGCCGACGCTTCCCGATGTACCGACCATGAATGAGGCCGGCGTACCGGGCTTCGAGGCTGATTTTGCGCTCTTCCTGCAGGCGCCCCGCGCGACGCCGGACGATATCGTTGCCCGCATGCGCGAGGCGCTGCTGCAGTCGCTCAACGTACCGGAGGTCAAGACGCGTCTGGCGGCCTCCGATCAGGTTTTGGTGGGGTCAAGCCCCGAGCAGGCCGCCGC
>VGHA01000207.1 GCA_016868375.1 Betaproteobacteria bacterium | reverse complement strand
ACAGGTGGTCGACACCACCGATCGCGCCGTGGTGGGGGCTCTGATCGCGGCTGAACGCTGGGTCGATGTGATCGTGCCGCGCGGCGGTAAATCGCTCACGGAGCGCATCTCCCGCGAGGCACGCGTACCGGTTATTCGCCACCTCGACGGCATCTGTCACGTCTATATCGATGACCATGCCGACCCCGACAAGGCAATCCGCATTGCCGATAACGCGAAAACCCAGCGTTACTCGCCCTGCAACACCATGGAAACGCTGTTGGTGGCCGAATCCGTGGCCGCGCAGATCCTGCCGCCGCTTTGCCGGATCTACGCTGACAAAGGGGTTGAGCTGCGAGGCGACGCCAGAACCCGCGAGCTGCTGGGCCGGGCTGCCCTGGCCTGCCTGCCCGCCACCGAGGACGATTGGCGCACCGAGTACCTCGCCCCGATTCTTGCAATCCGAGTGGTGTCAGGGCTTGACCAGGCGATTGAGCACATCGCCCAATACGGATCGCAGCACACCGACGCGATCATCACCGAGCACCATGGCCACGCGATGCGGTTTCTTCGCGAGGTCGATTCGTCGTCAGTGATGATCAATGCCTCCACCCGCTTTGCCGATGGTTTCGAATACGGCTTGGGCGCGGAAATCGGTATTTCCACCAATAAGCTGCATGCGCGCGGACCGGTCGGGCTGGAAGGCCTCACGTCGCTCAAGTTTGTGGTGTTCGGCAACGGCCAGATCCGAACCTGAGCCCGCATACGCCCCGCTTATCGGGCGGCGCGCCGCACCCGCCCCTTCACAGGAAGCTTGCATGAGCACCGGTTATCTCTGGATCAAGGCGCTTCATATTGTGTTCGTCACCAGCTGGTTCGCGGGCCTGTTCTACCTGCCCCGGATCTTCGTCAATCTCGCCATGGTTCCTGAACCCGGCGCCGAACGCGACCGTCTGCTTCTGATGGCCCGCAAGCTATGGCGCTTCATGCAGCCACTGATGGGCCTTGCGCTGCTCTTTGGCCTCTGGCTGTGGCTGGGCTACGGCGTGGGCGCCGCGAGCGGCTGGATGCATGCAAAGCTTGCCATCGTCGTTCTGCTGCTGGTCTACCACCATCTGTGTGGACGACTACTGAAGCGACTCGAACGCGGCGCCGACAGCCACTCGCATGTCTGGTTTCGCTGGTTCAATGAAGCACCGGTCATCGCACTGGTGATCTCGGTCATTCTCGTCGTCGTCAAACCGTTCTGATACGCAAGGAGGCGACGATGTCGCGCGAACTCGAGTACTTCATGGCGCCAGCCTCGCCCTGGACCTATCTGGGTCATCAGCGACTCATCGATCTGTGTGCGCGCCATCAGATCGCCATCCACATGATGCCGATCGATCTTGGCAAGGTGTTTCCGCAGTCAGGTGGTTTGCCGCTGCAGCAGCGCGCACCCCAGCGCCAGGCGTATCGTCTGGTTGAACTGGCCCGCTGGCGTGACGTCACGGGTCTGCCGCTCAATGTTCAGCCCAGGTTCTTTCCTGTGGGTGGCGATGAGGCGGCGTTGGCGCTGATCGGTGCAAAACACCATCACGGCATGGCGGCATCGCTCGCACTTGCCGGAAGAATCCTGCGCGCAATCTGGGCCGAGGAGCGCAACCTCGCTGATCCGCACACGCTGTCGGCCATCATCGGCGAAGCGGGGCTCGACGAGGCCGCAATTGCTGCCCGGCGAGCGGACGCGGCTGCAGAGTACGAGGCCAACACTCGCAAAGCCATCGATCGTCAGGTCTTCGGCGCACCCTGGTATGTCTGGAAGGGCGAGCCTTTCTGGGGACAGGACAGACTCGATCTGCTGGAGCGCTCGATTGAACAGGCCTGAGCTGCAGAATAACCGGCACGCGCGCGGCGGCCACGAACCTGGCAATCGCAGTAGCGGTAACGACGCGCAGCGCGCCGTCCCCCAGCATGCGGCGTTGCAGCTGTTCGCGCCCTGCCCGCGCGGGCTCGAGCCGGCGCTGTCTGATGAGCTTGCGGCGCTGGGCGCGCGCGACTGCCGAATCACGGGTGGCGGTGTCGCGTTCACGGGCGATGCCTCGGTGGCCATGCTCGCCAACCTTCATAGCCGTATCGCCAGTCGAATCCTGATGCAGATCGTTGCGGGCCGCTGCCGTGACGAGGACGCGCTCTATCGGCTGGCTAGGCGCATCGAGTGGGAGCACTGGTTCAATGAGCGCGTGACCATGCGGGTTGACGTCTCAGCGCAGCGCTCGCCGCTTCGCAGCCTCAACTTCGCAACGCTCAGGGTGAAAGATGCGATCTGCGATCGGTTTCGCGACCTTACCGGCGTTCGGCCGTCGATCAATACCCGGGCCCCGGATGTCCGCGTGTTCGCGTTCCTCGAGGCGGTCGATGCCACGCTTTATCTCGACCTGTCGGGCGAAGCGCTCTTCAAACGCGGGTGGCGGGCTGAGGAAGACTCCGCTGGCGCGGCACCGCTCAAGGAAAACCTGGCGGCAGGCCTGCTCGCCCTCGCTGGCTGGCAACCGGGGCTTCCTCTGCACGACCCCATGTGTGGCTCGGGCACGCTGCTGATAGAAGCCGCGCAGCGCATACTCGGCATCGCGCCAGGAACGGGTCGCGGCTTTGGTTTCGAGCGACTCACAGGCTTCGAAGCCCTTGAATTCGCCAATCTCCGCCAGGCCGCTGAGCAGTTGGCACATGCGGCACGATTGCAGCTCGCGCAGAACGGCGGCGCTCTGCCAATTTCCGGTTCCGATATCGACCCCAGAGCGGTCGAGCGCACGAACAGAAACCTGCTGCTTGCGGGAATTCCGGCGGGCGCGGTCTCGGTCGCGGAGGCCGACTTCGGGGCGGTTCGCCCTTCGGAGGCTGCCCGGCCAGCGCCGGGCATCATCGTGACCAACCCGCCGTACGGTGCGCGTCTGCACGCGCAGCTGCATGGCCGTGATGAGGCGCCTGATGACGACACGCCCGGCAACGACAAGTCATCCAGCGCCAGGCCGGCGCCACACCAGGCGCAAGGGGCCGATGATGACGACCATCAGCGGGCGATGCAGGCCATCGGCGCAACGCTGCGACGCGACTTCGGCGGCTGGCGTGCCTGTCTGCTGTCTCCCGATTCAGAGTTGCCGCGCCAGTTGGGCATGCAGCCTGCGCGACGCACGCCGCTCTTCAACGGTGCAATCGAGTGCCGGCTGTTCTGCTTCGAAATCTTCGATCGCAGCCAGCGCAGCCCCACACAGCGCACCCCCTCCACAACCCAGCCCGCGACATGATGGTTGATTCGGCGTCCGACAGCGCGAGCGCAGCTGAGTCAGCGGCAGCGCGGCTTGCGGCCGTCCGCAAACGCATCGAGCTAGCCTGTGCAGCGGTCAATCGCGCGCCGCAGTCTGTGGCGCTGCTTGCGGTGAGCAAAACCTGGGACGCTTCGCGCGTGCTCGAACTTGCCGCGCTGGGCCAACACGCCTTCGGCGAAAACTACCTGCAGGAAGCCCTTGCCAAGATTGAAGCGTGTTCCGCTCAGGCCCCTGCCGGCATCGAATGGCATTTCATCGGGCCGATCCAGTCGAATAAAACGCGGCCAATCGCCGAGCACGTCGACTGGGTACATTCGATTGACCGGGAAAAAATCGCCGCGCGCCTGTCTGAGCAACGTCCGGCCAACCATTCGGCGCTACAGGTCTGCGTTCAGGTCAATGTATCGGGCGAGCTCAGCAAGAGCGGCTGCGTGCCCAAGGAAACGGTGGCGCTGGCGCTGGCCATTGCACGCCTGCCGCAGCTGCATCTTCGCGGGCTCATGACCATTCCCGAACCTACCCCTGATCTCGCGCTGCAACGCGAGCGTTTCGCAGAGTTGCGCACCCTGCACACGCGCGTCAAAGCGCAGCTGGGCAGAATCAGCCCCGAGGCTGCTGCCCGCTTTGATACCTTGTCAATGGGAATGTCGGACGATCTGGAGGCAGCGATCGCAGAGGGCGCGACGCTCGTCCGGGTGGGAACCGCCCTGTTCGGGCGGCGCCCGGCGATGGTCAGGCCATCGCCTTGATGGCGGCGGCCAGACGGCTCTTGTAACGCGACGCGGCATTCTTGTGAATGATGCGCTTATCCGAAATACGGTCGATCACCGACTGAGCCTGCTGCATCACCTGGGTGGCAGCGGCCTTGTCGCCGGCGCCAATCGCCTTGCGAACGCTTTTGATAGCGGTACGAAGCGTAGAACGCTGACTGGAGTTCTGCGCGTTCTGACGGACCGACTGCCGGGCGCGTTTACGCGCCGACGCAATGTTTGCCATGGGACAATCCCGAAAGAGTCCGGTGAACCCGGAGAAAGTAAAAGGGAAAGCCTTGAAGTTTAACCTGATTTCACTGGTGGCGGCAAATAGCCCAGTGCGCCAACACCCAGGCCCGGACTGGCGAAGGCGCATTCGGTGAACCTGCTCAAAGCCGCCGCGACGGTCAGCGGGTTCACGCTGCTGTCCCGAATCACCGGACTGGTTCGTGAGACGCTCATCGCCACGGTGTTTGGCGCCTCGGCGCTGACCGACGCATTTTTCGTCGCGTTCCGGCTACCCAACATGCTGCGCCGGTTATTCGCCGAGGGCGCTTTCTCGCAGGCCTTCGTGCCGATGCTGAGCGAGCGCAAGCTACAGGCCGAGCAGGGCCAGCACGAGGCAGCGCATGGCTTTGTAAGCAGGGTTGCCACGGCGCTTGCCTGGGCGCTGATCCTGGTCACGATCGCAGGCATGGTTGGCGCTCCGCTTCTGGTATGGGCCATGGCAGCGGGTCTGGATGCGCCGGCTGAGGCCGCGGCCATCCTGATGACGCGCTGGATGTTCCCCTACATCCTGCTGATTTCCCTGGTCGCGCTCGCCGCCGGCATCCTCAATACCTGGAAGCAGTTCGCCATTCCCGCCTTCACGCCCGTGCTGCTCAACCTCGCGATGATCGGCTCATCACTGCTGCTGGCCTCGCGGCTGGACCCGCCCGTGCTTGCACTTGCAGCGGGCGTGATCGCGGGTGGCATTGCGCAGCTCGCACTGCAGCTGCCGGCGCTGCATCGAATCGGCATGCTGCCGCGTTTGGGCTTGAATCCGTTCAAGGCGTTTGCCGATCCGGATGTCCGAGCCATCATCATCAAAATGGGGCCTGCGGTGCTGGCCGTATCGGTCGCACAGATCAGTCTGGTCATCAACACCCACATCGCTTCGCGACTGGCGGCGGGCAGCGTCAGCTGGGTGTCTTTCGGCGACCGGCTGATGGAGTTCCCCACCGCACTGCTGGGTGTTGCGCTCGGCACGGTGCTGCTGCCATCGCTCGCTCGCGCCAGTCAGAGCAACGACACGCAGGAATACAGCCGCCTGCTCGACTGGGGCCTTCGCCTGTGCGTGGTCCTGTCCGTGCCCGGGATGGTGGGGCTCGCGCTGATGGCCGAGCCGTTAACAGCCCTCCTCTTTCATTACGGACGTTTTGATGCGAACGATGTCGCCATGACGCGTCAGGCGGTGCTCGCCTACTCAGCGGGTCTGTTGGGTCTGATCGCTGTCAAGGTGCTGGCGCCAGGCTTTTACGCGCGACAGGACATCCGGACACCAGTCAAAATCGCGCTCGTCGTTCTGGCTGCCACACAGCTCCTCAATCTCGCCTTCGTGCCCTGGCTGCAGCATGCTGGGCTCGCGCTGTCGATCTCGGTGGCGGCGTGGGTCAACGCTGCCCTGCTGCTGCGGGGTCTGCTTCGAAACGGTACCTATCGACCCGAGATGGGTTGGGTCGCGCTCATGCTCAAGGTGCTCATTGCCGCGGCGGCAATGGGCGCGCTGTTGTGGTTCATCGTGCCCCGGTTCGACTGGATCAGTCTGCAATCCTCGCCAATGATTCGGGTGGCGCTGGTCTTGTCGATCCTTGCTGGCGCGGCGGGCCTTTATCTGACCGCCCTCGTTCTGATGGGCCTGCGCCCGCGACAGTTCCTGCGGCGCGATTAACGGATCACGGAGAGTTCTAATGCGGATTGTCTTCATAGGTGGCGGCAACATGGCGAGCGCGCTGAT
>VGHA01000206.1 GCA_016868375.1 Betaproteobacteria bacterium | reverse complement strand
CCCCCGGCGAGCTGGTCATGACACTGAGCGCAAGACAAGGCGAGTTGGCCGATCCGAGAGGAATACATCTGCGAGCCCCGCTCGAGCGCGGCCGCAAGCCGGGGGTCCGCTGCAGGCGGGGCGATCGGCACACCACGTGACTGAAGCGCCACAAACGACTCGAGCGCGAGCATCGCATCATCTTCGGAACCCAGCGGCGGCTGCTGCTGATGGCGTTCCCGGCACAGATTGATTCGGCGCTGCAGATTCACGGGCGCACCCAGCTGCTCATCCCAGGCCGGATAGCGCGCAGCCACCCCGCGCATGGATTGCTGGGCCTCGCCGTGACACCCCGCGCAGGCGAACCCCGCGGAGACATCGTTCCATCGCCGCGCGCCATCCTTGACCCACAACATCACCGGATTCTGCTCATCATCACGCTGCAACGCCTGGGTGGCAGCGCTCATGAAGTCGAAGCCGGAACGCCTTGGCTTGTCGGACTGTGCGACGACGTCGACGGCACACAGACCAACAAGCAGCACCGCGATCATTGCTGCGAGGCCTGCCGACATCGCGCGAAAACGAGTGAAGTTCACTCGACGACCAGGTTGACCCGCTCGGTGTGCGAGAAGCCACGATCGCCACGCCAGCGAAACACCAATTCGCCACTGCGATCGGCCGTCATGCTGAACGACAGAAACGGGTTGGCGGAAATGGCTGGGTAGAGTTTCGCGCTGAACACGGGCTCACCATCAAACACACAACCAAATTCCGTGAGGATATCGCGTGGCAAACGATCACCGTCAGCGCCGCGGCGATAGCCGGTTTCCATGGGATGGCCAATCATGGCGCGAATCTCGAATGCCTCGCCGCGGCGGACCCGACGCGGCATGTCGATCAGGGTTCTCGCTGACATGGGGTCAGTCCTCAATACAGGCGGCGAGGGTCACGATCACATCGATCTCACCCGACCAGTAGGTGCCATCGGACAGTCGGGCGACCGCGACCATTTTTTGCGAGGTGGCAAGTCGAATCCGGGTAGACACCTTCGCAACAGGATTGCGCGGGCCCAGGCCGAAACTCGCCACTTCATGCTGCGGATTGCGCTCGCTGAACACGGCAATGGCCGTGACATGGTCATCAGGTCGCATCGGGTGGTCGACTGACACCGACAGCGGAACCGTGTTGCCGTTGTCGACCAGCGGCGCGATCGCTACACGGACCTTACCGGCCCGAACGGGCGCACCACCGGTGAAGGCGCGAATCGCAGCATCAAGCGAAGGCGCGGCATCACCCGCCCCACTGGCGCTGACGGTGGTCGCAGCCGCTGGGCCAGCCATCAGGCCGGCGGGAACCACTGCGCCCAGCGTCACGCCAAGAAGCCGTCTGCGTGAGACGCTATCCGCCGAAACCCCTGGTTGTTGAGACTGCTCTTTCACGGAATCCTCCGATCACTTCAGGGTCGCAAGCCACGCCACCACATCCTCAACCTGTTGGGGGTTGAAGATGGGTTTACCCCGCCAGGGTGCGGCCACCGCGGGTGCCGGATCGGCTACACCATAGGCTGGCATCAGAGACTCGGGATTGATGCGCCGCGAGTCGTGGATGCGCAGTCGAAGTTGATCTTCACTAAGCCGGCTGCCGATTCCATCAAGCGGCGGCGCAAGATTACCCTGCTGGCGCGGATCGCCCACAGGCGCACTATGGCACAGCAGGCAAAGCCCCTGCTGACGGTCGGCCACCAGCGCGCGCCCGCGTACGGGGTCGCCCGGGGCAACGTCCGACGGACGCGGCATGACCGGCTCCGCGGCCACGTCTTTTGAAAGGTTTGCCGCGCCCGCAGCAACCAAAAACACAGCCACGGTCCGGCAGGTGATCGATACCCAGCGGAGCAACCGCCCCAGTCTGGGCGGGGTCCGCTGCGCACACATCACCACGCCGGCGCTGTCGGACCCCTCTCCCATCCGTCTAAGCGCGCTTGAGGCTCTGCCCGGCAAGCGGCAGATGACGAATCCGCTTACCAGTGGCCGCATAGATGGCGTTCATCACAGCCGGCACGGCCACCGCGATGGTGGGCTCGCCCACGCCCCCCCAGAAACCGCCCGAGGGCATGACGATGCTTTCCACCTTGGGCATGTGCCGCATCTGCACCACCGGATACGAGTCGAAGTTAGCCTGCTCGATACGCCCATCCTTCACGGTGCACTGGCCAAACAGCGCCGACAATCCGTACACAAACGAGCCTTCGATCTGCGCTTCGATCTGCTGCGGATTGGCCGCATGACCGCAGTCGGTTGCCGCCACAATCCGATGCACACGCAACTCGCCGTCAGCATTGACCGACACTTCGGCGCACGCTGCAACATAGCTGCCGAAACCGTGGGTCTGCGCGAGGCCTCGGAACACCTTCTGACCGTTGATATCCGCCGCGGTTTTACCCCATCCCGTACGCTCTGCCACTGCGTTCAACACCGCCAGGTGTTTGGGGTGCTGCGTCATCAGCTTGCGGCGCAGCGCCAGGGGATCCTGCCCCGTTGCCACGGCCACCTCGTCGATAAAGCACTCGAGGTAGATCGCGTTCTGGTTCAGGTTCACGCCCCGCCAGAAGCCCGGCGGCACATGCGGGTTACGCATCGCATGGTCGATGAGCAGGTTCGGGAAGCTGTAACCGATCATCGCTTCACCGCCGCCATTGTTCAGGCCCTGGAACACCACGGGATCCTTGCCGTCTTTGATGTTCTGAGGGAACACACCCGCCAGAATCGACTGTCCGGAGATGCGCATGTGCAGGCCAGTGACGTTGCCTGACGCATCAAGCCCTGCGGTGAGCTTGCACTGCGTGACCGGATGGAATCGACCGTGCAGCATGTCCTCTTCGCGGCTCCAGAGCAGCTTCACCGGTGTGCCAGGCATTTCCTTGGCAATGGCCACCACCTGCCGTACCCAGTCGTGAACCGCGCCGCGGCGGCCAAATCCGCCGCCAAGGTTGATCTTGTAAACCTCGCACTGCGCAGCCGGTAAACCCGACGCTTCCGAGGCAGCAGCAAGCGCGGCCTCGCCGTTCTGCGTGGGGGTCCAGACTTCGCAACGCCCGGCGGTAAACCGCGCCACCGCGTTCATGGGCTCCATGCAGGCATGGTTCTGATGCGGATAGGAATACACCGCCTCGATGCGACGTGCGGCAGATGAAATCGCCGCGCGAGCATCGCCATTGCTGTTACCCACCACCGCATCGGCTGCGTCCAGCCCGGCCTGCATCACCTTGGCAAACGATTCGCTGGAGGCGTTGGCGTGCTGACCGAAATCCCAGCGGATGGGCAACGCATCGAGCGCGGTCTTGGCCTGCCACCAGGTGTCGGCCACCACCGCCACGGTGTCGTCGTGAACCTTGACCACCTTGCGAACGCCGGGACGCTTTTCAATGGCTGCCGCGTCAAAGCTGACCAGCTTGCCGCCGAACACGGGGCATTTGCGAATTGCGGCGTTCAGCATGCCGGGCATCGTGAGGTCAGCGCCATACACCTGCTTGCCGTTGACCTTGTCGGCGGTATCGAGCCGTGCCAGGCGCTTGCCCAGAATCTGCCAGTCCTTCGGATCTTTGAGCGAAATGTCAGTGGGCGGGCTGAGCTTGGCTGCCGCCGCGGCAACTTTGCCGTAGGACGTACTGCGCCCGCTTGCTGCGTGCGAAATGACGCCCTTGCTGACGCGGCACTGTGCCGCTGGGACGCCCCATTCGTTGGCGGCGGCCTGGACCATCATGATCCGGGCGGCAGCGCCACCTTTGCGAACGTAGTCCTGGGATTCACGAATGCCGCGACTGCCCCCGGTTGAGAAATTGCCCCAGATGCGCTTGCGGGCGAGATTTTCACCGGGCGTGGGCTGTTCGGTCGTGACCTTCGCCCAGTCACATTCGAGCTCTTCGGCCACCATCTGCGCGAGGCCGGTGAGCGTGCCCTGGCCCATCTCCGACCGTGCGATACGCACAATGACCGTATCGTCGGACTTGATGACCACCCAGGCGTTGACTTCGGGCGTAGCAGCGCCTTGCGCGCTCGCATCCGACGCAAACGGCAGATGGAAGGCGAGACTTAAGCCGCCCGCGGCGGAGCTGACCAGAAACTGGCGGCGCGAAAGCGTGAGTTGTTCGCTCATGTGACGCTCCCATCGGCATGTTGAATTGCCAGGCCAGCAACCCTCGGGTTGCCTCCTTCGGCGACGACTTTGATTGCAGCGCGCACGCGGTTGTAGGTGCCGCAACGGCAGATGTTGGTCATCGCCTCATCGATGTCGCGATCGGTGGGCTTGGGCTTGTCGCGCAGCAGCGCAACCGCCGCCATGATCATCCCGCTCTGGCAGTAACCGCACTGCGGCACATCAAGCGCCACCCATGCTTTCTGCACTGGATGCGAGGCGTCAGGCGAGAGCCCCTCGATCGTGACCACCTTTTCGTTGGCGCCGACGGTGGAGGCCGGCCGAACACAACTGCGGGTTGGAACGCCATCGATGTGAACGGTGCAGGCGCCGCAGGCGGCGATGCCGCAGCCGTATTTGGTGCCGGTCAGGCCCAGCTGCTCTCGCAGGACCCACAACAGCGGCGTAGCGGGATCGGCTTCGAACTCTCGAACCGACCCATTGACATTAAGACGGGACTTCAAGTGTCACCTCCAGGCGTTGGATTCTGTGCGTTCAGGGAATGGAAGTCAGCGGGGCAGTGTGAAAAAACTAACTTCACCCAATCACAGGGATTGTCGCCGCCGAATGCGAATTCCCGCAAGCCCCCTGCGTTATCTCCTGATCGACGATAATCCACGACCCCGCATCAGCCAAGTCCCTCATCCATCTCCGCGGTCAGACCGTCGGAGCGCTGCTGACCTGCCCCCTTCCACCGCGACCGTATCGTTCTCCACCATGCGCCGCCCCGTCCTGATTGCTTTGCTGATCGCCCTGCTTGGTGGCGCGATCGTATGGTTTCTGGCGAGCGACACCACGCCAGAGGCGCCGGCCGAGCGCTATCGGTTTGCAAGCGTTGACCGCGGCCGAATCCAGCAAAACGTTGCCGCCACCGGAACCCTGAACCCGGTGGTGCTGGTGAATGTTGGCACCCAGATTTCAGGGCGTATCCGACGCGTGCTGGTCGATTTCAATCAACCCGTTCGCGCGGGCGAACTGCTGGCCGAGCTCGACCCGTCATTGATCGAGGCCCAGATCGCCCAGCTCGAGGCCAATCTGCAGGAAATGAAAACGCAGTTGTCGGTCGCGAGTCGAAAGCTTGAGCGCAGCGAAGGGCTCGCGGCGCGGGGATTTATCTCTGCTGCCCAGGTCGAGGATGAGCGCCAGGCGGTCGAACTCGCCCAGGCCAGGGTCCGGGCGATTGAGGCGCAGGTGGCCCGAGAACGGACCAACCTCGCCTACACGACGATTCGATCTCCCATTGATGGCGTGGTGATTGCGCGCAGCGTTGATGTCGGACAAACGGTCGCGGCAAGTTTTCAGACGCCAACCTTGTTCCTGATCGCGCGAGATCTGCGCGACATGCAGATCGACACCAACGTTGCCGAGGCAGATGTCGCCATGCTCTCGATTGGCATGCCGGCGCGCTTTCGGGTCGACGCCCTGGGCGAGCGCGCCTTCACTGCCACTGTCCGACAGATCCGGCTCAATCCGAAGATCGAGCAGAACGTGGTCACCTACAACGTGGTTTTAGCAACGCGCAACGAAGATGGCCTGTTGCTGCCAGGCATGACGGCGAATGTTCAGATCGAAATCGCGCGTAGAGAGTCCGCGCTGCGGATACCCAACCTCGCGCTGCGCTTCCGGCCTGCGAACCCAGCCGATGTCGCGGAAGCCGCCGGCGTGTCGCCCAGCCCCGCTGCCGCCGCGCCAGGCGCGCAAGGCGCAAACGCGCCATCCGGGCCCGGTGCGGCCCCGCTGCGCTCGCGTATTGCTGACATCCATCTGGCCAATAGCTCGGCAGACGGTCCGCCGCTTCGCCGGCAGCGGGTCACGCTGGGCATCAGCGACGGAACGTTTACCGAAGTGATCGGAGCAGTTGGGCTCAC
>VGHA01000205.1 GCA_016868375.1 Betaproteobacteria bacterium | reverse complement strand
CTCAAACGTGCTTTTGACCCGAGTGAGATCGTAAGCGGGCGGACGTTCGAGGCAGGTGGCGCTGAAATCGCTTTTCAGGTCAGAGACGAGCAATCCCAGGCTGGACAGAACCCCTGGCGAGGGCGGCGGCGCCGGCAAGAAGGGCCGCGCCGAAAAAGCGCGTCAGCATGCGGTGGGGCGAGACGGATGGCATCGGGGGCTCCTATGTGTCAGACACAATCAGGACGGCAGGATCGCGGGCGAGTTCCAGCAGAGCTCGATCCCGAGCGAGCAGTCGAGCGGCACCCGGAAAGGTGCTGGTGACGGTTTTGAGTGTAGCCGTCAGGTTTTGGCGGGGTCGGCTATGGTTCGATTAAGCGGAACGCACGTCGGGCGTCGCTTCAGTCCTCGATATCAACCCGCTTCGCGAGCACCTTATCAATGGTGTTGCGGTCCATGTCCAGGATTTCAAGCTCCCAGCCCTCCCAGAACACCTTGTCGCCCTCCCTGGGCAGCTTGCCACTTAGCAGCATGAACATGCCGCTCAGCGTGTGGTACCGACCCTTTTCCTCATCGGGTACCGATGCAAATCGCAACCGATCTTTCAACTCCGGGATCGGGATGTGGCCGTCCAGAAGCCAGGTGCCATCGTCACGCTGGACGGCCCACGACTGCGTGGGGTCGCGCGGTTTGAACTCGCCGGTAATGGCCTCAATCAGATCCTTCAGGGTGACCAGCCCGAGTGCTTCGCCATACTCATCCACTACAAAAGCCAGTTGCCGACCTGAGGTGCGAAAGTTATTGAGCAATTCCATGCCGGTAAGCGTCTCGGGAACGTAGAGGGTTTCCTCCAGGCCCAAGGTCAGGTCTGGCGAGGCGCCTCCGGCAATTTTGGAGAGCAGCTTACGTGCATTGACCACGCCCATGACGTTGTCGAGGCCCCCTTTCACCAGCGGGTAGCGTGCGTGATCTGAGCTTTCGATCAGGTGAAGCGATTCGGTCAGGGGGGCGTCCTGATCGAGATAAACAATGTCGGCTCGGGGCACCATCAGCGAGGCGATTTGCCTGTCATCCAGCAGGAACACGTTCTTCAACATCGCGTGTTCCTGGCTTTCAATCAGACCTGCCTCGGTGCCCTCGGCCAGCACCGCCTGAATTTCTTCGGCGGTGACCTCGGGCTGAGTTCGCTCAGCAACCCCCAGCATCTTCAACACAAACGCGGTCGAAACCGATAGAAGGCGGACGAACGGACGGGTCAGGACCGACAGGCCGGCAATCGGCTTGGCCATCAGCCGCGCAACCCCTTCAGGATTGGACTGACCCAGCCGCTTGGGGACCAACTCGCCCAGCACGATTGAAAAATAGGTGACCAGCACCACCACAATGCCGGTGCCCAGGTAGTCGGAGTAGGGCGGCCTGAGCCCGATGGCCTGAAGAGAGTCAGCCAGCGGCCGCGCCAGCGCGGCCTCACCGACAATACCGCTCAGTACGCCAATCGAGGTAATTCCGACCTGGATGGTGGACAGGAACCGGTTGGGGTCTTCGCCCAGGGTCAGGGCGAGTTGGGCGGAGGAGTCGCCCGCCTCCGCAGCCTTTTGAAGCTTTGCCCGCTTCGAGGTGATCAGCGCGATTTCGGTCATCGCGAAGATGCCGTTGAGTAAAACCAATGCAAGCAGCAGCAGTATTTCCATAAAAAAGCGTGCGCCCTTGAGGGCTACGCAGTGATTAATCCAGCAGCAAGTCTAAAGTGTTCAGCCTGGTCGACCAAATTTCCCTGACTCGCCTTGAGGCGAAATCCTTGATCCAACCTCTGAATTCAACGTGCCCCATACCGTCACTCTGATCACCACGCTAGCAGCGGGTTTCGGCCTTGCCCTGGTGTTTGGCTTTATCGCGGCGCGACTGGGCTTCCCGGCCCTGGTCGGCTATCTGCTCGCAGGCATTGCAATCGGGCCCGCCACACCGGGCTTTGTGGCCGATGCACAGATCGCTGCGCAGCTGGCTGAAATTGGCGTGATGCTCCTGATGTTCGGCGTCGGTCTGCACTTCTCGCTCGATGATCTGAAACTGGTCCGAAAAGTGGCGCTGCCCGGCGCCGTGGTGCAAATGGGGGTGGCCACTGCAATGGGCTACGGGATGGCGCGGCTGTGGGATTGGACCCCCGGGGCTGCACTGGTCTTTGGGGTGGCGCTATCGGTGGCGAGTACGGTGGTGCTCGTGAAGGCGCTCGAGTCGTAACATCAGTCCGATTCCGCCAACGGCCGGATCGCGATTGGCTGGCTGGTGGTCGAAGACCTTGCGATGGTGCTGGTGCTGGTATTGCTGCCGGCGTTGGCGCCGCTGCTGGGTGGCGAGTCGGGCAGCGCAGGCGCGCCCGCCGAGACCAACCTCTGGCTTGAATTGTTCCGAACGCTTGCGCAGGTCGGGGCATTCATCGCGTTCATGCTGATTGTGGGCCGTCGACTTTTCCCGCGGCTGCTTTGGCACGTTGCCCGAACAGGATCGCGTGAGCTGTTCAACCTGTGCGTGGTGGCCGCTGCGGTGGGGATTGCGTACGGGTCGGCGGCGCTGTTTGGCGTGTCGTTTGCGCTGGGCGCTTTTTTTGCCGGAATGGTGTTGCGCGAATCGGAGTTCAGTCAGCGCGCCGCTGAGCAGACGCTACCGCTCCAGGATGCTTTCGCGGTGCTGTTCTTTGTATCGGTCGGAATGCTGTTCGATCCGGCTGTGCTGATCGACATGCCGCTGCATGTGTTGGCCACCGTACTGATCGTCGTGGTCGGCAAAACCCTGGCTGCCATGCTGCTTGTGCTCGCGCTTCGCTATCCGCTTAACTCGGCGCTGACCGTGGGTGCCAGCCTTGCTCAGATCGGTGAGTTCTCGTTCATTCTGGCAGGCCTGGGTGTCAGCCTGGGGTTATTGCCCAAGGAGGGGCAAAACCTTATTCTCGCGGCCGCGCTGCTGTCGATCGCATTGAACCCGCTTGTGTTTCGTGCCACCGGACCGATTCAGCAATGGCTCATGCGGCAACCCTGGATGGCAGACCTTGCTCGCCGACAAGATCCGCGTGAAAGTCCGCTGGCAGAGCTGCCCATCGATACCGATCGCCGGTTTTTGTCAAACCAGGTGGTGTTGGTGGGGTGGGATCGCGTAGGCCAGCGCGTCGCCGCATTGTTGCGCGAGCAGGGTGTTCCGTTTGTGCTGACCGATGACCAGCGCGAACGGGTTGAGGCGCTGCGCGAGCAGGGCGTAGCCGTGGTCTGGGGCGATCCGGCGGAGCCGGATGCGCTGATACAGGCGCATGTGCGAGAAGCTGCGGTGCTGTTGATCACCGTGTCCGACCCGGTTTCGGTACAACGGATGTGCGAGGTTGCGCGGGCATTGAATCCTGCGATTCGGATTCTGGTGCATGGCGGCAGCGATGATGAAGCCGATCAGATCAGCGCCGACCAGCATGCCGAAGTGATCGTGGGCGATGATGCGCTCGCAGAAGTTCTGGTGGCGCGGGCGATGGGATCGATTACGTCAGCGACGGATCAGGGCGCTTCCGCTTCAAGCGCCACAGCGAGGTAAGCTCTGCGCGCCGTGCGGCCTGCAGCGGATCGTTGCTGTCTGAGGACCGTGGGTGGTTCGGACGGGTGTCCAGGCGCCCGGCCACTTCGAGGCCCGCTGCATCGATCCACTGCAGCAGCGTCTCGCGGGTGCGAAGACCCAGATGCTCGGCCAGGTCGGACAGAATCAGCCAGCCTTCTCCGTCGGGCGTCAGGTGAGCGGCGAGCCCGTCAAGGAAGCCTCGCAGCATGGCGCACCCCTCATCGTAGATGCCGCGCTCGAGCGGTGAGCCCGGTCGGGCGGGCACCCATGGAGGATTGCAGACGATCAGCGACGCGTGCCCATCCGGGAAGAATGCGCCGTGTTGTATCTGAACCCGATTCGACAGGCCCAGTCGCTCGATATTGTCGATCGCGCATGCGATGGCGCGCGGATCAGTGTCAATTCCGATAACGCGCCTCAAGCCTCGACGAGCGAGCACAGCCGCCAGCACGCCAGTGCCCGTGCCAATGTCGATTGCGGTGTCGATATGAGCCGCGTTTGCGGGCGAGGGCGCGCGAGCCACCAGATCAACGTATTCGGAGCGGGTTGGCGCGAACACACCATAGTGCGGATGGATGCGACCGCCCAGCGCTGACAGCTCGATGCCGCGCGAGGCCCACTGGTAGGCGCCGATCACCCCGGTCAACTCGCGCAGTGACACGACCATGGGACCCTGGGAGGGGCCATAGGCGTGCAGGCAGGCTTCGGTGACATCGGGTGCACGTCGCAGCGCACTTCGATAGTCGCTATCGAGCTCGATCAGGAGCATGCCCAGTGTTCGGGCACGCTGCGCGCGAATCTGACGGATCCGATTGAACGTGTCAGGCCCGGGCTGGGATCGCCGTATTGCTGCCAGGTGCTGGGCGGATTTTCGGTCGGCACGTGTGCCGAGCGCGATCAGCAGCTGACGCGCATTCTGGAAGTCGCTGCGCCAAAGCATGGCCATGCCCTGACAGGCGAGTCCATAGGCGTCGTCGGCGGTCATGCGATCATCGGTTGTGATCACGGTTTTCGGCGGCGGGCTGCCGCGTTCGGACTGCCAGCGCGCGAACCGCGATTCGCCGTTTTCAGTCCATGCCACGACAGGTGCTCGCGTCGCGGGTTCAGCGCCTGCGCCAGGTTGGGTGGATACGGTCAAAACCGCTCGTCCTTTCGAAGATAGCGCCACTGGCCAGGTGGCATGGGTCCAAGCGGAACGCTGCCGCTTCGAACCCGCTTGAGGCCCGTTACAACCAGACCCACCAGCTCGCACATTCGCCGGATCTGCCGCTTACGTCCCTCGCGCAGCACGAAGCGAAGCTGGTGCTCGTTTTGCCAGGACACCCTGGCTGGCTTCAGCTTGACGCCATCGAGTTCGAGGCCGTGTTGCAGAAGTTTCATGCCCTGCTCGGACAACGATCCTTCCACGCGAACCAGATACTCTTTTTCAACTTCGGTATCCTGTCCGATCAGCCGCTTGGCCACCCTTCCATCCTGTGTGAACACAAGCAATCCGGTCGAATCAATATCAAGTCGGCCGGCAGGCGCAAGACCACGCAGGTGACTGGGTTTGAACTGCACTGGAGAAGTGTCGCCAGACCAGCGGTTCTCGGGGCGTATCAATACGATTGCAGGCTGATGGCCATCTTCGGCCTGGCCCGACACATAACCAATCGGCTTATGAAGCAGGATGGTGACCTGCTCGCTCTGGTGTCGTGCGGCGGCCGGGTCAATCTCGATGCGGGCGTTGGGCGAGATGCGCGCGCCAAGTGTGCTGATGACCTGACCATCGACCTTCACCCAGCCGTTTTCAATCCACTCGTCTGCTTCGCGTCGCGAACATAAACCGAGTTCGCTCATCCGCTTGGAGAGTCTGGGCTGGTCAGCTCCAGACGGCGCTGGTGCAGCCGAGGGGGCTTTGGCGAAAGGCCGTGTGCGAGGCTGAGAGGAGCGAGTGGGGGGCGCGGGAGACCGAGAGGGCGGTCTTTTCATGGGGCTGGCAGTGGAGTGGCTCGGTGCCGAATCATACGCGTCGCCCGCTCGGGCTGACGGGGCGCGCGTGGAACGCCGCACCGATCGGATTCGACCCGCAGCCCTTACGCCTCGCGCGCCTTCAGCTTTTCGACGAGTGCCACATACGCGGCCATGGCATCGGCGGCTGTCATGCTGCGGCATGCGGTCCAGGCATCGTATTTGGCGCGTCCCACCGGATCCATCAGACTGGGTCGATCGCCCGAGACATCGCCCACGCTCGCCTGTTTGTACAGCGCGTAGAGCTGAAGCAGCGCGTCGTTATCGGGGGCTTTCGCCAGGGTTTTGACATAACGCGCGGCCAGAGTGCTTCGGCCGATTTCATCTGCAAACTCCTGGATACGTCGGATGTGGCTTACCCGCAGGCCATGCCGTAGACGTGCTGAATGCCAGACAGCGGCAACTCGAACCAACTGTCGCCCTCGTCCCGGGTGCCAAAGACTTCGCCATAGCGGGCGGCAACATACACCTGTTTGCGATCAGTAGGGTGGGGGCTGACCGCCATCAGCGTTCCATGCGGCTGAACTTTGTCGAATCGCTGCCAGGTTTCTCCAAAGTCAAGTGAGCGCATCAGT
>VGHA01000204.1 GCA_016868375.1 Betaproteobacteria bacterium | reverse complement strand
TGTCTCCGGGCATTGACCCAGCCAGCGGGCTGGTGGAAATAAGAGTGACGTTTCAAAACCCGGGCTGGCGGGTACCGCCGGGCGTGAAAGGCTCGATAACGCTTGAGGAAGATTGAGCGAGTGCTGGTGCACCGTCTCGATTGTTCGGGGCTTCAATGCGTCCCGCGAGCCAATCGTTTGCGTTAGTGCATTGACTGGGGCGGCACCGCAGGAGCGGGCGCTGCCTGGGGAATGGACGGCGTTGCAATGGCCGCCTCGATCGCCCAGTTGGCGGTTGCACTTAACCGACGCAGCAGCTGCTCGAACCCAACCAGTAACGACGCGTTGCAGTTAAGCGTGAACTGCTCTCCCGTTACAGTTTTGAAGGTGAACGTGGTGACGTCATTCTGCCGGCCCCAGGACATGGCGCTGATCAGCGGAATCCGCTCGCCGAAAACTGCCTTTCGGCCTTCGCCCTCATAAGGCTTCTCAAGCGATACACCCGACATCGCCTTCTGGTCGGCGAATTCGCGCGCAACCTGCGGGTCGAGCGTGGGCGCACCAAGCTCTTCAGCGAACCGCGTTCCCGCATCCGAGCGCTGGGTGCCGATCACCTTCAGCAGCTCGACGGTGAGCAACCGGGTCATGAAGAACCGAAGTTCCTGGTGGCTCGAGATGCCGATGCGAACGATGAGGCGGTCTTCCAGGCGGTTGTACTGAAGGTTGATTTGTTCGATCTGCATGGTATCGGGAGCAGGATTCAGCGTTGGGCGGGGTCTAACGAGCTTGATCGTTCTACCGCGCGACAAGGGTGCGAGAAATCTTAAACGACCTTACGCGGAACGAAATCGCATAGGGCAAAAAAGTTTGAATACGGTCTCGGTGGCCGCATGCGGCATAAAGTCTCAACATTCTCCAGCAACCGTGGCATCATAGGCGAAGTCTCGGCTCGAATCCCCCCAAAATGTTCCTTGGGTGTTTTTCTTTGCTCCAGCAAACGTCTCCCTTGCGTGTTTCAGTTCGTTGCGTTGATTACGCCCACCTGCCTTTTACCGTTGAACAGCCACTGGGTTTTGCGTTTGATCACTGCATGAACCTCAGCCGTCTTATGGCCCCCCTATTTCCAGCCTGAGTTGATCCGGAGCCTCGTCATGTCTGACTTTCCCCAAGCGTCCAAGACCCCTTCCACTGCTGCGCCTGGCGCAGACCTGGTAGCGAAGAGCCCCGAACCGATCAGCCCTTCAAGCGAACTTCGGCGGGCGCCGTCTAATTCGGCTGGCGGGACAGGCCGGGCCGGTCGCAACGCTTTGGCAGACGCCCAGCGCCCGCTGCCAGAAGCGCTCCTCGCGTTGCCTGAGACGCTGGTTACAGCCGTTTCATCAGTGCCCAAGCAGACAGGTTCTCTTTCTCGCGTTTGGCGCCGCGAAGAGTCGGATGACATCGAGCCTCAGCTAGCGCTCGATTTTTCTCCCATCCCGGCGCCAGCGACCCTTGAAGCGGGGCAGTTGTCCGAAGAACCGGTTTTGTTCGCGCAGGCGTCAACATCGGCCGGAGCACAAACGACCGGGCAGGGGGCTGAAGCGGGCACGGGCACGGCAGCGGGAGCGGCAGGGCTCTCTGCGCCTGTCGTTGGAGGCATCCTGATTGGCGCTGGTGCCCTCATTGCGCGTGCCAGCGGCTCTTCAGACGCGAGCGCGCCGGCCGGACCGCCGCCGGACACCACGCCGCCACAACTCGTTTCCACTGCGGTAAGCAGCACCGCCAGCACTGTTACGCTGACGTTTGACAGCACCCTTGATGCAAAAGCGCCGCCACAGCGAACTGCCTTTACGGTGGCGATCAACGATGCTGCGGCAACTGTCCCTGATTCGATCAAGATCGAAGGTAACAAGGTAATTCTTACCTTTGCGCAGGGATTCATCCCGACTGGAAACATCAAGCTCGCACTCGGCTATACCGATGCGGCGGGTGATGGTGCTCTCACGCTTCAGGACGAAGCTGGCAATGACGCTGCTTCATTCAGCATCTCGCAGGGTGTTGTTGCCGACGGCTACATCCGTGGCGCGCAGATCTATGTCGACGCCAACAATAACGGCGTGCACGAGGCGTCCGAAATCATCGCTGGGGTGGTAACCGACGCGGCGGGTCGCTTCTTTCTGCCAAGCACAGCTCCCAAGGGCACGATCATCGCAGTGGGCGGCGTCAACATCGACACCGGTCTGCCCAACACGTCGCCTCTCAAAGCGCCCGTGGGGTCCACCACCATCAATCCGCTTACCACGCTGGTCCAGGCGGTCATTGAAAAATCGGGCACAAGCACCCCGAGTCAAGCCGCGATTCAGGCAGCGGCCAACCAGGTGGCGGCCACCCTGGGCCTGCCCGAGTCCGTCGCTACGGGTGGCAGCCTTCTTAACTTCGATCCCCTGTCGGTGAAGTCGACGGCCAGCGCCAACGATCAGGCAGCGGCCTTAGCCGTTCAGAAAGCTGCGGCCAACGTGGCAACAGTCGTCGCGCTTGGGGCCTCTGACACCGCAGCGGCCGCCAAGGTGGTGGCGAACCTCGCGTCGACCATCGCGGCTACTATTCAGGAAGCAAGTGGTCAAAGCCTGAGGCTTGACGACGTCAACGTCCTGAATAGTGCTTTTAAGGGCGTCAATGTTCCGCTTGAGTCGCGAGTCTCGTTGGCCGAGGCGGTGTCGGCGATCAACGCCACGTCGAGCATCGGCGGTATCAGTAACGTTCAGTCGCAGGTGCTCGACAAGATTGCGCCTGACAAACCTGTTCTGTCCGTCGCGGCACGGTCACGCTCCGTAACACCGGAAGTCAAGGTGTCGCTTAATACCCAAACTACCGACGGTAAGGCGGTGGTGGTGGGAGATGTCATCCGCTTGATTGAAGGTGGCGTTCAGATTGGCAGCGCAACCATCACCGAGGCGGATCTCGCAGTCAGTTACAAGAACGTGGTGGTCTCGGCGTTCCCCCTGTCTGAAGGTAGCCATTCGCTACAGGCTCAGATTGTTGACAAATCAGGTAACGTCAGCGAACTCTCAGCTGCCGCTGTCGTGGTGGTTGATCTCACCCCGCCTAAGGCGCTGATTAGCAACAGCGTTGGCGCCATGGCTCCAGGTGGTAAGTCCACCTTGACGATTACGTTGTCTGAAGCGGTGGAGGGGTTCACCAAGGACGACATACTTAACCCTGCTGGAAGCGTTTTAGGCACCCTCAGTGCGCCAATTGCGCTGGGCAACGGTCAGATCGCCTTCACGATAGACTTCACCGCCCCGACGACCCAGGGAGCCGCCAAAGTATCGGTCGGCACTGCGTTCGCCGACCTGGCCGGCAACGCGCCTGCCGCCGCAAGCCCGGAACTCGACGTTAGCGTTGACGCTGCGCCTACGGCGATCATTGTCGACAACACTCCGGGTATCGCAACTGGCCCTGTAACCTACACGATCTCGTTCAGCGAACGGGTGAATGGTTTTGACCTCTCCGACCTTACCGTCATTGGTGGTATCCCCGGATCGCTCACGACTGTGTCAGCTGGGCAGGTGTATTCGTTCATCGTTGACCCTCCGTCAGACGCAACGAACATCACCGTGCAGTTGAAAGCAGATGCCGTAACTGATATTCCGGTCACTGGCACCCAGGGCAAGTCCAACCTGGCCCCCCTGTCGGCCGAGGCACAGCCAGTCGACAGGCAGGCGCCCACGGTCACCATTTCTCAGGTGGCGGGTGATGACAAGATCAATGCAGTGGAATTCAAGACGATCCTGGACAATGTCGCCGGTTCGGAGATCGTTGTCTCGGGTACCGCAAGCGAAGCGGGTGTGAGGGTCGGTCTGAGGCTCGGAGAGGCTAAGTATGATCCAGTCACCAAGCAAGAGGTGGTGCCAGCCAACGTTCGCTCAGTCACGGCCGATTCCAACAAGAACTGGTCCTACAAGCTCACGCCTGCTGACATCAAGGCCATGGGTCAGGGGGCCGAGACCATCATTGCCAAAGCGACCGACGCGGCGGGCAACACGACGTCTGACTCTGCCGCAGCCAAGCGCGATATCAGCATCGGTACGGTCGTGCCCACGCTCACCGCTTGGACGCTCACCGAAGCTAGCGATACGGGCGTCAAAGGGGACGGTAGAACCAACCTGGCATCACCGACCATCTCATTTGCTGCGAGCAGCAATCTTCCGGTAACCGTGCAGGTAATCAACGCGACTACGAGCGCCGTCGTTAAGTCCTACAGCGCCGTTGGAACCGGCGCAGACCAGACGCTCGTTCTTTCCGACCCGCTCACCGAGGCGGTCGGCACCTATATCGTGAAGCTTTCTGCAGCGGATACTGCGGGTGGGAATACTGTTGAACGCAGCGGTCAGCTTGTTTACGACGCCAGCAGTCCCAGTGCGGTTGCCAGCGACACGACCGCTGCGGCAATCGTCGGTCGAAGCGCCGGCAACATTTTGTTCCGCATCACCGCATCAGAACGCTCGTTCGGGCTCACCGCGGATGAAGTTACGATCACCGGTGGAAAGGCCTCGGGCGCTGTCAATCTTGTAGGCGGCAACATCTTCGAGCTTGCGGTAGCCCCTGATGCTGATCTCGAAGGCGATGCCGCTGGCCGAGTCACGGTATCCGTCGCTAGCGGCAGATTCACCGATCTCGCGGGCAATCCGAGTTCAGCCGTGTCGGCACACTTTCAGGCGGTTGACACCCGCGGTCCGCGTGTCGGCACCCTGCCGGCAGGGGCAATCGATGAGAATAATGCACAGGGCACGTTCGTGTTTACGGCATCGGATCGTCAAGACACGGCGGTCACCTGGTCCATTAAGTCGGGCGTGGGTGATGGAGCGATGGTCAGCATCAATCCATCCTCGGGCGAAGCCAAGCTAGTCGCAGCACCCAATTTCGAGGCGAAACTGTCGTACAACTTCGTTGTTGTAGCAACCGATGCTGTTGGCAACACCACAGACATCCCCTATGCCATCACGGTGCGCAATCTTGACGAGCAGCCTCCAACCATTACGTCGCTCGGCACGGGCAGCATCGCTGAAAACGCGCCGACCGCCACGGTTGTCTACAAAGTCATTTCAACCGATACGGCCGACATCAGCACAGGCAACACAACGTACAGTCTCAAGGCGGGGGTTGGTGACGCGTCCGCGTTTTTAATCGACTCGAGCACTGGCGACGTTCGGTTACTTTCAAGCGCCAACTTTGAGTCCAAATCAAACTATCAGTTTACGGTGGTCGCCAAGGATGCGGCCAACAACGCCAGTGATAAAGCAGTCGCGATCAGCGTTACGGATGTTAACGAAGACCCGGTCAAAACCGCGCTGGCGCCCACCGCGCCCTTTATCGTCGTGGTCGATCAGCCTGTTTCCGGCGCGACAGTTGCGCCTTGGTTTTCCGATCCCGACGGCGCCGCTACAGCGTTCGGCAAGCTGACCTACTCCGTCAGTCCGGCACTCCCCGCGGGACTGCAACTCAACAAAGACACAGGGGCGGTTACCGGTTCGCTCGGATCCATACCCGATGCCCAGGTCACTTTCACTGCGACTGATGGGGCGGGTCGTGCCGTGAGCCACCAGATCACAGTACAAACAGTCACCGCGCCGGTCATCCGCAGCTTCACTGCCACCGACTCTGTCGGTGAGAACAACGTCGGAAAGCAGGGCGAAGCTGTCACCTTCACACTCGCCATGAGCGAGCCGGTTACGGTTGTGGGGTCGCCTCAGGTGAGCTTCGTGGTGGGCACAGGGCAGCCGTTCTCGGCCACCTACCAGTCGATCAGCTCGGACAAAAGATCGCTTGTCTTTACTGCCAATGCACCGACGGGCGACGGGACATTCAAGATTTCCTCAATCAGCTTGAATGGCGCGACCGTTACCGGTGATGTGAGCAAACAGCCTCTGGTCCTCACCGCGGTAAATCAGGTTTTCAGCGAATATCGGGTCGACAACACCGCGCCGGTAGTAAATACCGCCGCACTGTCCGTCGCCGAGAACGTCAAGGTGGTCGGACAGGTAGCCTCCACCGACGCGGGGCCCGTCAAGTACAGCCTGGGATCCGGTTCGGATTCGGCGCAGTTCGAAATTTCCGAGGCTGGCGTACTGAGCTTCAAGGTGGCTAAGAACTACGAAGCGGAAAGTGGGGGCCGTACCTACACCGTGCCGGTCATTGCGACCGATCTCGCG
>VGHA01000203.1 GCA_016868375.1 Betaproteobacteria bacterium | reverse complement strand
TTGCAGTCGCACGGTCTTGGCGGCGTGCAATCGCGGCACTATGATCGTCATACCTATATGGACGAGAAACGGGAGGCCTTGCAGCGCTGGGAGCAGCACCTGAGGGCGCTGGTGAGTGCTGGATGATGCGTTTTGGACGAATGGCAGTGGTAGCCTTAAGCCTGCGGTCCGAAGATTACCCAGACAGCGGTTTCTGGCGTATGGCCCTCAAAACGATGGAAGTCTAACCTCACGCGCTCCGCATCAAAACGTTGGCAACTCGCGGGGAATCATAAACTGCCCCTCGCCCCAGGATTCGGTGTGCGTGCGTTCGCCGCCCGCCACACCGAGAACCGCCTCCATTACACGCTCGCCCGCCGCGTCGAGATTGATTCGCCCCTCTAAGAGATCGACCAGCGCCACATCGATTCCATCAGACCATCGGCTGACCGTATCGGGGTTGCCGCACACCTTGAGAGTAGGGGCAAGCGGGTTGCCCGAAGGATTAAAGACGCCCATCGAAAACAGTGTAATTTGCGCACCGGCTGCCACCATTCCTGTGATCGAACAGGGGCTGAAGAACGGGGTATCCATGAAGGACAGGCCGGGTTGCGTGGCAGGCTGTCCGAAATTCAGACAGTCGACGAACGGCGAGCGGCCGATCTTACATAATGCACCCATTGTCTTTTCGACAAGCGTTGTGAGACCCGCTTCGATGTTTTCTGAGGTAGGGTTGGTACCCCGATATCGGTCACCATCGCTGGTCATGCGCGACTCGGTGCGCGCGATTCGCTCGATAATTCGCTCCGCAATGTCGCCATTTGCCGACTGGGCGCGCACCACCTCTTCGCCACCGATAAATTCCGCTGTTTCCGACACGATCACGCTCGCGCCAAGCGCGACTGCGCGATCAACAAAGCGCCCGATGGCTGGATTGGAACAGATTGCACTTGAGGCATCGGACCCACCGCATTCGAGTGCGAATGTAAGACGGGAAAAACCGCACCAGTCGCGCTGCATGGGCTTTAGCAACGCCGCGAGAGCGGTAAGCGCGTTCACGGTTTGAGTAATTGCGTCGTTGATGCCGTGATACGCCATGACCGCGAGGACGAGTACCGACGTGGTCTGGCCCTTTAGCCGTGCGATCCAGCGTTGTGCCGTGCTGAGGTCGTGGCACAGAACAACCGCTGCGCCCACGTTGGGATGGCTGATAAGCCTGAAGAGCACGTAATCCTGAAGCGCTGCATCGGCGGTTTGCAGTCCGCGCTGAAACTCGCCTTGTATCCGTAAAACCGGGTCAGTACCCGGTCCTCTCGCAGCGTCGAACCGCGCTGCCGACAGTTCGGCAATTCGATTGGCAAGTGCCACCGTGGACACCAGCGCCAGATGGTTGCGAACTCCGACCCGGCCGTCCGCGCGAATGTAGCCGGCAAACCCGGGCGGTGAGTCAGCAGCAATTATGGACGTGGACATGGTCGCCAACTTCAATGGGCCGGGTCGCACGTCCGATGGTCACACCATATTTGATAACGGACTCGCCCTCGGCGATGGTTCGCGTGGCGGCCTTATGTCCGAAGGCGATCGGGTCGCGCAGCGTGAGCCCGCAGCGCGTACGCGTTTCGTCGACCAGAGCGTCGATCAGCGTAACAACATTATCGGAGGGGTGGACCTGAAGTGCGATTCGTGGCACGCAGCGGGGCTTTCGGAACAGAACAGGCAGACTATCGTCAGCCGTAGTGTATCTTAGCGATCAAAGCACAACAACTTCTCGGAGAGTCCCATCGTCAAGTATTTGCACCACGCCACACTGCTCATCCTACCTTGGTGCCTGCTGATCGCGGTTTGGCATGTCATTGCGGTGTCGGGTATGGTCAACCAGGGGCTAATGCCCACCCCTGCCCAGGTCGGAAGTAAGCTCACGAGCCTTCTCTTTGAAGATCGTCTTGCCACCGATATTCTGCGATCCACGCAGCGCGTCACGTTGGGCGTACTTCTTGGCATCCTGCTCGCCGTGCCAGTGGGGTTTCTAATTGGCTGGTACCGGAGTGTGCGTACCTTTCTCGATCCGCTCATCAACTTCTTTCGCGCCCTTCCGCCGATTGCGCTGATCCCGCTGGTGGTGGTCTATTTCGGTATCGATGAGCCTGCGAAGGTCATCATACTTTTCTACGCGAGTTTCTTCGCAGGTGTCATCGTCATGTATGAAGGCGTTGCACAGATCAGCCCCATCTTTATCAAGGTGGCGCGTACGCTAGGTGCGAGCGACCACGAAATCTTCTTCAAGGTGATCGTGCCGCTTAGCATGCCACATATCCTCACCGCGCTGCGGGTGGCCCTGGGTGTGGCGTGGGCGACGCTGGTGGCCTCCGAACTGGTTGCGGCGCAGCAGGGTCTGGGGGCGCTTATCCAGAGCGCAGGAGCGTTTTTCCAGATCGATGTGATTTATGTTGGAATTGTATGTATCGGAACGGTTGCGCTCAGCATGGACCTTGCGCTGCGCGTGCTCACCCGCCGGCTGATTCGCTGGCAGGATCGGGTAGAGGCGCAATGAAGGAGAGCGTGTAGTGAGCGATCCCCGGATCATTTTTGACGACGTATCGGTGGATTTCGAGACCGAGCGTGGCCCGCTTCGGGTGGTGGATGGTGTATCGCTTTCCATTCACGACCAAGAGTTCATTTGTATCGTGGGGCCATCAGGCTGCGGCAAAACCACACTTATGAATATTGTGGCAGGATTTTTGCGACCAAGCTCCGGGCGCGTCACGCTCGATGGGCGGCCTATTGCTGGGCCAGGGCGCGACCGCGGCGTGATATTCCAGGAATACGGAGTTTTCCCGTGGTTGAGCGTACGCGACAACATCCTGTTCGGCCTGCGACTCAAAGGCAGGCGTGTTGCGGCGTCCGAGCAGCAGCGCGTCTGCCAGAAATATCTCGACTTGATGGGACTTGCCGATTTTGCACAAGCGTTTCCGAAAACGCTTTCGGGCGGCATGCGTCAGCGTCTGGCCATTGCCCGTGCCTATGCAGCCCAACCGGATTTCCTGTTAATGGACGAGCCCTTTGGTGCTCTGGATGCGCAGACCCGTTCCAAGATGCAGGACCTGCTGCTCGAAGTGCTCAAGCGCGAGCGTAAGACGGTAATTATGATTACCCACTCGGTCGACGAAGCTATGTACCTGGCGTCGCGGATCGTAGTTGTGACTGCCCGACCCGCCCGGATCAGGAGTATCATCACTACTCCGCCTGCTTACCCGCGTCGCGAGGCGCTTCATGAAACACCCGAGTTCGGTGCACTCAAGGCTCACGTTCGGGATCTGGTCATGGCCGAGTACGAGGTGCAGCAGCAACTCAGCTCAACCGTTTCGAATGCCGCCTAAGATGCAGCGTCGCTGCGCGATGGCGGGATCTGGCCTCTTCACCATCACCGCCGGCCGAGACCGGCACAGGGAGACACTATGAGTTATCAAATCAAGACTGAACGCCGCCAGTTGTTGGTGGCTGGAGCCTCCGCCCTGGGCCTGGCAGGGTTGGGCGCCCCGGCCATTGCGCAGCAGCGAACCCGGATCCGCTTGGGCTACGTTGACACACTTGCGGTAACGGGCCAGATCTGGACCGGTGTGCATCGTGGGCATTGGGCCAAGGAAGGCATCGAGTTTGATCCAGTCAAGTTCAACACCGGGCTTGAATTGTTCAACGCCATGATAGGCGGAAGCCTAGACATTCTCTCCACTGGCGCGGTCATTTCAAACTTTCCGGCGCGCGGACAGGGTAAGGCTTTTCTTATCAATAATATCGAATTTGCCACTGCACAGCTTTGGATACGCGAAGACCAGGGTATTAAGACTTGGGCAGATTTGAAAGGCAAGAAAATTGCGACCACGCTCGGCACTACCGCCCATGTGTTTGCCGATGCGGCGTTACGTGCCAACGGTCTCGATCCGACCAAAGACGTTGAATTGGTGAATCAGGGCATGCCGGTGGCGGTGACCAGTTTCATCTCGGGCGCGGTGCCTGCTGTCGCTCTGTGGGTTCCGTTCAATATTCAGGTTCGGGCGCGGGTGCCGTCGGCTAAAATGCTGGTCGATGCATCGGCTTATTTCCCGAAGTCGGCCATTGTGGGCGGCTGGGCTGTGCGGGCCGATTATTACGATAAAAATCGTCCCATTCTCGAGCGTGTCGTGCGCGGTTGGGCGGTCTCTAATGACGATCTGATTCGCAACCCGGGCGAGATCCTGCCCGTGATCCAGTCCAAAAACTATGCTCAGGTGCCTCTCGAAGAATTGCAGGAGCAGTTCAAGGCCTCGCGCTATTACCCTGCGGCGGAATGGCGCAAGCTCTACCAGGACGGTACTGCCCTCGGATGGCTGCAGCAGGTCACCGATTTTTACGCGCGGGTGGGCGGAATCCAAAATCCAGTGCCGGCGAAAACCTACTTCGATACTTCGCTACTGGTAAGCATCGTGCAGGGCTGAGAAAGGTCCCGTGTCAGCTAATCTCTGGGATCACATCATCGTCGGTGCTGGATCGGCCGGCTGCGTTTTGGCTAATCGTCTTGTTCGCGCTGGTCGCCGGATCCTACTGCTGGAAGCCGGGGGTCCGGACGGCGACTTCTGGCTGCGTCTGCCCGTAGGCTACTTCCGTACCATGCTCGATGAGCGATATTCGCGTCTCTTCGAAATTGAAGCGCAGGCTGAGACGGGGAGCCGTCGAATCATCTGGCCGCGCGGGCGCGTCGTTGGGGGCTCGAGCTCGATTAACGGCCTTATCTACATTCGCGGTCAGCATGCCGACTATGACGATTGGGCGGCCGCCGGGGCAACGGGCTGGTCTTATCGCGAGGTATTGCCCTATTTTCGGCAGTCAGAACGCTTTAGTGGTCCGGCGAGTGAATACCACGGTACTGAGGGGGAGCTGGGCGTAAGCGAGCTACGCAATGATGATCCTAGCTGCCTTGCCTGGCTCGAGGCGGCGCAGCAGTTCGGGCTTCCAGCTAACGCTGATTTCAATGCAGATACTGAGTTCGGAGTTGGCCGCTACCAGCTGTCGATCCGCGGGCGCTGGCGCTCAAGCGCAGCAGCCGCATTTTTGAAGCCAGTAAGCGGGCATAATGCTCTTTCATTGCGCACCCGCGTACTCGTCTCGCGAGTTGTATTTGAGGCTGGGCGTGCGGTGGGTGTGGAGGCACGCATTGGCGGCGAGATACAACAGTTTCGCTGTGCGGGTGATGTCATCCTGTCGGCTGGAAGCCTGCAGTCGCCGCAACTTCTACAGCTTTCAGGTGTAGGGCCAGCCGATCACCTGCGCGCACTCGGAATCCCGGTGGTTCATGATGCTCCGGAAGTGGGCGAAAACCTACAGGATCACTATCAGGCGCGGACAATTGTCCGTCTGAAAAATCCCGTCTCGCTCAACAATCAGGTTAGAAGCACTGCAGGGCTTATCAATATGGGGTGGCAGTGGTTGGTTAACGCGCGGGGGCCGCTGACGGTGGGCGCAGGACAGGTGGGAGGATTCGCTTGCACTTCGCAGTCAGAGGGCGGACGGGCTGACATCCAATTCAATGTAATGCCGCTTTCGGTGGATAAGCCCGGGACGCCGCTTCACGACTACCCGGGCTTTACGGTCTCAGTCTGTCAGTGTCGGCCTGAGTCGATCGGATCTGTGCGGATTCGGAGCACGGATCCCGCAGATGCACCGCGCATCACCGCCAACTATCTCCGCGAGGCACGTGACCTCAAAACGCTGGTCGCAGGGCTCCAAATGTGCCGTGACATCTATCATCAGCCTGCATTTGCCGACCGCTGGGTGGAGGAGAAATTTCCTGGTGACACCAGTCTTGAAGATTTTGCACGCCAATTTGGCGGAACCGTATTTCACCCGACCAGCACGTGCCGGATGGGCAGTGACATGGGAGCCGTAGTAGACCCCACACTGCGCGTGCAGGGCGTGGAAGGCTTGAGGGTCATCGACGCATCGGTCATGCCGCGCGTGGGGTCAGCCAATACCAATGCCGCGACCATCATGGTGGGAGAGCGCGGAGCGGCGCTTTTGCTGGGCAGCTGACTTCGCAGAGGACCGATACCAATTGGCCCGTCATTCCGCGGTGATCGCCTGCTCGTTCACTATCTGTTAAAAAATCCGGATTTCGCGGGACCCTAGCAGGCTGCTGAAAAATCCGGGAAAAGACGTTGATTCGCTCCACGCGGTGACGATTGTTGTTTAATGTAGAGCGAGTCAGTGCTCCATCGAGCGCGTTGATGGCGGATTAGGGAAACGCTGAA
>VGHA01000202.1 GCA_016868375.1 Betaproteobacteria bacterium | reverse complement strand
GTGCTCAAGCAGCCGAGCACGGTTCTTGGTGAACACCGTCGGTACCCACACAGGATCGTCCATCGCAAGCCCAATGAACCAGCGATAGAGCAGGTTGTACTGCGTCTGCTCCATCAGTTGGCGCTCCGATCGTATGCTGTAGAACACCTGCAGCAGCATGGCACGCAAAAGCTTCTCTGGGGCGATGGCGGGTCGACCGCCTTGGCTTTGAGCGGCATACATGCTGGTCAGTAAGCCCTCAAGATGGGCTAAGGCCTCATTCACCATCTTGCGAATGGGCCTTAGCGGATGGCTCTGAGGAATGAAGTCCTCGAGCGTGCTCATCGTAAAAGGCTTTCTGTGTAGGTGTCGGATGCGCGCATCGATAGATCCTGAGTCACGTAAGTAGCTTACAACCTATAACGCTTCAAATCCTAACTCGTTGACCCTATCCGGGAAGTATTTCAGCAGCCTGCTAGCGGCCTGAAACTTGCAGCCTACTTGGTTGCCTGTTGAATCACTTTGACGTGTTCAGCAAAAGTAGCGCAGTGCCTGCTTCGTAGGTACGACCAACCTCACCAGAGAATCGCCTTCCTGCCCTTCAAAGCTCACAAAGCCAGCGTCTTTTAGTTAGTGAATACGCTTGTAAATGTTGGTGGGTGATCCAAGCTCTTCGCAGATCAATAGCTTTCTGACGGGATTGGGCTTTTCCGCCTGCCACGCTGGGCTTTCGGTGACCGCGGCGTTGTTCAGCTCGTAGGCCCCCAATATAGCGGGGGTCGGTCGCGGAGGGCTTCCAGTTGCGCGAGCCCCAGCGCATGCCGGGCACCGCGCGCAGCTTGGGAAGGTGCTCCTTGTCCTAGACGTCGTTGAAGGCCTTCTCGTGATCGTGGGCCACGTTCATCCCGACCAAGTACAGCGCGTGAGCGCTCATGCGAATTCCTCCCGGCTCCTAGCATAGCCCAATCGTCCGAGCGCGCCGCCTGTGCTAAAGTGATAGAAATTAGTCCTTAGATAAGGTGCTGCTATGCTCGACCTAGTAATCGAAAACGCGCGAATCTGCGACGGACTAGGCAACCCGATCCGCGAAGGTTCCGTCGGCGTCAAGGACGGCCGGCTCGCCGCGGTTGACGCTGCTGCTGGCGAGGCAAGGGAACGCGTCGATGCCGGCGGTATGGTGCTCGCCCCGGGCATCGTCGACCTGCATACCCATTTCGACGCCCAGCTCACCTGGGATGCCTTCGCGACGCCCGCGCTCGACCTGGGCGTCACCACGGTGGTGATCGGCAACTGCGGCTTCACCATCGCCCCCTGCCGGCCTCAGGACCGCGATCTGACGCTGCGCAACCTCACCCATGTCGAAGGCATGCCGCTGGAGGCGCTGCGCGCCGGCATCGACTGGAATTTCCAGACTTATCCCGAGTACCTCGACGCGCTGGAGTGCAAAGGCTCGGTGCCGAATGTCGCTTCCTTCGTCGGCCATTCCTCGGTACGCACCTGGGTGCTGGGCGCGGACGCGTCCAAACGCGCCGCCAGCAGGGCCGAGGTCGGCGAGATGAAGCGTCTTGTGCGCGAAGCAATGCAGGCCGGCGCAGTGGGCTTTGCAACCTCCACCCTGGAGCAGCACAACGGGGAAAACGGCGTGCCGATGCCCTCGCGGCTTGCCGACGAGCACGAAATGATGGAACTCACCGGTGCGCTGGGCGAATGCGGCCGCGGTGTCTTCATGCTCACCAAAGGCATGAAAACCACGGTGCCCTGGCTGGAGCAGATCGCCGCGCGCAACGGCCGCCCGGTGATGATTGCCGCTTTGTTTGTCGACCCCAACGACCCGGAGCGGGTCTTCCGCGAATTCGGCGAGATCGAGCAGGCGCGCAGCCGCGGACGCGAGCTGTGGGGCCAGGTGGGCTGCTTTCCGCTGGGCATGGAGTTCACGCTCGCCCACCCCTATCCGCTGGAGGCGTTTCTCGCCTGGCGCCCGGCGATCGAAGCTGAGGGCAGCGAGGCCTACCGCCGAGTGCTCGGCGACCCCGCTTTCCGCGCCGCCATCAAGGACGAGGCGGTCAGCAAGGGCGTACCGAACCGGTTCTCCTACAAGACCCTAGAGCACCTCGCGCTCAAGCAGCCGCAGCGGCCGGAGAACAGCCGCTATGTCGGCGCGGTGGTCGCGGCCCTTGCTAAGCAGGCAGGCAAAGATCCCTTCGACTGGCTGTTCGATTTCGCGCTCGACGGGGAGATGGAGGCGCTCTGGGACTGCAAGCTGTTCAACACCGACGAGGATCAGGTGAAGAAGCTGCTGCGGCGCGACGACGCGGCGGTGGCGCTGTCGGACGCGGGCGCGCACCTGTCGTTCCTCTGCGATGCGGGTTTTGGCCTTCATTTGTTCGGGCACTGGGTGCGCGAGCGCGGCGACCTCACGCTGGAGCAGGCCGTGCAGTCGGTCACCAGTCGAGCCGCCGACGTCTATCGCATCAAGGACCGCGGCCGGCTCGTGCCCGGCGCCTGGGCCGACATGATCCTGTTCGACCCCGCGACAGTGGGACGGGGCGAGAAGCGGCGGGTGTTCGACCTGCCGGCCGGCTCCGGGCGCGTGCATACGCCGCCGGTCGGCCTGCGCGGGGTTTGGGTCAACGGGCGACGCGCCATCGACGAGCAAGGAAATCGCCTCGACTGCGGCAAGCCGGGTAGGTTGCTCCGCGAGTTCACCGCTTGAGGCCAGCAGCCGTTACTTCGCCGGAAACGGCGCGGTTGCTGCGCTTGCATCGCCGGTCAAGTCGCTCGACGTCAGCATAGGCGCAGCGACGTCGGCAAGGCACAGGAAAAAGAGGTCGAGGCTTCCGCACCGTGCATGGTTCGGCCGTCAACACCTCGAGCGTGCCGCGCCGGCTGCTGCTGCTGGAGTACCGCGCCGGCGACGCATGGCCGCTGTTGGCCAGGAACCAGGTCGGTTTCGACGAATGGCAGTCGCTGCTGCTTTGCGGCGACGACAACCCCAAGGTGCCGCGCTGCACGGCCGTCCCGGTGCGCCTGCCATTGCCGGCTGCGACTCATCAGGGCTCGATCTACGAAAACCAGCGTTCGCAGCAGAACAGCTACTTCGGCACCGCCGAGGCACCCAGGGGTGGGGCACCGCGCTAGCGCCCGCGCACGGGCCGGCCTGAGCTGACCCCTCGCACTCACGCAGTGCGTGTCTTGCGCCAGGAGTCCTTGACGCGGATCTTGTCACCGGCGAACAGGAAGAGATCGCAGCCGTCGACCTCGACCCGCTGGCCGTCGCTGGCACGGGTTCCGACGAAGGTCCACTCCGACACGCCGCGTCGTCCTGCGACCCAGTGGCGCGCGCGTGTCCACCGCGCGTCGGGAAAGTCGGCCCAAACCTTGACGAACCCGGCCCGGACTGCCTCTCGGCCGATGTAGCGGGTCCCTGACGCCTCGGGTCCAGTGCCGCTGTGGAACACGCAGTCCTCGGCCATGCAGTCCATCAGGGTGCCGATGTCATGCCGTGACCAGGCGCGGGCAAAACGCTCAAGCAACTCGACGCCGACCGAGGGCCGTGGCAGCGCACGATCCAGGAAGTCCTCGATGGCAGCTTCCACGGTGGTGCACCGATCGTTGCTGGGCAGCGTGGAACGCAGCAGGGTCACCGCGCAGTCCCGGTCATAGAAGTGTGGCTTGCCAGGCACAAGGTAGTGCCGCACGCCCAGGCCGGCGGCCGCCACCCGCGTCGCCAGAGCGTTCGAGCGCGGCGGGATCGACGGCAGGTCATGCTCGCCATGGAACAGCAGCACCGGCGGCAGGCCGCGCGCTCCGTGCACATAGTGCTCGGCGTCCTCGATGTCCATCCCGGCCGAAAGGCAGATCACCGCGGACGCCGAAACGCCGAGGGCAAACACCGCGTAGGCCGACGCGAAGCCGCCGGCCGAGAAGCCGCCGATCGCCATCCGGTCAGGATCGATGCTCCAGCGATCGGCGTGGGACTGGACGTGGCGAAACGCCTCCGCGACGTCGGCGTAAGCGGCTTCGGCCCCGTCCAGCAGCTCCTGCTGGCTTGCCGGCGGCAGCCCCAGCAGTTGTCGGACCCAATCGATCCGGTCGCGTTCCATCCGATCACGCAAAAGCTTGACGGGCAGCGGCTGGGGGGCTGGCCGCTCCTGCGTCAGGCGATAACCGATGGAGAAGCAAGCATAGCCGCGGGCGGCGAACCGCTCGCAATATTCGTGCACCGGTGTGTTGTGCGAACCTCCCTGCTCGAATTCATCGCGGTCCTTGGCGCCGCGGTGGAAGGCTCCCCCGTGCGACAGCACCAGAGCGGGCCAGCCCCCGGCAGGCGCCGGGCCCTGCGGCAGGTAGGCATCCATCAGCAAATCGCGTGCACCCGGCCTGTCTGTTCCATGGCCGATCGCACCCTGCCCAAAACACAGGTTGCGCTCAACGAGATAGGGCGCTCCGGCGCCTGCGTCCTTACTGGCATCAGCCTGCGCTGCGAAGTTCATGTGGGCGTGACCCCCGCACTTCGGACCAGTTCCCCCCAGGCCTGCACATCCGCGCGGAACATCGAACCCCACTGATCCGGTGTGGTCGGCGGTTGCACCGGGAACAGCGCCAGGTCGAAGATCCGCGTCTTGACCTCGGGTGTCGCAATGATCTGGTTCACGATCCGGTTGAGCCGCTCGACGATCTCGCGCGGCGTGCCGGCCGGTGCGAACATCGCGTGCCAGCCGACCAGGTCGAATGGCAATCCGCTTTCGGTCAGCGTCGGCACATCGGGCAGCGAGGGCAGGCGGTTGCTGCCATTCAGCGCTAGGGCGCGCAGCCGTCCTGCCTTGACCAGGGGTGTCTGGGACAGTGCGTCCAGGATGGCCAATGTCACCTGACCGCTCTGCAGGTCGGTGCTTGCATTGCCCGCCGAGTAGGGGACATGGGTCATGGTGATTCCCGCCTGGCGGTTGATGCTCTCGCCGATCAGGTGCGACGGGGAACCGGTCCCGAAGGAGGCGAAGCTCACACCCTTGGGGTCGCGCTTGGCCAGGGCCACCAGGTCGGCCATGGTCTTCAGGGGGGAATCGGCCCGCACCAGCACCAGCAGCGGGGCGATGGCCATCTTCGTCACCGGAACGAAGTCTGTCACCGGGTTGTAGCCCAAAGTCTTGAACAGCGACGGCGCGATTGCGAATGCGCCCGCAGTGGTCATGATGGTGTAGCCATCGGGCGGCTGGCGCGCCGCCAGCTGCGCGCCGATGTTGCCGCCTGCACCCGGCCGGTTCTCCACCACGACCGGCACGCCCAGGTCAGTCTGCATCTTCGGGGCCAGCAGGCGCGCGACGATGTCGCCGCCCCCGCCGGGCGCCCAGGGGTGGATGATGCGGATCGGTCGCGATGGCCAGCCGCCGGCCGTCTGGGCGAGCGCCTGGCTGGCACCGCCGAGCAGCAGGCCTGGCGCCGCGACACTTGCCGACACCGCGGCCGCGCGCTGCACCAGCGACCGGCGATGGGTATCTAGGCCAGGCGTCGTTGTCGGGTGGATAGACTTGTTGGACATGGAGGTCTCACAGGGGAAAAAGGGGCTGGCTTCAACGGCGCGCCGGCACGTCCGTAACGCGCCTCGGGCGCTTGCGCATCGATGTTGCCCCAGAGCGGCCGGGCAGTCAACGTGAACCCCCTCGAATTCCTGACCCAGTCAGAAGTAGAGGTTGGGGAACAGCTTGACACGGTACTCGACCGGTAGGATTCGGCCGAGCGCTTCGTGGGGTCGGTGGTGGTTGTAGCGGTGCAGCCAATCGGCCGTCATGTCACGGACCTCCTGCAGGTTGTCAAACACGTAGCAGTCGAGCACCTCCGTCCGGTAGGTCTTGTTGAATCGCTCCACCTAGGCGTTCTGCGTGGGCTTGGCGGGTTGGATGTGCTGCAGGGCGATGCAGGCTCGGCGCTGGCTCATACCGTGCTCAGCCATCAGCGATTGCACGACCTGCTCACGACGTTCCGGGGTCAGAGCTTTCGGTCAACGACATCCTTCAAGGCGTTGTGCATTAAGGCCAGATCGGCGTGCATGCGCTTGAGCCGGGCATTCTCGTCTTGCAACTCGCGCAACTGCGCCAGGTGCGGCACCGTCATGCCCGAGTACAAGCTCTTCCATTTGTAGTACGTCGGCTCGCTCACGCCGTGCTTGCGGCACGTCTCGCCGACCTTGGCGCCCAGCTCGACCTCCTTGCGCATTGAGCCTAAAGATACCCGGTGGCACTACATGTCGCTAACACCTACAATTTAACAGCCTAGCAATGCATGATGTTTTTCAGTACTCTCTTGGCTGAATGGCCCGAGGAAATCGACTGTGCAGACAATCACGCGTATCCCTTCGGTT
>VGHA01000201.1 GCA_016868375.1 Betaproteobacteria bacterium | reverse complement strand
GGAACATCATGGTTGACGACAGCGCCGGCGCCAACAAAGGCATATTCGCCGATCGTTACACCGCAAACGATCGTTGCATTGGCCCCGATGGTGGCGCCGCGCCGCACCAGCGTGCGCCGGTACTCGTCTTTCCTGGTGACCGCGCTTCGCGGGTTGTAGACGTTGGTGAACACCATGCTTGGGCCGCAGAAGACATCGTCTTCCAACGTGACTGCGTCATAGACACTTACGTTGTTCTGGATCTTCACGTTGTTGCCGATCACAACATCATTGCCGACAAATACGTTCTGACCGAACGAACAGCGCTCGCCGATACGGGCCCCCGCGCAGATGTGCACCCAGTGCCAGATACGGCTGCCTTCGCCAATTTGGGCACCTGCGTCGATGATGGCCGACGGATGGGCGGTATAGCTCACAGCTTCAGAACTCAAGCGGAAGCGAAACGGTTCGGCCGTCGCGCGCTGAAAGGTAAGCCGCGATAAGAAGTTCGAGCGACTTCAAACCTTCACGGCCATCGGTCTCCGGCTGGGTCGTACCCCGCATCACGTCGATCACATTGCGGTAGTAGAGCGGGTGGCCAAAACCGTAGACTGACGTGGTCTGATAGTTGGCCGCGGCCACCTGTTCGTCGTAGTCGCGGGATTCTGAAAATTTCCAAAGCTGAATTTCGTTCACCGCCACCCCGCCGACCCGGACTGACCCTTTTTCGCCCAGTATCGTAATGCTGCCCTCGAGATTGTTCGGGTAGGCAAGCATCGTGACGCTCATGGAGCCCAGCGCACCATTGCGCCAGCGAACATTCATGACGCCAGTGTCTTCCACCTCGATGTCGCGCGTGGTGCTGACCATGCACTGCACTTTTTCCACCGGGCCGATCAGCCACTCGAGCAGATCGACATAGTGGCTCGCCTGGTTCATGAATGCACCCCCGTCAAATTCCCAGGTGCCACGCCAGTCGGCCTGATCGTAATAAGACTGCGGCCGGGTCCAGAACACATTGAGGTGAACCAGATGAATTCTGCCGAATCGCTTTTCGTCGATGGCGCGCTTAAGAAGCTGCAGTGTTGAGTTGCGACGGTTTTGTTTGACCACGAACAACCTTACGCCTGCGTCATCGCACGCGCGCACCATTCGAATACCGTCGTTCCAGCGGGTGGCCATAGGCTTTTCGGTGACCACATGAACACCGTGATCGGCGGCCAGCACGGTCTGATCAGGATGCAAGCCGCTTGGCGTGCACAGCGCCACCAGATCGAGTTGCACGCCGCGCAGCATCTCCTCCATGTCGCGATAGGCTGGCACACCATACTTGGCTGCATTGGCTTCAAGCGTGGTTGCGTTGACGTCGCAGACCGCTGCGAGCTCAAGGTCTTCAGCGTGGCGCTCGATCGAACTGAAATGATTGGCCGATATGCGGCCACATCCCACCACCGCAATTCGAAGTTTCCGGTCGGTAATGTTTCCGTAGTGCTTCATCTGAACTCCGGGGGATTACAACCTGAACACGGAAAAACCCGCTGCTGCGGCCGCGTGGCGATCGTAGAGTGACTTGATGTCTGCGAGCACCGGACTGGCTCCACGGCAAAGCATTCTCAGGTCGGCTGGGTCCAGCTGGCGGTATTCACGATGCCCGACCGCCACAATCAGCGAATCCACCTGTTGGCTTGCAGAGAGCTCGCCGAGCTCGATGCCGTATTCATTCCTGACTTCGGCCGCGTCAGCCCAGGGGTCGGTGACCACCACGGATACGCCCCAATGCTCAAGCTCTCGAACCAGATCAACGACCTTGCTGTTCCGGATGTCGGGACAGTTTTCCTTGAATGTCACACCCAACACACCCACGGTACTGCGGGCAACATCGATCCCGTTCTTCAACATGATCCGGATGACATTACGAGCGGCGTAGCGCGCCATATTGTCGTTGATGCGGCGCCCTGCCAGGATGACTTGCGGGTGATAACCGACCTCTTCAGCTTTATGAGTGAGGTAGTACGGATCGACGCCGATGCAATGCCCGCCCACCATGCCGGGCCGGAATGGCAGGAAATTCCACTTGCTGCCGGCAGCCTCAAGCACTTCGAGGGTGTCGATACCCAGCCGCTGAAAAATTACCGAGAGCTCGTTGACGAAGGCAATGTTGAGATCACGCTGGCTGTTCTCAATTACCTTCGCCGCTTCGGCCACCTTGAGCGAGCTCGCCTTCCAGGTGCCGGCACTGATGATGTCAGCGTAAAGCGCATCCACAGCATCTGCGGCAGCCGGTGTGCTTCCGCTGGTGATCTTGCGAATGGTGGTGAGCGTGTTGATCTTGTCGCCCGGGTTGATACGCTCGGGGCTGTAGCCGCAGTAAAAATCGACGTTGAAGGTGAGCCCTGACGCCTTTTCGAGAGCGGGTACGCAGACCTCTTCGGTGCAGCCAGGGTAGACGGTTGATTCGTAGATCACGAGCGCGCCCGGTTTCATCGCGCGGCCGACGGTTTCGCTCGCGCGCAACAGCGGCGTCAGGTCTGGACGGTTGGCACGGTCAATCGGGGTGGGGACTGTGACGATGAAAATGGAGCAGCTGCCGAGATCTGCCGGGTCTGAACTGTAGGCGAGCAGGCTGGCGGCGGTAAGCTCGGCTGGCGTCACCTCAAGCGTACTGTCCCGCCCGTCTTGCAGCTCCGCAACGCGGGCAGCGTTGATATCAAAACCAAGCACCGGGCGTTGCTTGCCGAATTCCACCGCGAGCGGCAGGCCAACGTAGCCAAGGCCCACGACGCCAATTCGAACTGATGTCATAGTCTGTCAAACGGTCTGGACAGCCAGTCAGTATACAGGCTTGCCTTGAGTCGAATGGTCGGTTGGGAGGGCTTGTGTATCATCCGAGCGCACAATGGATGACCCGATCATGACTCCAATTTCCCCGGCGATTTTCAAGGCTTACGACATCCGCGGCATCGTTGACGAGACGCTCAACGATGAGGTCGCTCAACTGATCGGCCTCGCGTTTGGCGCGATGGCTCGCCAGGCGGGTTGTACCGAGGCGGTTGTCGGACGGGATGGTCGCTTATCGGGCCCTCGCCTGTCTTCGGCCCTGTCCGACGGAATTCGACAGGCTGGCATCGACGTCGTTGAGATCGGTCAGGTGCCTACGCCGGTGGTGTACTACGGAACTGCCGAGCTTGGTAACGGAACCGGCGTAGCCGTCACCGGCAGCCACAATCCGCCCAACTACAACGGTTTCAAGATGGTGGTGGCGGGTGCCGCGCTGTATGGCGACGCCATTGCGCAGATGCGAGCTGCTATCGAATCCGGTGCGGTGCTGTCTGCGCGGTCAAGCACCTTGGGCTCACTCAGACAGGTCGATTTGAGCGATCGCTATGTACGTCGCATCACGTCCGATGTGCGGCTGGCGCGCCCCATGAAGATAGCAATCGACTGCGGCAATGGCGTTGCCGGGGGGCTGGCGCCACAGTTGTTCCGCGCGCTCGGCTGCGAGGTCACCGAACTTTTCTGCGAGGTCGATGGCAATTTTCCCAACCACCATCCGGATCCTGCCCATCCTGAGAATCTGCAGGATCTGATCCGCTGCCTGCGCGATACCGATGCCGAGATCGGGATCGCCTTTGACGGCGATGGCGACCGTCTGGGCGTGGTCACCAAGCGAGGGAGCATCATCTACCCCGATCGGCAGCTGATGCTGTTTGCGGCGGATGTGCTGTCCCGAAACCCGGGTGCCGAAATCATCTACGACGTGAAGTGCAGTCGAAATGTTGCTCGCTGGGTGCGTGAACATGGAGGTCGGCCCACCATGTGGCGCACAGGCCACTCGCTGATCAAGGCGCGGCTCAAGGAGACCGGGGCGCCGTTCGCAGGTGAGATGAGCGGCCATCTTTTTTTCAAGGAGCGCTGGTACGGTTTTGACGACGGTCTCTATGCGGGAGCCCGACTTTTGGAGATCTTGTCGCGCTTCGCCGATCCAGGCTCGGTTCTGGAGTCGCTGCCCGATTCGATCACGACGCCTGAACTTCAAATGCCCACTGCCGAAGGCGAGAATCACGCGCTGGTCGAAGCGCTCAAGCGCAATGCGCGGTTCCCGGCAGGCACCGAAGTCATCACCATCGATGGTGTTCGCGTCGAATACCCCGACGGTTTCGGCTTGGCCCGTCCGTCTAATACGACGCCCGTGGTGGTCATGCGATTTGAGGCCGATACGGAGCAGGGACTAAAGCGTATCCAAAACGATTTCAGGCGGGCGATCCTCGCAGAGAAACCTGCGGCGCAACTCCCGTTCTAGTTTTTGCCGGGCTCAACGTTGCTGTAGCACAAGCAGGTTAAGCCTCGCCTGGATCAGTACGACCCCGACGCTGATAGCGAGCATGAGCGGGTAGTAATTGTGCGCGAAGTTGACACTTGAGAGGTTGGTAACGGCATGAACGAAGGCGATGCCGTATAGCTGCCAGGCGCTGGTTGGATGCTCGCGACGAAGCGTCCACCCCACGTACACCAGTCCACCGATAGTGAGCAGGAACCCTGCGAGGCTGATGATGCCGCCGTCCATCGCATGGTGCAGGTACGCATTGTGGACATGGCCCAGCTTGCGTGCGCTCTGGGTCGCTTGCTCGACCTCAGTTCCCTCGCCGATTCCTGCCGACTGTATTCGCCGTTTACGTTCGGCCGCACCCACCCCGATAAGCGGTGACTCGGTAAAAGCTTCCCATCCGAGGCGAAGCAGATACACCCGCACGCCGGTTGAGGAATTGAAGTCACTTTCTTGTTTTACCTCCTGAATGTCGGAGGCTGCTTCGCGAAGGCGCAACGGATCAGACCCCGACAGGACTGAGGCCGCGATGGCGGTACAGGCGGCCATCCCCGACACGAGCAGAATCCGACGCCCGGCGGTTTGACGCAGCGACTGCGCACCGGCCAGTGCCACCAGAACCAGAGGCCAGAGCAGGGCTGGATAGACGCCCCGGGTCCGGCTCAAAAGGATGGCTGCGATGGCAACCAGCACCCCGACCACCCCGACCAGGAAGGTCTGCCGGCTGAGAGAAGTTCGCAGCATCTCGCCGGATAGGATGACCATCCAGAATGCGAGACCGGCGGACCAGACGATCGCATTCGAGGGATAGCTGGCGCGGTCTTCGGTGACAGCTATGACGACTGCAATCGCACATCCTGCGGTGAGCGCCGCATTGATTGCTGAGCTCATTCGATCGGGACACTCGGCCCGCGCGTTATTCACCAGCCACGCTACAGCCAGTGCCCCGATCAGAAGTCTCAGCCCCGCGTTTGGTTCGGCGGACTGCGGTTTCAGCAGTTCGCCGAAGAGCGCTGCGCTGATGAGCCACAAACCCAGCACCACGATCAGGATGACCAGCCAAAGCTTCGCTGCGCCTGTGACTGAATCGATCGGCTTCAGCGAGGGCCCCCTGCGGTAACGCATCCAGGCGGCGAACAGAAACGCGCCACCCCACAGGAGCCCCGCGATTTTGCTGTGCACGGTGCAGAGAGCGAGGAGCGCTATGGCGCCCCAAAAACAGATTCGCATGACCAGCGAGCCATCAGGCCAGTTGAAGGGGGTCTGACAGGTCTGTGTTCGGACGGGTGAGGCGAACCAATCGCAACACGCTTATCGCCTGACAGGAGTGTTCAGAACCGTTCGATCATACTTGAGCGCTGCATATCGGAAAAAACACTCGAGTGCGATAAAGAAGCAGAATAGAAAACCCTCGGCTCCGCACAGAAAACCGCGACGAAAAAAATAGAGCCGGATGAAGATCGCCAGGCCCGATCCGAATCCGCGCAGGACGCCACCAGCTCTGCCATCTGCTGCCCGCTTGGCCGCGCCCAGCTGCACATACTGTGCGAGCTTAAGCAGACTTTCGTAGACGGTTTCGCGTGAATAGTGGAGCAGGCGATGCCGCAAGGTGACCAGCGGTATCGAAGGACTGCGGAGCACTGCGCCCTCGTGGACGACCCCCTCGAAACGAAGCAGCGTATCGGACCGAAAAAGCCGCTCGATACCGCCAGTCGATTTCATCGCGCTGAGGGGCCGGCCGTAGGCAACCTGGTTCCAGAGGATGGCGCCGCGGATCGGCTGATCATTTGCTATAACTGCTACGAGCTCGTCCCGGAGTTCGGGTGGGATCACCTCGTCGGCGTCCAGAAAGAAGATGTAGCGCGCACGAACATGCAAGAGCAATCGGTTGCGCTGTGCGGCAAACCCTTCCCACTGATCGTAGACGTGAACCTCGGCACCGGCACGCCTCGCAATGTCGCACGTCTCATCCGTGCTGCCAGAGTCAATCACGAGCACCTGGTCAGCGAAGGATGCGCTCGCAATGCAGGCTTCGATACGTCGCGCTTCGTTCATTGCCAAAATGCCGATGCACAACGTCGGCCGGTG
>VGHA01000200.1 GCA_016868375.1 Betaproteobacteria bacterium | reverse complement strand
GCTGCGCCCATGCTGAGCGGCCAGTGGCGGGGCCAGCAACTGGGGTCGGGGTCGGACGCCTGGAAATTCTGGGATGAACGACGTGCGGGCAACTTGTCTGATGATGACTGGCAGGAGATCGAGGCCAGCATTTCGCGTAGCCACGGCACCTGCATGACGATGGGTACCGCAGCCACCATGATGGGAATCGCCGAGGCGGTGGGTTTCACGCTGCCAGGCGCCTCCAGCATTCCGGCGGTGGATGCCTCTCACATCCGGATGTGCGCTGCAAGTGGACGTCGCATCGTTGACATGGTCTGGGAAGATCTGACGCCCGCAGCCATGCTGTCGCGCGCGCACTTTGAAAATGGCATCGTCTGCGCCATGGCGATGGGCTGCAGCACCAACGCCATCATTCATCTCATCGCCATGTCACGGCGCGCCGGCTTTCCCGTCACGCTGGACGACTTTGACGTGGCCAGCCGTCGCGTGCCGGTCCTCGCCAACATTCGACCCAGCGGTGATCGTTATCTGATGGAAGACTTCCATTACGCGGGGGGGCTGCGCGCGATGCTCTCGCGTGTGCGGCACCACCTTCATCTCGATGCAGTCAACGTCAATGGACGCACGCTGGGTGACAACATTGCCGGCGCGCAGATTTCTGACAGCGATGTGATTCGCCCGCTTGATCAACCGATTTACGCGGAGGGTGCGCTCGCGGTTCTGCGCGGCAATCTGGCGCCCGACGGCGTCGTCATGAAACCCAGCGCATGCGCGCCGCACCTGCTGCAGCACACCGGTCGCGCACTGGTGTTCGACGACTACTCAAGCCTTAAGCAGGCCACCGACGATCCCAGTCTCGATGTCACAGCCGATGACATTCTGGTGCTTCGCAACGCCGGCCCACTGGGTGCCGGCATGCCCGAATGGGGCATGCTGCCGATTCCGGTCAAGCTGGTCCGTCAGGGCGTGCGTGACATGCTGCGGCTGTCGGATGCACGAATGAGCGGCACGAGCTATGGCGGTTGCCTGCTGCACTGCGCGCCCGAGGCCGCTGTGGGCGGCCCCCTGGCGCTGGTCCAGACCGGTGACCGGATCACGGTTGATGTGCCCGCAAGGCGCATCCACCTGGAGGTCAGCGACCAGGAACTTGCGGAGCGCCGCAGGCACTGGCAGGCACCGCCGCCGCGCTGGCAGCGCGGCTATGGCTGGATCTTCAGCCGCCATGTCCTGCAGGCGGATCAGGGTTGCGATTTTGATTTTCTGGAGCGCGACTTCGGCGCGCCGGTTCCCGAGCCGGATATTTTTTAACCAGTGCCCGGTCGGTATGTTCCGATGGCCGCGGGGCCGCGTCAGGTCGGCTACCATGCAGGGCGTTTAAAACGGGGGCTCCGGTGACCGACAATTTCTCTTCGACCCAGACTGTCCGCAAAGCGGTCGTGCCCACCGCGGGTGGGGTCGTGGCAGCTCAGCATCGGGTCGCCGCTGAGGCAGGCGCAGCCGTGCTCGCCGCGGGCGGTGATGCGGTGGACGCAGCCGTGGCCACCTCGTTTGCGCTCGGCGTGGTTGAGCCCTGGATGAGCGGCATCGCAGCAGGGGGCTGCATGGTCATCTGGCGCGCCGGTGAGCAACGCGCCCGGGCCGTCAATTTCGGGATGCGCTCGCCGCAGGGGCTGAACCCTGCGCACTTTCCGCTCACAGGTCAGGGCGTCAACACTGACCTGTTCGGCTGGCCGTCAGTACTCGAAGACCGCAATGTTCAGGGCGCCACGTCGGTCGCGGTGCCTGGGCTGGTCGCTGGGATGTCGCTTGCGCACCAATCCTATGGACGCCTTTCCTGGAGAGAACTCGTTGAGCCCGCTGCAGCCCTTGCGCGCACGGGCCTGCTCTGCGATTGGTACTCGGGGCTGGTCACCGCATCAAATGCCAAAGCGCTGGCTGCCGATCCCGACGCCGCAGCCATGTTTCTCGATGAAGGCAAGTGGCCGATCCTGGGTGCCTGGACCGGTGGACCAGCCCGGCGGCTGGATCAGACGCGGCTTGCCGAGTCGCTCAGTCAAATCGCAATGGATGGCGCGCAAGCGCTGTATGGCGGAGATGTGGGGCGTGCGCTCGCGGCCGACGTACAGGCGAAAGGGGGCTATCTCGATTGGCGTGACCTCAACGACTACCGGGCCGAGTGGGTTGAACCGCTGAAACTTGATCATCCGGGTGGCGTGATCTGGGCAGTGCCAGGGCTGACAGGTGGGCCCACGTTCGCGCGAGCGCTTGCCTCGCTTGAATTCGATAGAGACTCCCACTCGGGCGGCAGCGGCCCGGTTGAGCCGGCGCATTATCAGGCCATGGCGGCTGCGCTTCGCGATGCGTTTTCGGTGCGGCTGGCGCAGATGGGCGATCATGAATCGGGTAAAGCACCGGGCAGCACCACCCATTTCAGCGTGGTCGACCGCCACGGCAACATCTGCTCGGTCACGCAGACGCTGCTGTCCATCTTCGGATCGCGGGTTGTCTCGCCTTCCACAGGCGTGCTGCTCAACAACGGCATCATGTGGTTCGACCCGGTGCCGGGCAAGCCAAACTCGCTGGCCCCTGGCAAGCGGTGTCTGGCCAACTACTGCCCGGTGGTGGGCGCCGACGCCCAGGGTCGAATGTTTGCATTGGGCGCCTCGGGCGGCCGCAAGATTCTCGGCGCCGTGCTGCAGCTTGCCACGTTCCTGTCACGCTTCGGCATGAGCCTTGAAGAGGCGTTTCATCAGCCGCGAATTGACGTAAGCGGCTCCCCGCAGATCGTAGCTGATCCGCTGCTGGGGCCCCAGGTGTTCGAAGCGCTCGAGCAGGTGATGCCCGTGGTGCCGTCGCGCCGGCTGGTATACCCCTATGCGTTTGCCTGTCCGGCCGGCGTGCTGCGCGATCGAGGCCTGAACAGCGGCTGCACCGAGATCATGTCGCCCTGTGGTGATGCGGTGGCCGAGCCGGTGCCAGCGGCTGCGGCTTCACCCAACGCCTGACGCGAGCCTCTGACACCATGGCCGCCTCTGGACCGCTGTTCTCCTGGTGGACGGTCGGCTTTCCACTCGCGAGTGCCGGGGCGATCGCCGCGGCGGCTGTCGGGTTCACGTTGCCGCTCGTCGTCATCGTCGGGCTGCTGATCGGCTGCACGTTCGCTGCGGTTCATCACGCCGAAACGCTTGCCCATCGGCTTGGCGCCTTGTTCGGCAGTCTGGTGCTGGCGCTGGCCATCTCGGTGATTGAAGCAGGACTCATCGTGTCGATGATGCTGGCGGGCGACCAGCCTGAACTCGCTCGCGACTCAATCTTTTCAGCGCTGCTGATCGCCCTGAACGGAATCCTGGGTGTGTGTCTGCTGCTGGGAGGCGGTCGCCATCATGAACAAAGTTTCCGGGTGTCGGCTTCCAACGCTTTTTTGGCGGTGCTGGCGCCGCTGTCCATGCTTACCCTGGTATTGCCGTCCTACACGCTGAGTGTTCCTGGTCCTGTATTCAGCACCGCGCAACTCGTGTTTGTCGCAGTGGTCTCATTCGTTCTGTATGTGCTGTTTCTGTACGTGCAGTTGGTAAGGCACCGAAGCGATTTCGTCGCCGACCATGAGGTCGACCCGCAGGGTGCGCGTCCGGGTGTGCGTGCATCATGGCTGGCGTTGTTGCTCCTGCTGATCGCACTCGTGTCGGTTGTTCTGTTGGCCAAGCTGCTGGCGCCGGTGCTTGAAGCATCGGTTTCTGCGGCGGGCTTGCCCAAAGCGCTGGTGGGCGTTGCCATCGCGCTGCTGGTGTTGCTGCCCGAAGGGCTCACCGCGATCAAGGCGGCCAGGCAGAACCGACTTCAAACCGCGCTCAATCTGACGCTGGGATCGGTGTTGGCCTGCGTGGGCCTCACGATTCCAGCAGTGGCCATCACAGCGCTCATCACCGGACAGTCGCTTCATCTCGGCTTGAATGAGCCGATGACCGTACTTCTGGTCACAACGTTTCTGACGCTTTCGCTCACGCTCAACACGGGGCGCAGCACCGTGCTGGAAGGGATCGTCCATCTGGCGATCTTTGCGGCCTTCATCCTGTTTACGATGTTGCCCTGAAGGTGGGCTTATGAAACGCAGCGTTCCGACATCCAACCCGTCGAAGCAGCCGTACCGAAAAGGGCCGTTGTGCTCAGTGCTGGCCGCCTGCGGGTTGCTGATCGCGCTGGCCGCGCAAATGCCGCGCGCCATCGCACACGAGTTCCCACCGCGTCGCGGCATCACGCTGCTGGTGGGCTTTGCCGCGGGAGGCGCTGCCGATACCGCGGCTCGCATCATCGCCAGGCGGCTCGCCGACAATCTGGGTCAAACGGTGTCGGTGGACAATCGACCGGGCGCAGGCGGCAATATCGCGCATCAGATGGCGGCGGCAGGTCCTGCCGATGGCAGCCTGATCCTGCTGGGCACGATCGGTCCGCTCGCGATCGCGCCGCATCTGATGAAAACCGGCTACGACGCGGTCAACGACTTTGCGCCGCTCACCATGGCAGTCAATTTTCCCAATGTACTGGTGGTTCACTCAGGCGCGGGCATTCGAAGCTTTTCAGAATTCATTGAAACCGCGCGACGCCATCCCGGCAAAATTGACTTCGCTTCGACCGGGCCTGCTTCGGCCTCGCACCTGGCGGGTGAGCTATTGAATGCGATGGCCGGCATAGAAACCGTTCATGTGCCGTACAAGGGCGGCGCACCCGCGCTGGTTGATATTCTCGGCGGCCGGGTCACCTCATGGTACGCAACCGTGTCCACCGCGCAGCAGCATATTGAGTCGGGTCGGCTCATCGCGCTAGCCTCGACGGGCCTCAAGCGTCACCCCTCGCTTCCCGGCGTGCCCACCGTTGCCGAATCGGGGTTCCCGGGTTTCAATGCCACCAACTGGTATGCATTCGTTGCCAGCGCGAAGGTGCCGAAAGACCTGCTGGATCGCTGGCATGCAGAGCTGGTGCGTGTGCTTGATAATCCGGAGGTGACCGAGTCGCTCGGTCGGCACGGCTTCTGGCCGGCACCTACCAGCCGGGCCGAGCTGGGCGAGTTCATCGCGCGCGAGTATCAGACCTGGGGCAGGGTGATCCGTGAACGTCAGATCACGGGCCGATAGGGCTTCCTTACCGTCTGGTTGCGTGGGCGTTCTGTTTGCGTTGCAGGGTCCGATTCAATTGTTTGCTCTCAGGAAAAAGCCATGAAATTGATGTTCTCGCCGTTTTCTCCCTATGTCCGTAAATGTCTGGTCATTGCCAACGAACTAGGCATGGACAGCAGGATTGAGTTGCTGACTGCTGCGGCCAATCCCATCAATCGCGACCGCACCATCATTACGCACAACCCGCTGGGCAAAATCCCGACGTTCTTCACCGACGATGGCGAGACCCTCTACGACAGCCGCGTGATCTGCGAATACCTGAACGATCTGGGTAAGGGATCACTGTTCCCCGCCTCGGGTCTTGCGCGGTGGCGAGCGCTCACGCTGCAGTCCCTGGGCGATGGCATCCTGGATGCGGCGATTCTGGCGCGCTACGAAGGTTTTCTGCGTCCCGAGGCGCTTCGTTGGCAAGAATGGTCGGTTGGGCAGCGCGACAAAATTCATACCTCGATCGCCCATCTGAACGCCAATCCCAGCCTGCTCTCCGATGAGGCCACTATCGGCAATATCGCGGTGGGCTGCGCGCTGTGGTATCTCGATCTGCGCTTCGCAGATTTCGGCTGGCGCGAGGCCTATCCCGAAGTCGCCCGGTGGTACGCCGCTTACAGCCAGCGGCCCTCCATGAAAATGACCTGGGCTTTGCCCGCCTGACGTTCGCCCGGCCGCGCCGGCACTCACGGAGTCGCATGTGGAAGTTTCATTTCGCGAAGAAATCGAAGCACTTCGTCTCGGCGCGGGGCAGGTTTTCCATGGTGAGGGCATTCTTGCCATCACCAAGGCCCTGCTCCAGTCGGGCGTCTCCTATGTCGGGGGCTACCAGGGCGCGCCGGTATCGCATCTGCTCGATGTCATGGTGCAGGCGCGCAACTACCTTGACGAACTCGGCGTGCACGTCGAGGCCTGCTCCAACGAAGCATCGGCCGCGGCCATGCTGGGCGCATCGCTGCACTATCCGGTGCGCGGCGCAGTCACCTGGAAGTCCATCGTCGGCACCAACGTCGCCGCCGATGCGCTGTCCAACCTGGCCTCGCCGGGCGTCACGGGTGGCGTGCTCATCGTGGTGGGCGAAGACTATGGCGAGGGCGCAAGTGTCATACAAGAGCGTACGCATGCGTATGCGCTGAAGTCAGGCATGTGTCTGCTCGACCCCAGACCTGAACTCGGAAAGATGGTCGACATGGTCGAGCGCGGCTTTCAGCTGAGCGAAGCGAGCAACATGCCGGTCATCATGGAGTTGCGCATTCGCGCCTGCCATGTACGCGGCAGCTTCGAGACCCGCGACAACATTGCCCCGGCGTT
>VGHA01000199.1 GCA_016868375.1 Betaproteobacteria bacterium | reverse complement strand
GGTGGCGGCCGAGGCGATATACGGCTGGAGCCAGGTCGGCAACATGCTGCGCTGGCCGCACTGGCCGTTCAAGTTTGCGGCCGCTTTCGGCGCACTGATGTTTGCGCTGGTCTGCCTGGTCCAGTCGATTTCCGGCTGGCGCCGCGCTTTTTCGGCCACGGATCGCGCATGAGCTCTGAGGCGATTGGCGCGATCGGTCTGGTGGTCATGCTGGGGCTGCTCGCCCTCCGGATGCCGATAGGCATTGCGATGTTTCTGGTGGGAAGCGTCGGGTTCGCCGTGCTCAACGGCCCGCAGGCGGCCTTGATGGCCCTGGGCACCTATCCCTATTCTTACGCCGCTTACTACGATCTGGCGGTCATCCCATTGTTTGTGCTGATGGGGTCCATCGCATCGGCCTGTGGAATGGGGCAGTCGCTGTTCGCAGCCGCCTATGCCTGGGTGGGACACTGGCGCGGTGGCCTTGCCTCGGCCACCATTCTGTCGTGCGCAGGATTCGCTGCTGTATCTGGTTCCAGCGTTGCGTCGGCCGTCACCATGGGGCGAGTTTGCATGCCCGAAATGCGCCGCTACCGCTACGACAGCGGCCTGGCCGCGGGCACGGTTGCCGCCGGTGGTACGCTGGGTATCCTGATTCCTCCCAGTACCGCGTTCGTCATCTACGGCATTCTTACCGAGCAATCCATTGGCAAACTGCTGCTCGCCGGGGTGCTGCCAGGACTGTTGCTCACACTGTTGTTCGTGATCACGATCATGATCTGGACGGGATTGCAGCCGCAACTGGGGCCTGCCGGTGAGCGTTCAAGTTTTGCGCAGCGCTGGCGCGCGCTCGGCCAGTCAGCACCCATGCTCGGATTGGTGTTTGCCTCAATTGGCGGTATTTACGCGGGTGTGTTCACCCCGGCTGAAGCCGCTGCGGTGGGCGCGTTTCTGGCGCTCGCCTGGGCCTGGATAACCGGGCATCTCAGCCGCGCGGTGCTCGAAAAGGTGCTGCTCGACACGGTGCGCACCACCGCGATGGTGTTTCTCATTCTGATGGGTGCGTTGGTTTTTGGACCTTTCCTTGCCCTTAGCGGCCTGCCCACTCAGGTAGCCGACCTGCTGACCGGTACCTCGCTCAGTTCGTTCGCCGTGCTGTTGATGATCATGGCGCTCTACCTGGTTCTTGGCATGTTTCTCGAAGGCTTCTCGATGCTGGTGCTGACGCTGCCAATCGTGATTCCAATCGTCAAGGCGCTGGGCTACGATCTGATCTGGTTCGGGGTCATCATGGTGATCCTGCTCGAGATGGGCCTGATTTCACCGCCGGTGGGCATGAACGTATTTGTGGTCAAAGGATTGGTGCCCGACACCAGCATGGGCGCGATCTTCCGGTCGATCATGCCGTTCTGGGTGGCAATGCTGGTCTGCGTGGCGCTCATCGTGGCCTTCCCCGGTATTGCCCTGATGATTCCCGAAGCCATGATCCGCTGATCTTTTAACGCTACAACAACCCCCACCCCGTCCGAAGGGCGCAGTCGTGGTGGTTGGCATCTTTTAAGGAGGAGACCCCAGTGAACCCCAATCGTCGTCATTTCACCGCAGCGTCATCGGTCGCTGTCCTTGTTGCTACGCTGCCGGGCACCTCGCGGGCCCAGCAGGAAGAGCTCAAACTCGCCACCTTTGTTCCGCCTACGCACTATGGTCTTACGCAGATCCTGGTCCCCTGGGGCAAGGAAATCGCCGAGCGCAGTGGCGGGCGCCTGAACCTGCGGGTATTTCCGTCGATGCAGTTGGGTGGAAAGCCTCCTGAGCTTTACAAGCAGATGGTGCGTGGCCTGTCCGACATCACCTTCACGCTGCCAGGCTATACCTCGGCTGACTTTCCTCTCATGTCGCTCTCAGAGTTGCCGGGCATGGCGTCCAGTTCGGATGAGGGCACCCGGAAAATCTGGCAGCACATGAAGTTCTTCACCGACGGCGAAATGAAGGAAAGCAAGCCTCTGGTGATTTGGACGGGTGATGCCGCGGCGGTCATGACCCGTTCCAAGGCGGTTCGGCGGCTTGAGGACATGAAGGGCATGAAAATCCGTACGCCCTCGTCGGCACAGTCCGAACAGCTGATCGCACTGGGCGCGACGCCCATCGACATGCCTGCGGGGCAGATCTATAACTCGATCGAGCGGGGTGTGGTGGACGGGGCACTGATCTCGATGGCGGGCGCCATCGACTTCAAGCTGCTTGAGGTATGCCGGTATTTCACCATTGACGTGCCGGTGGGGCGTTCACCGTTCACAGTCAATATGAATCTGGCGCGTTACCAAAAGCTGCCTGCAGACCTGCGTCAGATCATTGACCAGACAACGGGTCTTGAGATCAGCCTCAAGGCTGCGCGCAACATTCAAAAACATAGCGACGATGCGGTCGCAGCGGCCAAACGGGACAAAGAGGTGATCTCGTTGTCGGCCGACGAGCAGCGCCGCTGGACGGCTGCTTTCGAACCAATGATTCGCGCGCAGGTTGCTGCGGCTGAGAAGCCGGGCATCCCTGCGCGCAAGTTTGTCACCGCTTACGGGCTGAAGGTTTAGCAAACCCTCGGCCCGGCGCGCGCGTCAGGGCGTTAACGCACCGCCATTGATGTACAGCGTTTGCCCTGTCATGTAGCCGGAGGCCGGTCCCAGCAGAAACAGGATCGGCCCCACCACATCAGCGGGCACGCCCAGCCTTCTGAGCGGAATCAGCTTCATGTAGCTTTCGCGGTCCAGGTGCGACTCGGTACGTTCACGACCGGTGCCGCCCACCAGGAAGTCGGTGTCGACCGCGGCGGGGGCAACCGCATTGGCACGGATGGCTGGTGCGTTCTCGACCGCCACCGCCTTGGTCAGTGCGATCAGCCCGGCCTTCGACGCTGAGTAGGGGCCAAACCCTGGCATGACGCGCGTTGCGAGCCCCGAGGCCACATTGACCACCGACCCGCCGCCTTTTCGCGCAAGCCGCGGAACCGCGGCACGGTTGAGCAGATAGCTGGCGCCCAGATTGCCCTCCACGACACGCTGCCACTCGGTGATGGGCAACTGATCGATCGGGAGTCGCTCGGCGGCAAAGCCCACGAGGTTGACGAAGCCGTCAAAGCCCTCGGGCCAGACGGCGTCGAGCGCTTTGAATGCTGTGTCGACCGATGCAGCCTGTGATGCATCGAGTGTAAACAGCGCCACCCCAGCCGGTGGTGGATGCCGTTCGGCCGAGGTGGGGAGATCAAAAATTGCCACCTTGATACCGTGATCGAGCAGTGCGCGAACCAGCTCGCGTCCAATGCCGCCGCATCCCCCGGCAACCAGCACGCGGGCGCCTTGGGCAGGGGTGAGTTGAAATAAGGTCATCGTGATCAACCTTTCCGGGCAAGACCGAGCCGCTCGATGGTGGCGCGCTCAGCTTCAAAGGTTTCTTGAGCGAACCGGGTGTAATCGGCGGTGTTCTTGTAAATGACGGTCTGGTCATAGCGCTCAAAGCTTGCCAGCACTGCGGGATCGTCGAGCGTTTTTCGGAAGGCATCGTGGATGGTTTTAACGATGGCCGGATCCATGCCCTTGGGGCCGCACACGCCAAACGGCGAGTCCGACACGGTTTTAAATCCGAGTTCGTCGAGCGTGGGCACCTGCGGCCAGCGGCGGGTTCTCTGACCGCCATAGGTGGCCAGCAGCCGCAGCCTGCCGGATTCCACATGGGGCGCCCAGCCGGTGGCGTCACTGGCTGCCATCACATGACCGCCCAGCACCGCCTGCATGTTTTCTGCATTGCCTTTGAAGGGAATGTGGTTGAGTTGGATTCCCGCACGCTGCGCGAACTCTTCCACCGCCAGATGGGGGCTGGTTCCTGTCCCCGTGGAGCCATACGTGAACTCGCCCGGCCGGGTGCGCGCCCAGGCAACCAGATCGGCAATGCTGGTGATGTTGGAGTCGGCGCGAACCACGATGCCGAACGTGTAACCGGTGAGGCATGCAATCCAGGTGAAATCGGTAAGCGTGTTGAAGGGCACTTTCTGCATGTGGGGCAAGCGGAAAACGCTTTGGGGCAGCTGGGCAAGCGTGTAGCCGTCAGGGCGAGCCGACAGCAGTTCCACCGCGCCCAGCGATCCGCCCGCGCCCGGCTTGTTCTCAATGATCACCTGCTGGCCAAGCGCTTTGCCTGCGCTTTCTCCGATCGCCCGCATGACCACGTCAGTCGAGCCCCCAGCAGGCCAGGGGCAGATGTAGCGTATGGGTCGGGTGGGAAAGGCCTGGGACCGAACAGTGGGCGCCAGCAAAGCGGTGCCGGCGGCTATGAGCGCCTGTCGTCGTGAGGTCATGGGTGTCTCCTGGGAAAGCCAATGGTGACGGTGTATCACGAGCCCGGGGTGTTGCGCTAGCGCCGCGAAAGACCGGACAGGGCGCAGCGGTTTGGTCGTATTCAGACCCCTAAGGCTGAACAGCCTGATCGGGATTCAGCGGGACTTCGCGACGGTTCAGATAATCTCCTACGGTCCCGCGAGTGATTCGCCCCATCCCCATGCAGCGGCAGGTCCGATTGGTTCGGGCGCCCCGTCGCACAGGAGGTCTCCATGTCTACCGTCAAATCGTGTATTGCCCGTAAATCCGGCGAAGTGTTCTCGCTGAGGTCCGACGCCAGCGTCCTGGAAGCGCTTCAAATGATGCGCGAGCGGCGCGTGCGCGCGGTGCTGGTGATCGATGGCGATCAACTGATTGGCATCGTCTCGCAGGGCGACTGCGCAATTCGGGTACTCCTGCCCGGGCGGGATGCAGGCAGCACGCTGGTATCGGAAATCATGACGCGTGACCCGGTGACGGTTGCGCCGCAGCACACGATCGATCACTGCATGAAGTTGATGATGACTCGCAGCATTCGCCACCTGCCGGTCATCGATGGCGGTCGCGTCACGGGCATGGTCTCAATTGGTGACGTGGTTAAAGACATCATGCAGCAGCAGGGCGAACTCATCAAATACCTCGAGACCTACATCAAGGGTCACGCGGTCGAGTACTGATCAGCCAAGCCCGATCGGCGCTGGGGCAGTCATCACGATCCGCTGAAACAGCGGCTTGTACTTGTCGGGTGGTGGTCAGATTCGAGCCGGTCCAGCGTAGGGCCCAGGGGCGGCACTGCCTTCCTGAGCATCGGAAACAGCAGCCTGCTTTCGTGCGCGTGGTGCAGGCGCTCAGGAAAAATTCGTCGATACAAAACAGCATCGCGCGCAGCACATCAAACGGCGGCGGCACGCGGTCCTTTCTGCTTTTGTCGAGCAGCATCAGCATTGAACGGAGCATTGCGGCAAGCGCCTGATGCTCGTCGCGGATCATCGATAACGCGGCGTGTTTCATCAGATTTTCCCTCGGGCCCATGATGCGGATCAGGTTCGCACCAAACGGACTGACCGACCTTGCGGTAGATCAAGTCGCCAGACTAGACTCGCGTCGCCTGCAGCCTTGGCGAGATCTGCTCTGCCGAGGCGAAATGTTTCGTTCAAGGAGTCCGCTCAAATGGCCCGACGCTTTGTCGACCTCTCGGTACCCATCGAAAATGATGTTCGCTCAGACCCGCCGGGCCTGGAGCCCAGCATCGAGTACCGTACGCACAAGGAAACGGCCCCGCTGGTGGCCAAGCGCTACACCGATCTGCAGCCCGACGAGCTGATTGATGGCGAAGGCTATGCGATTGAGTTTCTGAAGGTAAACACGCACAACGGGACGCATGTTGATGCGCCGTGGCATTTCGCCTCAACGATGGACCGTGGCAAGCCGGCCGCCACCATTGATCAGATTCCCCTTGAGTGGTTCTATGGTCGCGGCGTGAAGCTCGACTTCCGGCACTTTCCAGACGGCTATGTGGTGCAGGCGGCCGATGTTGAAACCGAACTTGCGAGAATCGGTCATCAGCTCAAGCCGTTTGACATCGTGGTGGTAAACACCTCTGCGGGCAAGCGCTTTGGTGATCCCGACTATGTCGAGGCTGGATGCGGGATGGGGCGCGAGGCAACGCTCTATCTCACCACGCGCGGCGTACGCGTCACGGGCACCGATTGCTGGTCGTGGGATGCGCACTTCAAACACATGGCGAAGTCCTACGAGGCCACCCGCGACGTGAAAGTGATCTGGGAAGGGCACAAGGCCGGCCGCGAAATTGGCTACTGTCATATTGAGAAGATGCACAACCTCGAGGTATTGCCCTCGCACGGTTTTACGATCTCATGCTTTCCCGTGAAGGTTCGCGGCGGCTCGGCAGGCTTTACCCGAGCGGTCGCAATCTTTGAGGATTAATCGCCATGAAGCTCGCCACCTTCGTCCGCGCAGACGGCGCCCAGGCTGTTGGCATCGTTGATACCGATCGGGGACAGGTGCTTGATCTTCAACATGCGGCCGAAGCCTCGGGTGTCGCCACGTCCGCCTTCGCCTCGATGCTTAATCTGATCGACGCGGGCGAGCCCGCGCTTAAGGTTGCGCAAAGCGTGGCGGCGCAATGGTCGGCCAG
>VGHA01000198.1 GCA_016868375.1 Betaproteobacteria bacterium | reverse complement strand
TCCATGCGGTGGCGCTGATTGACGCCGACGATGCCACCGAAGTGGCCGAGGCCGAGCGTCTGAACGATGAGATCGTGCGTCTTGCGCTGTCGATGGATGGCACCTGCACCGGCGAGCACGGCGTGGGACTGCACAAGATCGGCTTTCTTGAGGAGGAAGCGGGCGATGATGCGCTGGATCTGATGCGGCGGATAAAGCGTGCGCTGGATCCCGATGACATCATGAATCCGGGGAAGATTTTTAGGGTTTGAGGGGGTGGGAAAGTTTGACTGTCGCGGCCCTTTTCAACGAGCTGGGGTGGATCGCACGATGCTGTCGAAGATCGAGCGCCGAACCTCCAACCCAAGTATCGAAACCCTGCTGAAGCTCTGGACCGGTGCGCTTTGGCTTGGCGGATTCACGCTAGTCGGCATGACCGGTGATCCTTCGCATCCTTGGCTCAGAGAAGTCGAAATTTCCAAGGGTCGATGACGTCCACGCCGGCTGCCCGGAACGACGCAATGTCGCGCGTAGCCACCGCGAACCCGCCAGCAGCAGCGATCGCAGCGATGTAAGCGTCGACGATGGGAAGCCCCTTGGCCGCCGCGCGGGCCCGCAGGGCGCGGTCAGCATGGTGCCGCGCCGCGTCGGTGTCGAACGACAGAATGCGGCCTGAGAATAGTGACACCAGCCCGTCGACTGCTCGACCCAATGCCGTTCGCCGTCGGCCTGCCGGCAGTGCGCCGATGCCAAACCATAGCTCGGCGAGGGTAACGCTGGTGAGGTAAAGCGAGTTGGCGTCTTGTGCGTCGAACCACGCCAGCACAGGCGGTGATGGCAGCGGCTTGATTGCTTCTGAAATTACGCTGGTATCAACGACGATTATGCGAGCCTCATTGGCTTTGCAGGCTTGGTGTCGCGAAGCGCCTCCAGTGCCTCGACATCGCGGTTGGTGAGCCCAGCACCGCGACCAAGCTGAGCGAGCGCTGTTCCCAGCCGTAATCGCTCGGGTGGGAAGACGCTATTCTCGAGAATGACTCGAATTTCAGCCTCCGTGCTCCGCCCATTTTGAGCCGCGCGAAGCCTGAGGGCCCGGTGGACATCGTCGGGGAGGTTACGAACGGTGAGATTCGCCATGCCAGCACCTTGTGTTGTGAGTGACAGAAAATAAACATGACGAAGGCAACATCGATAGCCGCGAAGGGTCGTTGTCTGCCTCTCGCTAGCGTCGATACCGCTTCGGAACAAACGGCAGCGCCACCCGCTCAAGCAGCGGCCGCTTATCACGCACCACGGCCCGAAACATGGCGCCTGTCGTCAACGCATCGCGGTTGACGAGTGCCAGCATCACCGCCTTGCCGAGTGTGGGCGAAATCGTGCCGCTGGTGACCTCGCCCACCTGCCGGTCTTGGGCATCAACGACCGACGCATGGGCGCGGACCGGCACGCCGTCGTCGGACACCAGACCGATCAACTGTCGCGGCGCGCCCTCGACAAGCTCTCGCAGAACGCGGGCCGCGCCGGGAAAACCGCCCGCCTTGGCGCCGCCCGTTCTGCGCGAGCGCGCGACCGCGAAAGCCAGGCCCGCCTCGATTGGGCTGACTGATGGCGAGAGTTCGTTACCGTGGAGCGGAAGCCCCGCCTCGAGCCGCAAGGTGTCACGCGCGCCCAGGCCGATCGGTCTGACTGCAGGGTCGGCGAGAAGCCGCTGCGCCACGCGCTCGGCCGCATCAAGCGGCACCGAGATCTCGTAGCCGTCCTCGCCGGTGTAGCCCGAGCGCGTGGCAAAACAGAGAGCGCCCGCAAGCCTGAGCTCGCAGGCCTGCATGAACACTGGCACCGCCGCCTGCGGGTCAAGCGCCGCCAGCACACGCTCTGCAGCGGGGCCCTGGAGCGCCAGGAGCGCTGCGTCGATTTCCTCGATGATCAGCTCGGGACACAGTGTGCGAAGCCTTGCGAGATCCGCACGTCGGTTGGAGGCGTTGACCACCATTCGAAGTTCGAGGCTGTCGACGCGATGGGTAAGAAGCACCAGCATCAGGTCGTCTTCAACCCCGCCGTCCTCATTCATCAACACCGAATAGCGCTGTTGTCCAGAGGGCCAGCCTTCACAGTCAAGCGGCAGCGCGCGCTCGATCGCCCGGGCCAGCGTGGCGAGTGTGCCGTCGCGTGCGCGCAGTCGCAGCTGGCCCATGTGCGAGACATCAAACAGGCCCGCTTCACATCGCGTGTGCAGATGCTCGGCCTTGAGCCCCGCCGGATACTGAATCGGCATCGAGTAGCCTGCAAATGGCCCCATCCGCGCGCCAAGCGCACGATGGAGCGGGGCAAGCGGCAGTTCGCGAACCGCGGTCGCGCTGGCGTCAGTCATGAGGCGGCTCCGTGGCTGACTGATAGTCGCTGATGGGCGGGCAGCTGCAGACCAGCTGACGATCACCCGCCGCGTTGTCGATGCGCTTGACCGAGGGCCAGAACTTGGCGGCCCGAATCCATTCGAGCGGAAACACCGCGCGCTCGCGTGAGTACGGATGCGTCCAGTTGCCTGCCACCTCAGAAGCGGTATGCGGCGCCTGCTTCAGCGGGTTATCGATGCGATCGAACTCGCCTGATGCGATCGACCGAAGCTCGCCGTGAATCGAGATCATGGCGTCACAGAATCGATCGAGTTCGGCCTTTGATTCCGACTCGGTGGGTTCAATCATCAGGGTGTCTGCCACCGGAAACGACAGAGTCGGTGCGTGAAAGCCGTAGTCCATCAGCCGCTTGGCGATGTCTTCCGCGGTGACGCCGAACTGCGTTTTCAGATGCCGCAGGTCAAGGATGCACTCGTGCGCGACACGGCCTTTTTCGCCGGTGTAAAGCACCAGGAAATATGGCACCAAGCGCGCGGCGATGTAGTTGGCATTCAGGATGGCAACTTCGGTGGCGGCCCGTATGCCGCTTGCACCCATCATGCGGATGTACATCCACGAAATGGTGGTGATGAGCGCACTGCCAAACGGCGCTGCTGAGACCGAGCCGCTGGGGTCAGGGCTATCGCCCGCCGTATCTGCGCCCGAGCGGAATGGGTCGGCAGGCAGATGGGGTGCGAGATGCGCGGCCACGGCAATCGGCCCCATTCCTGGTCCGCCACCGCCGTGCGGAATACAGAAAGTCTTATGCAGATTCATGTGGCAGACATCGGCGCCAATCAGCGCGGGTTGTGTGAGCCCGGCCTGCGCGTTCAGGTTGGCGCCATCCATGTAGACCTGCCCTCCCGCGTCATGCACCCAATCGCAAAGCTCGCGGATGGCTGATTCGAACACGCCATGCGTGGAGGGATAGGTGACCATCAGCGCGCACAACTGGTCGCGGTGGACATCGATTTTGGCGCGCAGATCCGCGGTGTCGATGTTGCCCTGCGAATCGCAGGCGACCACGACAATTTTCAGGCCCATCATATGCGCGGTGGCGGGGTTGGTGCCGTGCGCGGAGGAGGGAATGAGGCAGACGTCGCGCGCACGCTCGCCGCGTGCGATCTGCCAGTTACGAATGGCCAGAAGCCCCGCGTATTCGCCTTGCGCGCCTGAATTGGGCTGAAACGAAATTGCCTTGAAGCCGGTGATTGCACAGAGCCAGTCGCCGAGCTGCGTCAGCATCATGCGGTAACCCTCAGCCTGCTCGGCAGGAGCGAAGGGGTGCAGATTGGCGAATTCAGGCCAGCTGACCGGCGCCATCTCTGCAGCGGCATTGAGCTTCATCGTGCACGAGCCCAGGGGAATCATCGCGTGCACCAGCGACAGATCACGGTTCTCAAGCCGCTTCAGATAGCGCACAAATTCGGTTTCGCTGTGATGACGACTGAAGACCGGATGCGTGAGCACGGCATCCCGGCGGCGGAGCGCCTCGGGGATGGAGCCGGGTTCGATTTCGATCTCAGCGCCAAGCGCTTCCAGCGCTTTGACCTGTGGGCGATCGCCGGTGAGGACGTAGGCAAGATCGGCGATATCGGCGAGCGTGACGGTTTCGTCGAGTGCGATCCCGACCAGCCCCGGCGAGCCTTCTTTTGAGTAGTTGCGCAGGTTGATGGCAAGCGCGTTGGCGCGGCGTATCACCTCGGCAAGCGTGCCCCCCACGTCGAATGCGAGCGTGTCAAACCAGTGGTCGTAAGCCGGCCGACGACCCGCGGGCGCCACCAGCAGCGCAAGCATTCGCGCGAGCGCGTTGATGCGCAGAGCGATTCGAAGCAGCCCCTGCGGACCATGCCAAACCGCATAGAAACCAGCCATATTGGCAAGCAGCGCCTGCGCGGTGCAGACATTGCTGGTGGCCTTGTCGCGCCGAATATGTTGTTCACGCGTTTGCAGCGCCATCCGAAGCGCCGGTTGGCCTGCGGCATCCTGCGATACGCCGATAATTCGACCCGGCATCATTCGCACCAGCGCCTCGCGGACCGCCATGAAGGCGGCGTGCGGTCCGCCGTAGCCCAGCGGCACACCAAATCGCTGCGCCGAGCCGATCGCGATGTCAGCGCCCATTGATCCGGGCGAGCGAACCAGAAGGCTGGCCAGCGAGTCGCAGCCCACCGCAGCCAACGCCCCTTGGGCATGGAGTGCATCGATGACGGAGGACCAGTCGCGCAGCCGTCCGCGCGTATCCGGCGATTGCAGATGTGCGCCAAAGAATCCGCCCGCGAGCGTGCCCGGCAGGCAGGCGTCGCCCACCACGACCTCCCAGCCCAGCCAGCGGGCGCGTGTACGAAGCACGGCAATGACCTGGGGATGGGTGCCAGCGTCGACCAGATAGCGGTTCGATGCGGCCTTGGAGGCGCGACGCGCGACCGCCATCGCCTCGGCGGCGGCAGTAGCCTCATCCAGGAGCGATGCATTGGCAATCGGCAGTCCAGTGAGGTCGATGACCATCTGCTGATAGTTGAGCAGCGCTTCGAGACGGCCCTGCGCGATCTCAGCCTGGTAAGGCGTGTAGGCGGTGTACCAGCCGGGGTTCTCGAATACATTGCGGCGAATCGGCTCGGGCGTGATCGTGCCGTGATAGCCCGCGCCGATGTAGCTGCGCCAGACCTGGTTGCGCGATGCGATAGCGCGAAGCTCGGCAAGCGCTGCAGCTTCTGAAGCGGGCGCGGGAAGCGCAAGCGGGGCGCGAAGCCGAATTGAATCTGGCACCGTGTCGTCGATCAGGGCATCGCGGGTTGACACGCCAAGCGCTGCGAGCATTGCGCGCTCGTCGGCGCCCGCCGGGCCCAGGTGGCGTGCATGAAAAGCGTCATCGCCCGTGAGTGAGGCAAGGCCGCGCCCAATCTGCTCGTGAAGGCTCATCGCAGGCTCCGGTTCAGGCAGCGCCAGGGCCAGCCTGATAGGCATCGGCCGATAGCAACGCATCGATTTGTGAGGGATCGGTGGGTCGCAGGCGGATCAGCCAGCCGTCCTGATAGGGGGAACTGTTTACGCTTTGTGGCGAGTCGGCAAGCGCGCCATTGACCTCAAGCACTTCACCCGACAGGGGGGCGTAAACATCAGACGCGGCCTTGGTGGATTCGACGACCGCACAGGCCTCGCCTCGGGCAAGGCTGCGGCCAACGTCTGGCAACTCAACATAGACGAGCTCGCCGAGCTGATCTTGAGCATGATCGGTAATGCCGATGGTGACGCAGCCATCGGGGTCGGTGCGGACCCATTCATGCGAGTCGGTGTATCGAAACGAGGCGGGCGTGTCCAAGGCGAGGACTCCTGACGGGCATCCGAAAAGGATGCAGGTTGGGGGAGCCCCCTCTGTTCGTTTGCCTGAGACATTCGGCGCGGGTAACGCAGGCCCGATTGGCGCTGACCTGCTCGCGACTCGCGCGTTTTTCCTTCGGCGAACCGGAGCGCTGCGCCTTTGCGAACAACGCCGGTTTCTCTCCAGAGTGCCTGACCCGAAGCAGTCCTTTTGCCTGAGAGTTTTCGGGGCGATACACCTTCGGCGTCAGCGCCAGACACGCCGCATCGTGCTGATGCGGTGGTGACAGCGCTGATCTCTCCCGCAACGGGTCATCAAGCGGGGATGAGCGTGCCGAAAAGCGCGAACCGTGTCAAATGGATGTTTTGGCCTTGATCGCGGCGAAGTCGCCTGCGTTGGGCCAGGCAACCAGCGCGATGCCTGCCACCGCGCAACCCAGCGCGATCAGATGATGGATGCCAATTGTTTCGCCCAGCACCGCGACCGCTATCGCGGTGGCCGCCAGCGGCAGTGCCACGGTGAAGACGCCGCTGTGCGAGGCGGGTACGCGCCGCAGGCCGCTTAACCAGAGCCAGGTCGAAATCATGCTCGCGGACAATGAATAGAACACGAGTAGTGCCCACAGCGATGCGCTGACCTGGGTGAAGTCATAGCTTGCCGCCTGCCACAGCCCCAGCGGGGTCATCAGCGCAAGCCCGATCAGGTTGATCAGCGCCGAAATGCGCCGGGGCGACAGGCTGCCTGATAGGCGTTTACCCAGCACCACGTAGACCGCCTCGCAGGCAGCGGCGCCAAGAATAAGCAGATTGCCCAGCGCATTGGCGCTGCCCCCGTCTGCCGCGCCCCGCCAGGACAGGAGCGCGATCGCACCCGCTG
>VGHA01000197.1 GCA_016868375.1 Betaproteobacteria bacterium | reverse complement strand
GGCCGATGTCCACCTTTGGCGATGAGCGCCAGCACAATCCGTTTGTGGCGGATTCGGTGCTGGGACGCTAGCCGCGCGCGCCGCCTCCCCAGGAGTCTTTCAGACCCACGGCACGATTGAACACCGGTGCGCCGGGCTTTGAGTCATTTCGGTCGGCCACAAAATAGCCATGCCGCTCGAACTGAAACCTGTCTTCGGGTGCTGCGTGGGCAAGCGTCGGTTCCAGCATGGCTTTAATTGTTCGTAGCGACTCCGGGTTCAACGACTGCAAGGGGTCGCGTCCGCCCGCATCGGGTTGCGGGTCACGATAGAGCCGGTCATAGAGCCGAACCTGCGCCTTCAGCGCGTGGCTCGCCGACACCCAGTGGATATTACCCTTGACCTTGTACAGGTCGGCCCCCGGCGTGCCCGACTTGGAGTCATCGAAGTGGCGCGCACGAACCGCGCAGATCTGACCTGAGGCATCGCGGTCAAAACCTGTGCATTCGATGACATAACCGTAGCGAAGCCGCACCCGGTTGCCGGGGAACAGGCGAAAGAAACCCTTGGGCGGTGTCTCGGCGAAGTCTTCGCGTTCAATAAAGAGCTCGCGGGTAAACGGAAAGCTGCGCCGCCCGCGCTCAGGCTGCTGCGGATGCACAGGCGCGCTGCAGGCCTCGTTGCGATCCCCGGGCCAGGACTCAATCACGAGCTTGAGCGGATCGAGTACCGCCACGGCGCGTGCGGCACTTGCCTCCAGATCGTCGCGCAAGGCCTGCTCGAGCACGCTCATGTCGATCCAGGAATCCGCTTTGGCAACGCCGATCCGTTCTGCAAACAGTTGGATGGATGCTGGCGTGTAGCCCCGCCGGCGCAGCCCCACAATAGTGGGCATTCGGGGGTCATCCCAGCCACTGACCAGCCCGCGTTGAACCAGATCCTGGAGCTTTCGCTTGCTGGTGATCGCGTAGCTGAGGTTGAGCCGTGCAAACTCGATTTGTTGCGGCAGCGGCTTGTCGAAGAAGCCGCCTTCGGCGAGCCGCTCGAGCAGCCAGTCGTAAAGAGGCCGGTGGTCTGCAAACTCGAGCGTGCAGATCGAATGCGTGATGTTCTCAAGCGCATCGGAAATCGGATGCGCATAGTCATACATGGGATAGACGCACCACTTGGTGCCCGTGCGATGGTGCTCAGCGAAGCGGATCCGATACAGCGCCGGATCGCGCATGTTCATGTTGGGCGAGGCCATATCGATGCGCGCACGCACAACGTGGCTGCCTTCCGGGTGCTTGCCGTCACGCATTTCGCGCATCAGGCGAAGACTTTCCTCGGGGCTGCGATCGCGGTAGGGCGAGTTACGGCCGGGCTCGGTGAGCGTGCCGCGCCCCGCGCGCATGTCCTCGGCGCTCTGTGAATCGACGTACGCGTGGCCTGCCTGAACGAGCCATTCAGCGAATTCCCACAATCGGTCGAAGTAGTCGCTTGCGTAGTAGAGATTGCTTTCGCCTTCGGTGTCCCAGTGAAAGCCCAGCCAGCGCACCGCGTCGAGAATCGAGTCGACGTACTCCTGATCTTCCTTGACCGGGTTGGTATCGTCAAAGCGCATATGGCATCGGCCGCCATAGTCGCGGGCCAATCCAAAGTTCAGACAGATGGACTTGGCGTGCCCAACGTGCAGATAACCATTGGGTTCGGGCGGGAAGCGGGTGCGGATTTTGGCGGGATCAGAGGCACCCGCCCGATGCTCGGTCGCGATGCCAGGATGCCCCGCCCAGCGGCGGTTGGCATGGCGCCCCGCAGCGAGATCGGATTCGATCAGCCCGCGAAGAAAATTCGACGGGCGGTCTGCCTGCTCAGACACCGAGGAGCTCCACTTCAAACAGCAGCGTGGCATTGGGAGGAATGACACCGCCGGCGCCGCGCGCGCCGTAGCCGAGTTGCGGCGGAATGATCAGCCGGCGCGTGCCACCGATTTTCATGCCCGCCACGCCTTCATCCCAACCGCGAATCACATGGCCGGCACCCAGGGGAAAGCTGAAGGGATCGTTGCGGTCTTTGCTGGAGTCGAACTTGCGGCCTGTCTCGCCGTTCTCATAGAGCCAGCCGGTGTAGTGCACCGTGACATAGGCGCCGCTTTTGGCTTCGTCGCCGCTGCCTTCGACGACATCCTGGTATTGCAGACCCGATTCGGTGGTGTGGGTGGTCATGAGGGATTCTCCATGAGTGGCACGTGAGGTGCCGGTGGCAGATAAGGAAGGCCGGGCGCCGGAAGCGGCTGCGCTCACAGCAGTCAGGCGCGCGCGAAGATGTTCGATACGGCGGCGGTTGACGCCAAGATCGCTGTAGCCAAGGCGCGAGGCTGATCGGACATGAATTGTCGCATTCGGGGCGTCCAGCAGAAACTCGACGTCATCGACGAACCTTAGCCACCGGCTTCGAAACTCGGCATACAGATAACCAGGCCGCTGGTCGATCACGCGCACACGGGGCTCGGCGGCGACCAGTGTGACCAGCCGGTCAAAGGTTCGCTGCGGATCCGGGCCCGCGGCAATCGGGTCAATTCGATGGTAAGCAGTCTCGGCGAAGCTTGACACCGCGTTCTGGCGTTCGGCCGCGACAGGCTGCAGCCGCCCACCCGCGACGCCCAGCCGGTCAGGCGGATGTCCGCTGAACAGACCCATGCAGCCTCCGGAAAGCGACAACGTGGCAAAGCAGGCCAACGCCATGAAAAGCGAGCGAAGCAGTCGGCGCATAACGAAGACGATGACGCATCAGCGGCGTGCTGGTGCCCGGTTGTTCAGGCCTTGCCGCCGCGACGGCCGTCCAGCCTGCAGATCAGGCTGGAGGTGTCGAAGCGGCCGCCGCCCATGCGCTGCACGTCGCCGTAAAACTGATCAACCAGTGCGGTGACCGGAAGCGCTGCGCCGTTGCGGCGCGACTCGTCGATGCACAGGCCGAGGTCCTTGCGCATCCAGTCGACCGCAAAGCCAAAATCAAATTTGTTGTCGACCATGGTGCCGCCGCGATTGTCCATCTGCCAGGATTGCGCAGCGCCTTTGCCGATCACCTCAAGCACGAGCTTCATGTCGAGCCCGGCTTTCATGCCGAAGGCCACGCCCTCGGAGAGGCCCTGCACCAGGCCCGCGATACAGATCTGATTGACCATTTTTGCGAGCTGTCCGGCACCGGTGTCGCCAATGCGGGTGAAAGCCCGTGCGAATGCCATACCGGTGGGGCGGACCGCATCGAACGCAGCCTGATCGCCGCCGCACATCACCGTGAGCAGCCCGTTGACCGCACCGGCCTGACCGCCAGACACCGGGGCATCAACAAAATGAAGGCCAAGCGACTGAGCAGCCGCATGGAGCTCGCGGGCCACCAGCGCCGAGGCCGTGGTGTGATCCACAAAGATGGCGCCTTGTTTCATTCCGGCGAAGGCGCCCTGGTCACCCAGCACGATCGAGCGCAGATCATCGTCGTTACCGACGCAGGCAAACACGATGTCGGCATCGCGCGCAGCCTCGCGGGGCGTCGGTGCCGAGGCACCGCCGTATTCCGCCACCCACTGGCTGGCCTTGGCAGCGGTGCGGTTGTACACGGTTACCGAGTGTCCCGCGCGCTTCAGGTGACCCGCCATGGGGTAGCCCATGACACCGAGACCAATGAAGGCGAGCTTTTTGGCGGGAACAGGGTCGTACGTTTTGGTGGTCATGGTCGTGTGCTCCTCAGAATCCGACGGCAGCGCCGTCGCGACGGCTGTCACTGGCTGCGACATAACCGTCATCGGGGTTGTCGCTCAGTTTCCAGATGAACTGGCCAGCGCCAAAGTCCATGTAGGGATCATCGATGCGGGCAATGGCGTGACCGCGCGCAGCCAGCGATTCGACCACCGCAGGCTCCATCGTGTCCTCGACATCCACGGCGAGTCCGCGATTGACCTTCCAGCGGGGAGCATCGCAGGCGGCCTGCGGATGCTGGCCGTAATCGACCATCCGAACCAGTGTCTGCAGATGCCCCTGTGGCTGCATGTTGCCGCCCATGACACCGAAGCTCATTTGCGGTTGGTTATCGCGCATCAGGAACGCCGGAATGATGGTGTGGAACGGCCGTTTGCCAGGGGCCACGCAATTGGGGTGATGGGGATCCACGGTGAAGCCGTAGCCGCGATTCTGCAGCGAGACGCCGACGCCGGGCACCACCACGCCTGAGCCGAACCCCATGTAGTTGGACTGGATGAACGACACCATCATGCCGCGCTCGTCGGCGGCGGTGAGGTAGATGGTGCCACCGGCCGGCGGTAGCGCGTGTTCAAAATCGGTGGCCCGGTCGGTGCGGATTCGGGCTGCCAGCGCAGCGAGTCGTCCGTCGTCGAGCAGGTCGGAAGGCGTGACGCGGGTCATTGCGCGAGCATCGGCCACATGCCGGTACACCTCGCTGAAGGCCGCTTTCATTGCTTCGATCTGAAGGTGACGACTGTCGGCCGAGTCCACCGGCAACGACTTCAGATCGAAGTGCGACAGGATGCCAAGCGCCATCAGCGCAGCGATGCCCTGACCGTTAGGCGGGATTTCATGCAACGTGTAGCCGTGATAGAGCCGCGACAGCGTGCCGACCCACTCAGGGCGCCAGTCGCGCAGATCGGCCCGCGTGATGGCGCCGCCATGTTCGCGGGCGTGGCGGGCAATGGCCTCTGCTGTTTCGCCTTCGTAAAAATCGCGTCCGCCGGTGGCGGCGATGCGCTCGAGCGTACGGGCTGCGTCTTCAAACACGAATCGCTCGCCAATGGCAGGGGCGCGGCCGTGCGGCATGAAGGCCTGCTCGAAACCCGGCTGTGAGCGGAGCTTGTCGATTTGCGCAGCCCACTTGCGTTGCACGACCGGCGTCACGTTGTAGCCACGCCGTGCGATGTCGATGGCCGGCTCAAGCAGATCGGCAAAAGGCAGCGACCCAAACTTCTGATGCAAAGCCTGCCAGGCGCCAACCGCACCCGGAATCGTGACCGAGCCCCAGCCGCGCATCGGGATTGCACCGCCGTGGTGGCGATCGAACCAGGCGCGATCCCATGCTGCGGGCGCAGTGCCCGAGGCATTGAGCCCATGCAGGTCCGAGCCATCCCAGACGATGGCAAATGCATCGCTGCCCAGGCCATTGGATACCGGCTCGGCGATCGTGATGGCGGCAGCGGCGGCAATGACCGCATCGACCGCATTGCCGCCGCGCATCAGCATGCGCAGACCCGCCTGGGCCGCGAGCGATTGCGAGGTGGCCACGATGTTGCGCGCGAACTGTGGCGTGCGCGCCGCCGGGTAGTGGTGATGCCAGTTGAACGGGGCATGAATCAAGGCGAACACTCCAGCTGTCGGGCGAGATCGAGAAAATCGGTGGCGTGGAAGTCGAGGTCGGGTGAGCGGGACAGATCTTTCAGGCCACGTGCCACGCTGTCTGCGCCGAACTCCATGGGCCGCTCGATGTACGCGGTGCGAAGCCCACAGGCTGCCGCTGCGCGCAGGTCATCTTTGTGCGCAGCCACCAGCATCACCTGCGATGGCGCGACACCAAAGACATTGGCCACGCCCAGGTAGGTTTGCGGGTCAGGCTTGTAGTGCCGGAACACTTCGGCGGAAAGAATCAGGTCCCAGCGCAGGTCCCCATGTCGCGCCAGATCGGCCAGCAGGCTCAGGTTGCCATTGGAGAGGGTGCACACCTGAAAGCGCTTGCGTAGCGCGAGCAGGCCCTCCGCCGCGTCGGGCCAGGGATCGAGTCGGTGCCAGGCGAGATTGAGCGCGTACCGCTCGGCCGGGCTGAGACGCTCCAACGCAAATCGGGGCAGGATGCTGTCGAGAATCATTCGATGCAGATCGTCGATTCGGGTCCATCCCAGTTCGCCGCTTCGCACGCGTTGCATGGCGGGGCGATAGCCTTCGCGCCAGGCGAGCGCAAAAGCCTGCGCCTGATCGCGCGACAGCCCCACCGGCGACGCCATCGCCTCGCGTGCAATCGATCCATACCAATCCACGACGGTCCCGAAGACGTCGAACGCAAGCACTTTGAGGGTTGAGGAATCGCTTGGAATCACGGGCAGACGGCCGACGCGGAGCCTGATCGCGACCGGCGCTGGCCTGATCAAGCAAAGCCTGAAAGCTTAGCAGAGGCCCCGCTGAAAGCCCCTTGATAGCCTTGGCTTGCGCCCCAAGCCGGTGCGCAAAAGGGGGCGGATGTGATGGAGGTGGGGCTGAAATCGCGGTTCTGCACTTCTTCGGTGCGCGCCGGATCGGCACGTGTCTTGCGCCGTCGAGAAAAGTAAACGGGCATCCGATTGCCAGCGTGACCAAACCGATATGCTTCGATTAAACGTCCCATTGCACCGCGCAGCACGCAGCACGATTTAGCCTTCTCCAGTGAGAGTGAGTGAACGCCCCTGAATTCGGAAAACCTCCCAGTCTCGGCCTCGATGCGGCTGGCGACGTCGCATCGGCCTCATCGGGCTGGCATGCCCGGCTCGATCTTGCTTTTGCCGAGCGCGGTAACGCCACCATTCCGGTCGTTCGCTCGCACCGCGGGCCGCTGCGTGTACAGAAAGGCTTCACGCCGGAAGGGCCAGGCCTGTGGCATCAGGTGGTCGTGCATCCTCCGGGTGGAATCGCTTCCGGCGATCAGCTT
>VGHA01000196.1 GCA_016868375.1 Betaproteobacteria bacterium | reverse complement strand
GATAGCTCGTAGCGAGGGCTTTCTCCCGGCAGCTTGACCTGAACCAATTCACCTTCGTCGGCAAGTATCCGAAGATTCCTATAGACGGTTGCCAGGCTTATCCCCGGTACTTGTTGTTGGGCTGCTACCAGCACCTCCGCAACGGACAAGGGTCGGTTGACCGACGCTATTGCCCCGCGGATAGCGGCTCGTTGACGGGTATGACGCTCCATACGACAACGGTTCTCCGATAGAACTTACAACTGCGAACCGATTCTTACTATACTCACTCCAGTACAACAGGAGCAACTGATGATGAATGAAGGCTTGACGGCTACCCCTGTCACTATCCTCACTGGCTTCTTGGGCAGCGGTAAAACAACTCTTCTCAATCACATCCTGCAGGAAAATCATGGCCGCCGTATCGCGGTCATTGAGAACGAATTCGGCGAGGCCGGTATCGATAACGACTTACTCGTTCAGGACCGGGACGAGCAGATCATTGAGATGAATAACGGATGCATTTGCTGCACGGTTCGAGGAGATCTGATTGAGATCCTTGGCCGGTTGCGTCGCCTGCGAGAGGCGGGAACCATCGAGTTCGAGCGAGTGATTATTGAAACTACTGGACTGGCCGACCCTGCGCCAGTGGCGCAAACATTTTTTGTCGATGACGGTATCGCCCAGTACTACCTTCTCGATGCTGTTGTGACCATGGTCGACGCGGTACATGCGGCGCAACAACTCAACGAGCATCACGAAGCCCAAGAGCAGGTCGCCTTCGCTGACCGCGTACTCATTACTAAAACAGATTTGGTTTCAACCGAAGAGATCGCCAGCCTCCGGCACAAGCTTGTACAGATGAACCCAAGAGCGTTAATTGGCGAATCCCGCTTTGGCCGTCCCTCCATCGAGGAGCTTTTGGATATTCGGGGTTTCGATCTTGACGCCGTACTCGAGATCGATCCAGAGTTCCTGGACAACGTCGACCACGAACATGATGAAGACATAAGCTCTTTCGTGTTTCGCGAGACTAGGCCCCTTCACAAAGACAAACTTGAGGGCTTTCTAAACGGGATTTTGAAGGTCTATGGCGCACAGTTACTTCGTTACAAAGGCGTTTTGAATGTCGCTGGCGCCGATCGGCGGGTAATTTTGCAGGGCGTTCATATGTTGATGGGAAGCGACTTCGGCGCGCGCTGGAAACCGAGCGAGCGTCGGGAAAGCAAGATAGTGTTTATCGGGCGCGAAATGCCCAAAGATTTGCTACTTCAGGGCCTTGCAGCATGCGTCGTAGGCGGTCGCCTTTCGACATGATTGCGGCTGCTGATCCTGTCGCATGTGGCGCTTCATCGACCAGCCCACGACCTCTCGTTGAACAGGTCCAGGATCACTGCAAGATACAGCCACCCCTCATCGGTCGCAATGTACGTGACGTCGCTTGTCCACGCCATGTTCGGCGCTGCCGGCGAGAAGTCCCGAGCCAGCAGAATCGGTGCCACTGGCATCGAGTGATTGCTGTCAGTGGTCGCTTTGAACTTGCGCTTGCCTCGCGCCTTGATACCACGGCCATGCATTAGCTTGCGCACCTGTTCCTTGCCCACCCGGATGCCGTTGATCAGCAACTGCTTCCAGACCTGTGGCCAGCCATACTCGCCTCGGCTCTCGGCATGCACCGCTCGGATATGCACGAGCAAGGTGTTATTGCCGATCCTCTTGCCAGGCTGGGCAGGCGTGCCAGAACGCCGTCGGTATTCGTGATACCCACTCGTACTCACGCCCGACACCTCGCAGCTCAGCGACACCGGCTGCGTATTACGGCGCATCGCGACCGCCCAATCCGGAAACCGCCCCGAATCGGTCACGATCAACCGGATTCGCCGGTCACGATTGCCCGGAATGACCGGTCACGCTCAACCGGATTGCCCGGTCACGATGCGCTGGAATACGCGCCGGGCCCAACCACTCAGTGCCCGGCCGCCTCATGGCCGAATTACTCGGTCAGGGCGCTGGTGATGGACCGGTATGTATTAGTGACCCGCTGCTGATGTGGAGCGGCGGTGAAGACTTCATCGACGCCCGCGAGGTAGCGCGGGCCAACGTAGCCGCCCTAAACGCGCCTGTCCTGCCCTCCTGCGTGTACACCATCGCCAGTGGGCACATGGCCCGCTTTGCCGACTTCGTGGATGCCGCGCGCCAATTGCAGCCGGGACGCGCCATCAGCCACACCAACCTGCCGGCCACAGGCTTTGCCGGCTTCGCTCATCCGAGCGATCTGCCCTTCAATGTGAGTCGCGCCAAACTTGAGTTGGGCTTTGAGGCGGGACAGGATCTGATCGAGTCGCTGCGGGCGGCGCAGAGATGGGTTAAAGCCTGAGGGCAGCCGCGCCCGGGGGATCACACCGGCATGCGGTTCGTAGAGGCGTTTTTCCGTAGAGGCGTTTTTCCGATGAGGGCTACGTAATCGCTCGCCGGCGCCGCCAGCCCAGCCAAGCCGATACGCCCCACACCACAAGCACCAGTAGCGCCAGGCCCGCGGCAATCGGTCGCTCGACAAAGGCGATCAGATTGCCATCGGCCTTGATCATTGACCGAATGAAATGTTCCTCCAGCATGGTGCCGAGCAGCATGCCGAGGATGGCCGGTGCAATGGGAAAGCCGTGGGTTTCGAGAAACCATCCCAGGAGGCCCGCCGCCACCAGAATCCAGAGGTCAAATGGCGAATTGTTGATGGCAAAAGCACCCACTACGCAGAAGAGCAAGATGACTGGCATCAGCAGATTTCGCGGCGTGCGAAGAAGCCTGGCCGCCACCTTGATGCACAGCCATCCCAGGGGAAGCATCAGGAGGTTGGCGATGATGAAAAGCAGGAACACCGCATAGATGCTGGACGGATTATTGATGAAGATGGTCGGCCCAGGATTCAGGTTCTTCATATAGAGAACACCGATCACAATCGCCGTGATCGAGTCTCCAGGTATGCCAAACACCAGTGCCGGGATCCAGGCCCCCGCAAGCGCACTGTTATTGGCCGCACCCGCCTCCACCAGCCCCTCGGGATGCCCGGTACCAAATTTTTCGGGCTCTCTGGAAAAGCGCCGACTTATGGCGTATGACATCCATGCTGCCATGTCCGCCCCTGCGCCGGGCAGGGCCCCGATCACTGTGCCGAGGGAACTGCCTCGCAGCGTTTGCACAGGGTAACGACGCATCATCGCGCCCATTCCACGGAACACCGAGCCCACCTGCCGGCTGACGGGTGCAAGTGGATTCGCGTCAAGGCTGAATCGCAGCACCTCGCTCACAGCAAAGAGCCCGATCATAGCAAAGAGCCCGATCATCGCGGGAATCAGACTTACGCCGCTCAGCAGGTCAGGCAAATCGAACGTGAACCTCGGATGGGCAGCTGGATTCTCAAGACCCACACATCCGAGAAGCAGACCCAGAAACAGCGTGATCATGCCCTTCAGCGGTGCATCGCCGCTCACGAACACCGCGCAGGTGAGGCCGAGCAGTACCAGCCAGAAGTACTCAAACGAGCTGAATTGAAGCGCTGCCGCCGCAAGGGCCGGAGCAGCGAGGATAAGCACCAGTGTTCCGAACAGCCCGCCAATCACCGAGAACACCAGGGACACGCCAAGCGCGGTTTCAGCATGGCCCTTGACGGTCATGCGATAGGTTTCATCGACGTAGGCCGCCGATGCGGGTGTTCCGGGAATGCGAACCAGGCAACCCGGGATATCGCCTGCAAAGATGGCCATCGCCGTCGCGGTCACCATGGCGGCGATCGCGGGAATGGGCGGCAGAAAAAACGTGATCGGGACCAAGAGGGCGGTGGCCATCGTAGCCGTCAAACCCGGTACCGCGCCCACGAACAGGCCGAACAGCGAGGCAAGCACCATCACGACCAGCGTCTGGACGCTGAACACCATCTGGAAGGCTGCGGCGAGGGCTTCCATGTCAGCGAACCGGGTCGGTGAACACGGTCACCATGTCCATCCGGACAGCAAACCCCAGGGAAGGGGCACCCTGAGGAGCTTGTAGAAGGCGGCGTGCACCAGCAGGGTCGAAACCGCTGCGACGGGTACGATCAGCGCCGGCCTCACCCGATAGGCTGCAAACTGCGAGCAGAGCATGAGGAAAGCGGTAATGATGAAGCCGAGCCTGTCGACCAGAGCGACGTAGCCAACCAGAGCGCCCACAGTCGTAATAAAGGGGAGCCAGCGGGGCGCCTCAGCGCGGACATCTCCCTCACCCCCCGCCGCCTGCCCCTCGCTGGTCTGCACGCCAGGCCGCCATGCGGATACCATCAGGAGTACCGACGCCAATGCCAGGCCAGCAGCGATCAGGCCTGGAAAAAGCGCTGGACCATAGGGCTGCCCTGGGGCAGGCGGGAAGTCGCGGATATGCCACAGCACCGCAACCGCCAGCGCCAGGAACGCCGCACCGATTGGCGCGTCGCCTAGTCGCACCGCGCAAGCCTACTTCGCAAGTCCGACCGCTTTCATGACCTCGCCCTTGGCGGCATCATCGCGCGCCATGAACGCAGCAAAATCGGCGGGGCCCGCCCACATCTCCCCGAATCCGCGCGAAGCGAGAAAATCCTTGTAGGCTTTGGAGTCATAAATCTGCTTGACCGCCGAGGACAGACGGTCAACCACATCCTTGGGTATGCCCTTTGGACCAGCCACCCCGCGCCACGCGCCGTTGGTCCAGTTGCTGCCCACCGACTTAAGAAGCGGAACCTGTGGAAAGAGCCCATCGGGCTTGTCCGACATCAGCACAATGGGACGAACCTTGCCAGCCTCGATCAGCGAACGCCCTTCGGGCAACGATGCCGACACCAGATCCACGCCGCCGGCAGCAAGGTCCTGCAAGCCTGGAGCGGCACCCTGACTCGGGACCCAGCCGATTGCATTTCCGGACAGCTTGGCATCGACCAGCCAGCCGGCCAGTCCGAGATGCCAGATGCCCCCCTGCCCAGTACCACTTCCCTTGAGCTTGCCCGGGTTGGCACGAGCAGCGTCTAGAAGCCCCTTGGCGTCCTTGATAGGTGAGTCCGCCCTCACCATCACAGCATTGGGATCGAAGTTGACCAGCGCGATGGCGGTGAACTCGTTGTGACTAAGCTTGGTGAGACCCGCGTGACGCATCATGCCGATCTCCACCGTGATCAGCCCAAGCGTATAGCCATCGGCTGGCGCCGACGCGATCGCCTGATGCCCGACGACTCCACTGCCACCGGTTCGGTTGACCACATTGACCGGCTGCTTGAGCGCCTTCTCTAACTCGGCCGCGATAAAGCGTGCCACGGCATCGGTGCCGCCGCCGGCGCCCCAGGGTACGATCATGGTGACCGGCCGGTCAGGATAAGCGGCGATCGCAGGCGAAGAAAAGAGCGTTGTTACAGCCAGCGCTGAACCCAGCAGCGCGCCGATCAGGCGTCGTTTCATGAATGTCTCCGATGTTGTTGGAATCGATCTGTTCGCGGGCGCTTGAGCGCCCTCTCGCTACCCGCGACGATCCATTGTAAGGCGGCCCCGGAAACGATGAAAGCCTGACGTCAGCAACGCCAGCTGCCGCTTTTTCGTGCCAAAAATCCGGTCGCCGGCATCCCCCAGACCGGGAACGATGTAGCCCTTCAGGCCCGCGTCGGCGGCTTGAACCTGTACCCTGGCGTGGGCGCCAGCAGCACAAAAAACGCGATTCGAAAGATAGGTAATTCTCAAGGGGTTTTGATACCTAAGAAGTGTTGGAGCCGGCTTCTCAGCCTGGCTGGGTTCGATTTGCTATCGTTTTGTGATAGCGTCGCCGATGAATGCCAAACACTGCAGGACGCTTGTTGCGATCTTCTCTCGCCCAACGTCGGCGTCTATTGTGTTTGCAGACATCGAGGCGTTGGTCAAGGCGCTCGGCGGTTCGGTTGTAGAACGCGAAGGTTCTCGTGTCAGGATCGAACTCAGTGGTGAGCTGTGGCGTTGTCGTCGACCACATCCTGGCAAGGAAGCCAAGCGGTATCAGGTGGAGGAAGCCCGGGAATTATTGGAACGTCCAGGAGTACGGCAATGAACACCATGACTTTCAAGGGTTATACCGCGCGGGTCGAGTACGACGAGCGTGACAATATTTTTGCTGGGCGCATTCTCGGCATTCGTAACATCATCAGCTTTCATGGCGAAACGGTCTCTGAATTGCGCGCAGAGTTCGAACTCGCGATCAAGGGCTATCTTGCTGACTGTAAGGAGCTGGGCGTACATCCCGAAAGGCCCGCTTCCGGCAAGCTCTTGCTACGTGTAACGCCAGAGATCCATGGCCGCGCGCTTGTTGCCGCGCAGGCGGCAGGCAAAAGTCTGAACCAGTGGGCCACAGAGGTTTTGGAGCAGGCTGCTCAGCCTGGCTGACCGTCGCAGTCGGTTTGACCCCCAGCGCTGCGGCCAGGAGCCCCGGATCGGTCACGATCAACCGGATTCGCCAGTCACGACCGCCCGGAATGACCGGTCACGCTCAACCGGATTGCCCGGTCACGATGCGCCGGAATACGCAGTCTCGATAAGCGTTTGCTTTTACAGAAGTTTTTGGTGGGCGGCACAGGGTTCGAACCTGTGACCCCTGCCGTGTGAAGAGCATTCCAAGGCCCGCATTGGGTTTCATTCAGCGTTTAACGTAACGCGATATATAATTCGAGCATTGATCAAGTCTTTCAGATGCAAATCCACCGCAGCGATCTTCTCGGGCAGAAGTGTCGCTCGCTGGGT
>VGHA01000195.1 GCA_016868375.1 Betaproteobacteria bacterium | reverse complement strand
CTTCATCGGTGAGCGTATCGCTCGAGGCATCCACGCAGGCGCGAATCGCTGCCACCGCGGTGGGCGACCAGCGCGTGACTTCACGACCAAAAGCAAGCGCCTGATCGATGAGCGGTGATTCGTCAGAAGCGATTCGGTGAATCAGCCCGATGGCATGCGCCTCGGACGCGCTCATGGCGCGACCCGTCAGCATCATTTCAAGCGCCCGTGCCCGGCCAATGAGGGCCGGCAGAATTTGTGTGCCCGCGTAGGCGGGAACCAGTGCGAGCTTTACTTCAGGCAGTGACACCGTGACATGCGCGGCTGCAATACGAAGTGTGCAGGCCATTGACAGCTCAAGTCCGCCGCCAAAGGCCAGGCCATTGATGGCCGCCACGCTGATAAGGCGCGACCGATGAAGCCGCACCAGTAGCGCGCGCGCGGTGTCGCTCTTTGCCATACGCTCTTCCAGCGTGAGGCCCTGCAACTCGCCGAGATCGGTGCCAGCGCAGAACGATCGATCACCCGCCGCCGTGATCACCAGCAGTCTTGCACGGCGCGATTCAAGATCGGCGATGCAGTCTGACAGGCCTTGAACGACCGCGCGCGTGAGCGCATTGAGCTTGGCGGGCCGCTCGATGCGGAACAGCGCGCCCTCGGTAAGCGTTTCGATGCTGAAGTCAGCCATGGTTCAGTCCAGTAAGCCAGTACCCGCATTCTAAGGCTGGGCGTCTGGCCCAGCCGCTTGCAGCGCGCCGCGGTCTGCGGCATCGTGGCCTACTTTCCGCCTGCCACACCATGCGCTCCGAACCCTCTCGCATTCCCATTCAACTGCTCACCGGCTTTCTGGGCAGCGGTAAGACCACGCTGCTGAACGCGCTGCTGAAGGCGCCGGGCTTTGCGAATACCGCGGTCATCGTCAATGAATTTGGCGAGATCGGGCTTGATCACTTCCTGATTGAGCAAAGTCAGGACAACGTGGTGCTGCTCGATGCCGGGTGCCTGTGCTGCACCATTTCAGACTCGCTGCATGAAACGCTGGCCGAGCTGCATGCGAAGCGGGTCAGGGGAGAGGTGCCGCCGTTTGAGCGGGTGATTGTCGAAACCACGGGTCTGGCAGATCCAGGACCCATCCTCAATACGCTGCTCGGGCACCGGTTTGTCACCGCGCACTACCGGTTCGAAGCGGCCATTGTCACGGTGGATGCGCTGCATGTGCTTGATCTGATCGATCGCCAGCCCGAGGTGCCGGCGCAGATTGCGGTAGCCGATCGCCTGGTGCTTACCAAGACCGATCTTGTCGCGGTTCCGCCAACCGTGCGCGACCGCCTGCGGGCCCTGAATGCCTGGGCACCCATCGTTGAATCGGTATCAGGGCAGTCGGCACTGCATGCGTTCGCGCCGCTTGAGCGGCACCGTGTCGACGCGGCAGGCGTTTCGCAGTCCGGGCATGAACACGATCACCACCCTCATCATCATCACGAGCATGATGATGCTCACACGCTTGACCGCAACCGCCACGACGCCCGTATCCGCGCGTTCTGCAGCGTAATCGATGATCCAGCCTCGTGGGCGGGTCTGGCCGCCTGGTGGCAGCTGCTTACCGACACGCTGGGCGACCGGTTGCTGCGCTGCAAGGGCGTGGTTCGAATCGCGGACACCGGCGAGGTGGTATTCATCCAGGGGGTGCAGCGCGTGTTTCATCGGCCGGAACGCCTGCCTCGTTGGCCCGATGACGACCCCCGCTCGCGCCTGGTGTGCATTGCCCGAGACGCCACGCCCCAGGACATTGCGGCAACGCTTGTAGCGCTGCAGTTGCCCGCTGGCACAGATCCTTGCGCAGGGGCTTCCGAAATACGCGCCCGGATTACGGGTAACGCGTCGCCATCCCCACCCCGCTCCGGTACCATGCACTGACGCTAACGACTCGCCGGCAGGTCCCACCCGATGTCCGACAGTAACGACTGGTCCTTTCCCGAAGAACTTCGCCCGCGCGTGCAAGACCTTGAGTTCGATCTGGTTGCCGCGCTCGACGCGGTGGTCGAGCTTCGGGCTGAAGTTCCCGATGATGCCTTCACCGCCGCCACGCTGGGCACCGAGCGCGGTGGTAACGCCGTTGTCATCGACAAAGACGGTCTGGTGCTCACTATCGGTTACCTGATCACCGAGGCCCACACCATCTGGCTGACCACACGCGCTGGCCGCGTTGCCCAGGCCTACCCCGTGGCCTACGACCAGGCCACAGGGTTTGGGTTAGTCAAGGCGCTGGGCCCGCTTGAAGTGCCGCCGCTTGCCCGTGGCAGCACGGCGGAAGTAGGGCGCGGTGACCGCGTGTATATGCTCAGTCACGGCGGTCGCAGGCGCGCGCTTCGCACAAAAATTTCCGACAAGCGTGAATTCGCGGGTTATTGGGAATACCTGCTTGAAGAGGCGCTGTTCACCTCGCCCGCGCACCCTGAATGGAGTGGTGCGGCGCTTCTCGATGGCTCTGGTCGTCTGATTGGCGTTGGGTCGCTGCTTACCCAGGAATCCGACGACGGCGACACGGTTCAGGGCAATATGTCTGTGCCGGTTGATCTGCTCGAGCCCATTCTCGGTAGCCTTCTTGAAACGGGTCAGTCAGGTCGCGCTGCCCGTCCGTGGCTGGGCATGTATGTAGCCGACTCCGAAGGGCAACTGGTGGTGGGGGGCGTCAGCCACGGCGGGCCCGCTCAGCGCGCGGGCGTTCGAACCGATGACATGGTGCTCGATGTGGCAGGCGAGCGCGTCAGTTCGCTCGGCCAATTTCTGCGAGCGGTCTGGCGCATCGGTCCGGCTGGCGTGCCTGTGCCCATCACGCTCGCACGTGGCGCAGAGTTGCTCCGGTTATCCATCCGCTCGATTGATCGTAACGATATGTTGAGCCGCCCTCAGCTTCACTGACCGATTCGAAGGAGTCCGCGTGAACACCGATTCCGGCGTCCAACACGAGCTTCAACAGTTTCTTGCTGCGCGCGATGCGCTGTTTGCGCATCGAACCGACTGGCAACAGGCGGTCGGCGGATTTCGCTGGCCGCAGCTGTCCCGCTTCAACTGGGCCCGCGACTATTTCGACGGCATGGCGCGCGGCAATGCGGCGCCCGCACTTCACATTATCGAAGAGTCGGGTGAGCAGGCACGCCTTACGTATGAAGACCTGCGCGTACGCTCAAACCAGGTGGCCTCGTTCCTGGTTACCCTGGGTGCCCGGCGGGGCGATCGCATTCTGCTGATGCTGGGCAATGAGGTTGCGCTGTGGGAAACCATGCTGGCGGCCATCAAGCTGGGGGCTGTGCTCATTCCTGCCACCACGCTGCTATCGGGTGATGACCTTGCTGATCGCCTGCGCAGGGGGCGTGTCAGGTGGGTGATCACCAACGCAGGCGGCACCGCAAAATTTGCAGCCTTACCCCACGATGCGCTGGCGGGTGTAGGGCTGATATCAGTTCGTGCGCCGGCCGCGCCCGGCTGGACCGACTTCGCGGACAGCACGACGGCCCCGCACGAATTCACCGCGCCCGAGCCCACTCGGGCAGACGACCCGCTGCTTGAATATTTCACCTCAGGCACCACCGCGCGCCCCAAGCTGGTTCAGCATACGCAGGTCAGCTACCCGGTTGGCCATCTGTCCACTTTGTATTGGCTGGGGCTGAAGCCAGGCGACGTGCACTGGACAATCAGCTCGCCAGGCTGGGCGAAGCATGCGTGGAGCTGCTTTTTTGCGCCCTTCAACGCGCAGGCCTGCGTGTTCATTTACAACTACACACGGTTCAATGGGCCTGGGGTGCTCGATGTACTGGTCAAACATCAGGTCAACACGCTGTGTGCGCCGCCTACCGTCTGGCGAATGCTCATCCTGGAAGATCTCGCGCGCTGGCCGGTCAGGCTGCGCGAACTGATTTCAGCGGGCGAGCCGCTCAACCCCGAAGTCATCGAGCAGGTGCGGCGGGCCTGGGGCATTACGATTCGTGACGGCTATGGCCAGACCGAAACCACCGCGCAGATCGGCAACCCACCGGGCGCGCTGTTGAAGCCCGGTTCAATGGGCCGGCCGCTGCCGGGCTACACCATTGTGCTGCGGGACGCCGATGGTCAGCCGGCTGATGAAGGTGAAATCTGCATCGACCTGCGCGCACGGCCGCTGGCGCTCATGAACGGCTACGCCGATGACGCCGACAAAACCGCTGAGGTCATGCGCGAGGGCTTCTACCATACGGGCGATGTTGGCGTGCGCGATGCGGACGGCTACATCACCTATGTAGGCCGCGCCGACGACGTGTTTAAGGCCTCCGGCTACCGTATCAGTCCGTTCGAGCTTGAAAGCGTGCTGATCGAGCACCCGGCGGTGGCCGAAGCGGCGGTGGTGCCGTCACCCGATCCGGTGCGCGGGTTCGTGCCCAAGGCCTACCTCATGACATCACCCGGGCACGGGGCTGATGCCAACACCGCGGCCTCCATTTTTCGGTTTCTTCGCGATCGCCTGTCCGCCTACAAACTGGTACGCCGCATTGAATTCGCCGAACTGCCCAAGACCATCTCTGGCAAGATCCGACGAGTGGAACTGCGGGGTCAGGAAAAGGGGAGGCCGGCCGGCGGTCGGAGAAATCCGGCAGAGTTTCTCGAAGACGACCTTCGCTAAGCATCAAAATGCCTGCGTAAATTTCCCTGAAAAGATTGCGGAAATCGGGAGCGAGCCAGGGCCTGACGATTAGACTGCCGAAGTCGTTGGGGAGTAGCCACGTCGGCTGGACGCAGTATTCAGCTTCCGGCCGGTTCGTCAGTCCGTCATTACGAGGCAAGCGCCTCCGGGCTGTCGGGCGTATAGCAACTATTACAAGCCTGGCAAGACCTTCGATCAAGCGGCCTCGCACCGCGCCTTCCATGGCGGAGCCTGGTTGTTCGATTGATCGTAACCGAAGGGTCTTGCTATGGAACTGTTTTCCGTTAGCTGGTGGTCAGCGCTCGCGGCCATCATTCTTATCGATCTCGTCTTGGCAGGCGATAACGCAATTGTTATCGCGTTGGCTGCAAGGCGTTTGCCGCCTCATCTTCAGCGTCGTGCCATCGTATGGGGTACCGTTGGTGCCATTGCCGTTCGCTCCGCCATGACCGTTGGGGTGGTTTGGCTGCTCAAGATACCTGGGCTGATGCTGGTGGGTGGCCTGGGGTTGCTCTGGATCGCGTACAAACTGCTGGCTGACACAGACTCCAACGAAGAGCACGGAGAAGGTGGCGCCACCACCTTCTGGGGCGCAATGAAAACCATCGTCATCGCTGACGCGCTGATGGGGGTGGATAACGTGTTGGGTGTTGCAGGCGCTGCGCAGGGGGCTTTCGACCTTGTCGTGCTGGGTCTGCTCATCAGCGTTCCCATTGTCGTGTTCGGGAGCGCCATCGTGCTCCGTCTCGTGCAGCGCTGGCCTGTCATCATCCAGATTGGAGCCGGCGTACTGGCTTTCACTGCAGCGAAGATGATCGTCAACGAACCGTGGCTTGACCCGGTGTTCGACGGCTCAGCGGGCCTGCAGACCCTTGCGCGCTGGGGCACCTACCTTACCGCGGTCGCAGGTGTGCTGCTGCTGGGTTGGTGGACCGCACGCCGTCGCGCAGGTTCTGGCACCACCGAGGAGTCGGCTTAAGTTTTTCGGGCAGCCTGCGCGTTGCCCGGCTGCCCGTTCCCTCACCGTTCTTTCAGATCGATTACGACAAAGGAGATCCGGTCATGGAAACGTTCGTTCTGTTCATTAACGACGCTGAGTTCGCCAAGCGCCAGCTGGTGGCCTTCATAGAAGGTCGCTCGTCTGAACGTTGGGTGCTGGTGGGTTGCCCACCGAGGCTGCCCCGCCACAGCGGCAGATTCCTGTCTCAACCAGCGCTTAAGCGTTGGCGTGCTGACTGGACGCGTGAGGCCACGGAGGAAATGGTCGCGCTGCTTTCTTCCCGCGGGCACGAAGTGAGCACGCGGGTGGCCCATTCGCCGCTGCTTGCCTTTACCCGCCAGCTTCGCGGCGAGTTGGGGGTTGGTGCCCGCCTGATTGATGCGCGTCGCCCCCGCGCTGGCGCTGCGCTCGAACCGATCACCCAAGAGCAACCGGGCGAGCAGGGCGATGCCTGGAGTGCGACGGGTGGTGCCATCGCGTTGGGCGCGCTGATCACGATCGCATCCGAGTAATCGGCGCGCTCGATAACGGTGGTGTTGGTTGGCGGGGCGCTGCCCGCCGACCAACGGCGCCGCCCTTGCGCGATATTGCTGGTGTTGGGTGGTCCTCGCAGTTATCATTGCGAGGTTCCTGAAGCGGATACTTTTCGCAACGAAACACGGGGCCGACCTGGTTTCGACGTGGGTAACGAAGCGGCACGGGGCATGCCGAGGCGCCAAGTCCTCGTAAATCCTTTGGCAAACCAACAAACGCCAACGACGAGCGTTTCGCTCTCGCGGCTTAAACCCCGCGAGCGCCGCAACAGTCAGCCGATGGGCTGGGCCTAACCGGGTAACCGGAAGGGCTGCGGTGTAACTTCAATCGGATAGCGCCCGGGCCGGGTTACTTGGTTCGGGGGCGAAACCCAAGGTAACTGGGTGTGGGTCGGCCTGTCGACCGGCTAAGCCTGCACCGAGATCCAAGTAGATCGACTAAGCATGTAGAACTGGTCGTAGAGGACTTGCGGACGCGGGTTCGATTCCCGCCGGCTCCACCATTCACAAAATCCCGACTCTTATCAGTTGGGATTTTTTTTGCCCG
>VGHA01000194.1 GCA_016868375.1 Betaproteobacteria bacterium | reverse complement strand
GGCGGGCTGAGGCCACGGCCGTATCGCGCTCGGTCTGTACCTGGCGGGCTGAGGCCACGGCCGTATCGCGCTCGGTCTGTACCTGGCGGGCTGAGGCCACGGCCGCGTCGCGCTCGGTTTGTGCCTGGCGGGCTGAGGCCACGGCCGCGTCGCGCTCGGTCTGTACCTGGCGGGCTGAGGCCACGGCCGCATCGCGCTCGGCCTGTACCTGGCGGGCTGAGGCCACGGCCGTATCGCGCTCGCGCTGAAGCTGCGTCTGTCGAGCCTCGTGCTCTTGGACGACTTTTGCGAGCTCACGCACTTTTTCGTCCTGCTGCTCTCGATTCCGCGAAAGCTCGGCGACCCGAACGTCGCGTACGGCCTGCGCCGCGCGTAACTCAGAGACGATGCCCGCCGAATTTTCAGCGGCTGCCTTTGCCTCGTTCAGTGCCTTACGCTCAGCGTTGAGCTCGGATCGAACGCTCGCTATCTGCTGCTCAAACTTTTTGCCTTCGGTCTGCCTTTGCGACAGCTGCTCTTTGAGCGTGGCGATTTCTTTGGCGAGCTCGGTTTTACTTGGGCCACAGCCCGACAGCATTAATGCGACAACAAGCGAGGAACCCAGTAACGAGAGCGGTCTGACGGACGAGTTCATCGGAAGCCTCCAGCGGTTCGCGGTCTGTTGGAGTCTCGCAGACTGCACCCTGCTTGCACAAGTAAAAACCTGTAGCGGTGAGACAGCAGATGCGGAGCTGCCACATCCCGCCCGGTATGATCAGACACCATCGGAAGACACCCCATGCGCCATCTTGTTCAAGCCCGCCCTGCGGTCGCCTCGCTCGCAGCCTCGAAGATCCGAGAGGTTGCCAATGTCGGAATGGGCCGGCCCGACGTGCTCGCCTTCTGGTTTGGTGAGTCCGATGAGGTCACACCCGCCTTCATTCGTGATGCGGCGACCGCGGCGCTCGAATCAGGCGACACCTTCTACACGCAAAATCTCGGTTTGCCCGCGCTTCGCGAGGCGCTCGCGGACTATCAGTCGCGCCTGCATCGGGCCGTATCGGCGGAATCCATCGTCGTCACGAATTCCGGCATGTCGGCGCTGATGATCGCAACCCAGGCGCTGGTCGGGCCCGGTGATCGTGTGGTTGTTGTCACACCCGTGTGGCCCAACCTGGTCGAGATTCCTAAAATTCTGGGGGCTCAGGTTCAGACGGTTGCATGTCGCGCGCAGCGGGGACGCTGGCAGCTAGACCTCGATGAACTGATCGCAGCCCTTACGCCCGACACCCGAATGCTGATTGTGAACTCTCCTGCCAACCCCACCGGCTGGGTGATGGCGCGCGATGCGCAGCGCGAGGTGCTCGATCATTGTCGACAGCACGGCATCTGGATCCTGGCCGATGACGCGTACCAGCGGCTGATTTTTTCCGACTGCGCCGCCGCGCCCTCTTTTCTCGATCTCTGCGAACCCGATGACCGTGTGGTGTGTGCCAACACCTTCTCCAAAGCCTGGCGGATGACCGGATGGCGACTGGGATGGATTAGCGCGCCGCCTGCGCTTCTGGCTGCTCTGGGCACCCTGGTCGAGTACAACACCAGTTGTGCGCCAGGCTTTGTGCAACGTGCGGGCTTGGCGGCGCTTCAAGCGGGCGACCAGGACGTTCTCGCCGCGCTTGGCCGCTTGCGTCAATCGCGCGATCGCCTGGTTGCAGGCCTGCAGGCGATGAAAGATGTTGAGTGCCAGCTGCCCGAGGGTGCGATGTATGCGTTCTTTCGTGTGGCCGGGCTCACCGATAGCCTTGCGCTCTGCAAGCAGCTGGTCACCGAGGCCGGGCTTGGGCTTGCTCCGGGAATCGCCTTCGGGCCCGAGTCTGAGGGCTATCTGCGCTGGTGCTTTGCCACGAACCCCGATCGGATTGATCAGGGGCTTGAGCGGCTCCAGCGGGGGCTGGCGAGCCTGCGCCGCTGACCAGGGACCAGCAGCCGGGCCAGATACGCTGACCCGCTGAGGGTGAACTCAGAAGAGATGGACTGCGGTGGGGGCGAAAAAGCCAATCCCCGAGAACACGATTCCCAATCCGCCCAAGCCCACCGAGATCCAACCAAGCATCGCGATGCCGGTGATGATCATGGCCGAGGCGAGAACGATCGCAATCTGTACCAGCGCCGAGGCGAGCTCATAGTGATGGTAGGCCGCCATCGCGCGGTCCCGTTTGGCTTCCTGCTCTTTGGCGCGCGCCATCAGCTCTTTGCGGCCCTCGCGAGTCTCGGGCTCAGAGTCATAGCGCGCGGCGGCAGCCTTCCACTTGGCAACCTGACCCTTGGCCTTGTCATTCAGGTCAGGAAGGGTCTCCATGGTTTCAGCCGCCGTGCGAACCGTCGTCATACGAATGGTCTTGGCCTGGAAAAATGACCACAGGTTCGACGCTTCGATGTTGTGCGTGAGCGCGGCGGTTTGCGCCGATTTGCCCAGCGTTTCGCTGAATGCGAGAACCAGCGCGAGCAGCGCAATCAGTAATGCGACCCGTTTGTTGTTGGGATCGCCTGAGGACCGTGACCACCTGACATGAAAGCTCCTGCGGGGGATCGCAACTGCGACGGAGTGCGAGGTTAACAAAGGACTGGCGTGCTTTTGCGAATCCCGAGCATGTGTCTGGCATCCTCGGGTGAGGCGACTTCGCGGCCGATCAGCCGGGCAAGCTTCACCACTTCGTCGACCAGCCGGGCGTTGTTGGGCGCGCCAAGCTCAGGGTACGGATAGTCGCCAATGCCAATGGCGACATGGCCGCCCGCGGCAATAGCTGCCATGGCAAGCGGGAACAAATTGCCGCCTTTGCAACCCACACTCCATAGCAGCTTGCGGTCGCGCGGCAGATGGTCGGTGAAGGCGCGCAAGCCCTCCGGTGTGGCGGGGTGCGCCCCCAAGGTTCCGCCCTCGCCGCACACAAAAAAGAAATAAGGCGGATCGTCGATCAGCCCCATGTCGATCAGCGCACACGCGGTGCGAACGAAGGGTACGCTCCAGCACGCAAGCGCCGGCTTGATTCCAAGCGCGCGCAGGCGGCTGCTGAACTGCGTAAGCGTGTCGTGCGAATTGACGTAAACCCGATCGCCCGAGCGGAAGCGTCGGGCGGCGGAATCAAACACATCGATATTGGTCGAGCCAGGGTCGATGCCGCAGAGCTCAGGCCGCAAGGCGGGATTGCGGGCGAGCGCTTCGACGGGCCGCAGGCGGTCGATCGCAGAGCCGCTCGCGGTGATCTGGCCCAGCGTAGGGTTGAGCAGCAGCCCCGATGACTGGCGGATTGCCGCCACCGCCGCCTCATAGTCGCTGATCGCATGCGTGGGCGATCCGTCAGCCTGACGCGGATGAAAATGCACGATCGCGGCACCAGCGTCCCGCACCGCCGCCGCGTCCCGGCCGAGTTCGTTGGCCGTGAACGGAATCTGCGGGTTGGTGTCGCGCGGCGCGTATTCGTTGATCCGCACCTCGATGATCAACTTATCCAACGACACCCTTCGCTTTGACGCGGCCGCGTTCGTGAACCCAGTGGCAATTATTCAGCCTGGATCTTCGCGGCTTTGACCACCTCTGAGTACCGCTCCAGATCGCGTTTCATGGAGGCGTGGTACTGCTCGGGCGTGCCTGCCAAGGGGGTGATGCCGAGTTTGTCGAGTCGCGCGCGCGCATCGGCGTCGTTGAGCACCTCATTCAACACAGTATTGAGCCGATCGACGATGGGGCGCGGCGTGCGAACCGGCGCAAGCAGCCCGACCCATGAGTCGATCACGAAGTCTTTCACCCCGGCCTCAATGAACGTCGGTACATTGGGCAGCGACGACGCGCGCTCAGAGGCGGGCACAGCGATCGGCTTGATGCGGCCCGCCTGAATCAGCGGCAGCGCACCGGCGACCGCAGTCCAGACCAGCGGAATCGATCCGGCCTGCAGGTCGATCATGGCCTGGCCGCCACCTTTATAGGCCACATGCACCAGGTTGGCGCCGCTGCGAATGTTGAGCATGGAGCCACCCAGGTGCGGCGTGCTGCCGACGCCCGACGTGCCATAGCTCAGGCCGCCGGACTCTTTTTTCGACAGCTCGATAACCTCTTTGAGCGTGTCCGCCTTGAGCGAGGTCGCGGCAACAAGGATCAGCTTCGCATCGCCGATCTTGCCGATTGGCGCGAAGTCCTTGAGCGTGTCAAACGGCACCGACCGGAACACGTTCGGATTGATGACCAGGGTTCCATCGAATCCCAGCAGCAGCGTGTAACCGTCTGGCTCGGCGGTCGCGACCGCGGAGGTTCCGATGTTGCCCGACGCACCAGGCCGGTTGTCGACGTTGATCGGCTGACCCAGACGCTTGCCCATCAGATCAGCCACCATCCGTGCGCTGGCGTCGGTCACGCCGCCCACGGTGAACGGAACGATCAGGCGAATCGGTTTGACGGGGTAGGTTGCCTGGGCCGTGGCGGCGGGCAGCAGACTGGCTGCTAGCGCGGCGGCGCTCAGGTGGCGAATCAGGGATCTGCGGGTGTTCGGCATCATGGGACCTCATCAACGGTTAGGTTGTCAGAATTAATGGTACCGGATGCATCGGCCTGCGTGGCGCAGCGCGTCAGTGCGCCAGGGAAATCATGACCGCCGCAATCAGTCTGCGCTGGAAGCGGGATTGCGGCACACTATGCCGTAGTCTGGCTCCACTTGCTGGTAACCAGCATCGTTTTGATCTCTTGCGCCCTGCCCCCGACCGTGGCCCCACTGTGACCCAAACGTTCACCGAAAAAGCGCTTGCGCGCGTGGTCAGGATTGAGCCCGGCGAGGGCCGCGCGCTGGCCTGGGCCTTTGCCTATTTCTTTTTTCTGCTCTGTTCCTATTACATCCTGAGGCCGCTTCGCGACGAGATGGGTGTCGCGGCCGGGCTCGCCAATCTGCAGTGGCTGTTTACTGCCACCTTTTTTGTGATGCTGGCGGCCATGCCAGCGTTTGGTGCTGTGGTGGCCCGGCTACCCCGGCGCCGCTTCATTCCCTGGGTATACCGTTTCTTTGCGCTCACGCTGCTGGGCTTCTGGGCGCTGCTCGCGCTTGATGTGGGCCGTGTGGCGGTTGCGCGCGCGCTGTTTGTCTGGGTGAGCGTGTTCAATCTTTTCGTGGTCACGGTGTTCTGGGGTTTCATGTCCGAGCGCTTCGGCTATGAGCGCGGACGACGGTTGTTTGGATTCATTGCGGCGGGCGGCACTGCCGGCGCGTTGATCGGTCCATCGCTCACGGCTGCGCTTGCGGTGCCGCTGGGTCCCGCCAACCTGCTGCTGGTGTCGATCGCGCTGCTTGAAATCGCTACCCGGTGCTCGGGAGGCCTGGACCGCGCAGACCTGCCAGCGGCTGCCGATGCCACGCGGGCGGCGCCAACCGGCGCCCCGGACCAGGCAATTGGCGGTGGCGCCTGGGCAGGGCTAACCGAGGTGCTCCGCTCGCGCTATCTGATGCTGATCTGCGCGCACGTCGCGCTCCTGTCGCTTACCAGCACCTTTTTATATTTTCAGCAGGCAGCGATCGTGGCTGGCGCATTCGACGGTCCTGCCGAGCGCACGCGCGTGTTCGCCTTGATTGATCTGGCGGTCGGCCTCACCACGCTTTCCGTCCAGCTGCTGATCACCGGTCGGGTGATGCTGCGCTTTGGCGCGGGCGTCGCATTGGCGCTGCTTGCCTTGGTCACCGCCACCGGTTTTGCAGCGATTGCGGTAGCCCCTATCCTGGGTGTCGTTATCGCCTTTCAGGCCACCAAACGCGCGGCCGAGTTTTCGCTTGCGAATCCAGCTCGTGAAACGCTGTTCACCGTGGTCACCCGCGAGCAGATGTACAAAGCAAAGAGCTTCATCGACACTGCGGTCTTTCGGGGCGCCGATGCGGCAAGCGGCTGGGTCTACACGGGCCTACGCCAGCTCGCTGCGCTGGAAGCCTCGGCAGTTGCCTGGCTCGCAGTCCCGGTGGCGCTTGGCTGGGCGGCGATGGTGTTGAAGCTTGGCGCGATGCAGCGTGAGATGGCCAATTCCCGATCTTTGAGGAGCGCCCCGTGACGAAAACGCTTCGCAAGAGGCCTGCAATGGGTCTGACCCGGTCCGAATTCCTGCGACAGTCGGGGGCGCTCGCCGCCTCGGCACTGGTTGCGCCGGCGCTACCTGTCTTCGCTGCAACCGGCCCGGTGCTGAAACGGCCAATTCCGTCATCGGGCGAGATGATTCCGGTGATCGGCTCAGGCACGGCCGTGATCTTTGACACCGATGCGCAGAACGCCAGGATTCCCACCCTTGCCGAGAGCATGCGCACGCTGTTGGCGGGCGGCGGTGCCATAATCGATACCGCACCCACGTATGGCCAGGCTGAAAAGCGGCTGGGCGAAGTGCTCAAGATGATCGAGCAGCCCATTCGCGAGCGTGCCTTTATTGCAACCAAGATCAGCACCGCCGGCGAGCAGGCGGGTATCGATCAGGTCACCCAATCGTTTGCCGATATCGGCGTGTCGCGCTTTGACCTGCTTCAGGTCCACAACGTTCGCGATACTGACACGCATCTGAAGACCATCCGTCGGCTGCGCGATCAGGGCAAGGTACGCTACATCGGAATCACCACCTCGTTTGAGCGCACGCACCTCGAGTTCGAGCGCATCATGCGCACCGAGAAAATCGACTTCATCCAGATCGATTACGCGCTTGACAACCGGCTGGCCGAGCAGCGCATCCTGCCGCTTGCGCAGGAGCGCGGGCTGGCCGTGATCATCAACCTGCCCTTCGGCCGCAATCGATTGTTTGCCAAGGCCAAGGGCCGCCAACTACCGGATTTCGCCAAAGAAATCGACTGC
>VGHA01000193.1 GCA_016868375.1 Betaproteobacteria bacterium | reverse complement strand
AGGCCCCAGCTGTGGAAGCGGTCGGGGACCCCGAGTCTGGCTCCGGGTTGCCCGGATCGGTTGTGTCGTCGCTCACCGAATTGATCAGCTTGCGTGAGGCAAGGGGCTTTAGCGCATCGCTGGTGTCGTCGCGTCTACGACTCGCCCCTCGCCAAATCGCAGCGCTCGAATCGGGCGACTGGGCTGCGCTGCCTGGGCGCGCCTTTGTTCGCTCGAGCCTGCGGTCGTATGGTCGCTTGCTCGAGGTCGATGTCTCGCCGCTGCTCAATTCAATCGAGTCGCAGCTGCCGGGCACCGAAATTTTGAAGCCTGACTCGGAACTCAGGCGGCCGATGCCGCGGCAGGGCGCCCTGGGCTTCGGTGGCAGCGGGTCGGGCAATCGATGGGTCTGGCTGCTCCTGCTGGTGGCGGGTGTTGTTGCGCTCGCATTTTTTTACGGGGGCGGTGCAACGCTCCTGAACCGCGATCTGCAGCCGCCAGTGACTCCCTCGTCGGGCTCTCCGAGCATATCCGAGGCGACTCAGCCGGGCGCTGCGGCGGAAGGGCCTGCGATGGCAACGGGCGCATCGTCAAGCGTTCTGCAGCAGGCGGCACCGGCTGCCGGCACGGCCACACCGGCCGCGACCGCCGGCGTATCGAACGCGCCCACCCCAACACTCTCCCCAGCGCCCTCCCCAACGCCCTCCCCAACGCCCTCCCCAACGGTTCCGCCTCCGGTCAACCTGCCAGTTGCTGCGCCGGCGGCGTCAGGACCGGTGCCAGCAGTTGCAGCGTCAGCGCAGGCGGGCAACGCGCCGGCAGCCGCCTTGCCCGCTCCGCCTCCAGCCCCGTCCCGCGATAACCCGCCGTCCGTTGCAAGGCCCGCGCCGGCAACCTCGGGCGCCACCGAGTCGCGTCTCAACCCGCTGGTCATGCGGTTCCCGGTAGAGTCCTGGATCGAGGTGCGCGATGCGTCGGGCGCCATCCTGATCACAGGCACCCAGGCCCCGGGAACCGTCCGCGAGTTGTCCGGCGATCTTCCGCTGTCATTGGTCATTGGCAACGCAGCCGGCGTTGCCATCACCTGGCGCGGCACACCGATCGACCTCGCTCCGCATATGCGCTTGGGCGTGGCCCGTTTCCGAATTGAGCAATGAGGCAGCGATGAGCGAGTTGCAACCGATGCCAGTGGGCCCTCTGCAACGTCGTCACACGCGTGCCATGACGGTCAGCTGGCAAGACCGGGCGGTGGTGGTCGGAGGCGGTGCGCCGGTTGTGGTCCAGTCCATGACCAACACCGACACCGCCGATGCCATCGCCACCGCGATTCAGGTCAAAGATCTCGCGCGGGCAGGTTCGGAGCTGGTTCGTATCACGGTGAACACGCCTGCTGCCGCGGAGGCGGTTCCTGCCATTCGTGATCAGCTCGACCGCATGGGCGTCAATGTGCCCCTGGTCGGCGACTTTCATTACAACGGGCACAAGTTGCTCCAGCAGGTGCCTGGCTGCGCGCAGGCGTTGTCCAAATATCGAATCAATCCCGGCAATGTGGGGGCGGGACGCCGACGCGACGATAACTTCGCCCAGATGATCGAGGTGGCCTGCCGCTACGGCAAGCCAGTACGAATCGGCGTGAATTGGGGCAGCCTTGACCAGGACCTGCTTGCCAGGCTGATGGACGCCAACGCGTCGCGGGCCACGCCCTGGGATGGGCAGAGTGTGATGCGCGAGGCGCTTGTCACCTCGGCCCTTGAAAGCGCTGCGCGAGCAGAGTCGCTGGGGCAGCCCGGCAACGCAATTACGCTGTCGGCCAAGGTTTCCAACGTTCAGGATCTGGTTGCCGTCTATCGAGCGTTGGCGGCGCGATGCAACTATCCGCTGCATCTCGGACTTACCGAGGCCGGTATGGGCAGCAAAGGCATTGTCGCTTCAACCGCAGCCATGGCCGTACTGCTGCAGGAAGGCATTGGCGACACGATCCGCGTATCGCTCACACCCGAGCCGGGCGGCGACCGGACCCGCGAGGTGGTTGTTGCACAGGAAATTCTGCAAACCATGGGATTGCGGGCTTTTGCTCCGCTGGTGGTAGCGTGCCCGGGTTGCGGGCGTACCAGCAGCACGTTTTTCCAGGAACTGGCGGCCAGCATTCAGACATTCTTGCGCGAGCAGATGCCTGTCTGGCGCCGCCGTTTTCCTGGCGTTGAATCCATGCAGGTTGCTGTGATGGGGTGCGTGGTGAACGGACCCGGCGAAAGCCGGCATGCCGATATCGGCATCTCCCTGCCTGGTGCCGACGAGGCACCGGTGGCGCCGGTCTTTGTCGATGGGGAGCGCACGGTAACGCTGAAGGGCGACCGAATCGCTGAGGAGTTTCAGGCGATCGTCGAAGACTACGTGCAGCGCCGATATGGCGCGCGGTCAACGCATAGCGCGGAGGTGGCCTGAAGCGATTGCTGCCATCCTGGCGCCACGCAACAGAGCCATGATGCCTGCCCCTTTTGGTAGCAGGCATTTCTCACGGAGGAACAAGGGTTGAGCGACAAGCTTCAGGCGGTCAAGGGCATGAACGACGTGCTGCCCGCCGATGAGCCGCTATGGCGGCGTTTCGAAGAATCGATTGGGTCGGTGATGCGCGCCTACGCGTACCGGCGGATCCGTACCCCCATCGTCGAGCCCACCCGGTTGTTCGTTCGTGGCATCGGCGAGATGACCGATATCGTCGAAAAGGAGATGTATTCGTTTGTCGATTCGCTCAATGGCGACTCGCTGACGCTTCGTCCCGAGAACACGGCAGGCGTCGTTCGCGCGGCCATTCAGCACAACCTGCTGCACGAAGGCCCGCAGCGAATGTGGTACACCGGCCCCATGTTCCGACACGAGCGCCCGCAGAAGGGGCGCTACCGTCAGTTTCACCAGGTGGGCGCAGAAGCACTTGGGCTTGCCGGCCCCGATGCCGATGCCGAGATGATTCTGCTGTGTCAGCGAATCTGGGACGATCTTCAGCTGACCGGGGTGTCGCTTGAACTGAATTCGCTTGGCCAGGCCGAAGAGCGGCGCGCGCACCGTGAGGCGTTGATCGCGCACTTCGAGGCACACGCTGACGTGCTGGACGAAGATGCCCGGCGGCGGCTGCATGCGAACCCACTGCGTATCCTCGATTCAAAAAATCCAGCGATGCAATCGCTCATCGAGGCGGCGCCGAAGCTGATCGATCACCTGGGGCAAGCCTCGCGCGATCATTTCGACGCGCTTCGTCGGCTGCTCGATTCGCAGAACATTCCGCACCGGATCAATCCGCGCCTGGTTCGGGGTCTCGACTACTACAACCTGACGGTGTTCGAGTGGGTGGCCCCTATCGGCGGCAGCCTTCTCACCGTATGTGGCGGGGGCCGTTATGATCCGTTGGTGGAAATGCTGGGCGGCAAGCCCGCACCCGGCATCGGGTTTGCGCTGGGGGTTGAACGCGTGCTCGAACTGATGCGCGAGCAGTCCATCCAGACCGAATCCAGCCAGTGCGATATTTACATCGTTCACGCTGGCGAGGACACCGTGACCGCTGCAATCCAAGCCTCAGAGCGCCTGCGCGATGCAGGAATCGATGTGCTGATGCATGCCGGCGGTGGAAGCTTTAAATCGCAGTTCAGGCGCGCTGATGCCAGCGGGGCCCAGTTTGCTGTCATCATCGGACCAGACGAACTCGCTCGCGGCGAAGTGGGTCTTAAGTGGTTGCGAGATGCGGGCGCCGCCACGGGGTCTGGTCGCCAGCAGGCAGTGCCGCTCGAGTCCCTGGCGGATACGGTGATCGATGCGTTGCTGGCCGATGAAGACGATGACGAGTTCGATCTTGAGAGCGCCGCCGATGAGGGCGTCCCCGGCGACCGCCGCATTCACTGAGTTCAGGAAGCTTGACTGATGGCCTACGATCTCGAAGAGCAGGAACAGCTGGAAAGCCTGAAGGCGTTCTGGAAAAAATACGGCAATGCGCTCATGACCGGGCTTACGGTCATCCTGCTGGCATTTGCTGGATGGCGGGGCTGGGGCTGGTATCAGCAGCAGCAGGCGGCCGAAGCGTCGCTCGCTTACGACAACCTGCGCAAGGCGGTGGCGGCTAAAGACGTCGCCAAGGTGCGCGAGTCTGCTGGTGCGATTTTTGAGCGCTACGGCTCGACCGCCTACGGTCAGATGGCTGCCCTGATGGCGGCTCGCGCCTATGCGGACGCCGGTGACCTCAAAGCCGCGCGCGTGCCGCTCCAGTGGGCGATCGACAAAGCCAAAGACGAGGAATTCCGGCATGTTGCAAGGGTTCGTCTGGCCGGTTTGATGATCGACGAGAAATCATTCGATCAGGCTCAGACACTGCTGGCTGTGAAGGCGCCGGACAAGTATCAGCCGCTCTACGATGACCGGCGTGGCGACCTCCTGGTTGCGCAGGAAAAACTTTCGGAGGCCCGGACAGCCTACAAGCAGGCGCTTGACCGGATGGGCCCCTCAAGCCCGTTGCGTGGGCTGGTCCAGTTGAAACTGGACGCGCTCGGTCCGGCGGAGGGCTGAGGCGATGATCCATACAGATCGCGCTCAAGGCCCAGACGAGCGCTCCGAGTGCACGCTGGCAAACCCGGCCCGGCGCGCGCTGCTTGCGGCGGGCGCTCTATCGGCAACGCCCCTGGCTGGCTGCGGAGGCCTCGCGATCTTTTCCTCTGGGCGCCCCAAAATCCCCGACCTGCCACCCGTCGCGGGCGGTGGCTCGATCGCATCGGCCTGGAGCGCTGCCTTGCCCGGCGCCGTCGGATTTCAGCCCGCCCTGGCAGGCGGCAAGATTTGGGCGGCTGCGCCATCAGGTGCGCTGGCCGTGCTGGACGGCCGATCGGGTCAGCCCGATTGGCAGGTCGAAGTCGGGCGGGCTTTGGTGGGCGGTGTGGGCACCGACGGGAGAATCGGCGCCGTGGCTTCGCGCGATGGTTCGGTGGTGGCGTTTGGCGCAGATGGCAAGCAGCGCTGGGCCTCGGCGGTCGGTGCCCAGGTGGTTACCGTGCCGGCGGTCGCGCACGGCCTGGTGGTCGTTCGCACCAGCGACAATCGCGTGACAGCGCTTGACTCAGCCACCGGCAGCCGCCGCTGGAGTTTTCAGCGCCAGGCGCCGTCGCTTGTACTGCGTCAAACCGGCGCCGTCGTCATCGATGCGACGCAGGTGTACGTGGGCTTGCCCGGCGGACGGATGCTCGCGGTGGCCACCGATACCGGGGCACAGCGTTGGGAGGCGGCCATCTCGCTGCCGCGTGGGTCCAACGAGATTGAAAGAATCGCCGATGTGGCCGGCACGCCCATCCTGTCCAACAATGACCTCTGTGCCTCCGCGTTTCAGGGGCGGGTGGCGTGCCTGGATGTCGGTACCGGGCGAACCTTGTGGTCGCGTGACCTGTCCAGCGCGGCGGGCGTCGACGTCGACGCCCGCGGGCTGGTAGTTGCCGATGAGAAAGGCCACATCCATCTGTTTTCTCGAAGCGGGTCCAGCGTGTGGCGCCAGGAGAAACTCGCCGGTCGGGGTCTGTCTGCTCCCATACTCGTGTCTTCGCATGTGCTGATTGGCGATAGCGAGGGGGTCGTCCATTTGCTCCGCCGCGATGATGGCGCATTGCTCGCCCGGATCGAATTGGGCCGCCCGGTGTCGGGTGCGGCAGTCAAGATTGGCGCTCTGGTGGTGGTGCAAACGGTCGGTGGCGCGCTTCACGCGCTCGCCTTTGAATAACCGTGGCACGACTTCCTGTTATTGCATTGGTCGGACGCCCGAATGTCGGCAAGTCGACCCTGTTCAATCGCTTCACGCGCTCGCGCGCAGCGCTGGTGGCCGATGTTCCCGGACTCACGCGCGATCGCCAGTACGGTCGAGGCCGAATCGGTGAACGCGAGTTCATCGTCATTGACAGCGGCGGATTCGAACCGGTAGCGCGCGAGGGCATCGCGGTCGAGATGGCTCGTCAGACCCGGCAAGCGGTGATTGAAGCCGATGGGGTGATCTTCCTGGTGGACGGACGCGAAGGTCTAACCCCGCACGATCTTCAGATCGGTGTTGAATTGCGACGCACCGCTCAGCGGATACTGGTCGCGGTCAACAAAACCGAGGGTATGCGGCGCGAGGTGGTGGCCGCCGAGTTCCACGAACTCGGGCTGGGCACGCCGCTCGCGGTGTCCGCGTCACACGGCGACGGAATCGGCGACCTCATCGACGAGGCGCTCGCCTCGTTTGATGCTCAGGTCGAGGTGGTGACACGAGCGGTGGCTGATCCCGATGCCGATGCATCCGAGCAACCCGACCCGCAGTCTGCTGGTCCCGACGCCGATCTCGCCGCGCCCGACGAGACGCAGCGAGTCGTTCGCGTTGCGGTGGTGGGTCGCCCCAATGTGGGTAAATCCACGCTGATCAATACGCTGCTCGGCGAAGAGCGGCTGATTGCCTTCGACCAGCCAGGCACTACCCGTGACGCGGTGGCCATCGACTTCGAGCGGGGAGGCCGTCCCTACACGCTGGTCGACACCGCCGGACTGCGGCGGCGCGGTCGGGTCGTCGACATGGTCGAAAAATTTTCGGCGGTCAAGACGCTGCAGGCGATTGAAGACGCGAACGTCTGCATTCTGCTGCTCGATGCAACAGACCCCGTGTCGGATCAGGACTCGGTCATTGCGGGCCATATTCTTGAGGCTGGACGCGCGCTGGTCATTGCGGTCAATAAGTGGGATGCGGCGAAACCCGAAGAACGAGACCGGCTGAAACTCGATCTTGACCGACGCCTGCACTTCCTCAGTTTCGCGAAAACGCATTTCATCTCGGCTCTGAACGGAAGTGGCGTGGGCGCGGTGATGCGCTCGGTTGATGCTGCG
>VGHA01000192.1 GCA_016868375.1 Betaproteobacteria bacterium | reverse complement strand
CCGGGTTTTTTCACCTTGCCAGGGGCCTGGGCGTACTGATGTCCCCCTATGAATGCACGCATCGGAATCGTTCGCCAAACAAGTCTGACAAGCCGGTACATGCTTCAACTCCGCGCGTCTCTGTGCGCCTTGGCCGTTTTCGTTCTGACGGTCTGTGCCCCGATCGGCCTGCGCGCCGAGCCGGCTGCGGCTTCGCTCTCGCTGGCCAATGTGTTGTCCCGGATCTCAACGGTTCATCCTCAGATGCAGCGTGCGCGCGCCGAAGTCGAGGCGTCCCGCCAGCAGCTGGAAGGTGCACGCTGGGGGCGTTTCCCTACCTTCACGGTTGGTGCTTTCGGGGGTGATGGTGTCAGCACTGCGGGCAGCCTGCGCGTTCAGCAGCCTGTGTACACGTTTGGGCGCATTGACCATGCAATCGATGCGGCTCAAGCCTCGCTCGAGGCCAACGCCTCGGGCATTGACGCCACCCGTCGCGCGCTGATCGAGCGGGCCGCGTTGGCATACGCCCGGTGGCTGTCGGGGCTGCAGCAGCTTGAACTCGCCGAGCGTCATGTGGCAAGGCAGCGCGAGCTGCTTGATTTCATCGCCCGACGCGCTGACGGCGGTCTGGCTGCACGCGGTGATACGCGTCTGGCGCAGGGCCGACTTGACCAGGCGCGCGCCCGAGAGGCTTCGTTGCGGGCCACGGTCAGCCAGGCGCGCTCCGAGCTTGAGTCGCTGATGCTCCAGAAAATCGACTCCAAGCCCGTGCAACCCCTGTTGCCGCCAATGACTGCGTCCAATGCTGAAGCGCTGGCCGCAGCGTTCATCGATGCGTCGCCAGGGCTCGCGCGTCTGGCGGGTCAGCAGCGCGCGGCAAGCGCCGAGGCCTCGCTGAAAGGCGCCGATCGGTTGCCCACCCTGGTGGCCCGCGTCGAGCGCTCACCCAGCCTCCTCACCAGTCACTACGACACGCGTGCGTTGCTTGCGGTGGACTACCAGTCGGGCGCGGGTTTGTCCACGCAGGCTGAATATCTCGCGCGACTGAGCCGGGTCGATGCGCTGCGCGCTGACGCTGAAGCGCAGCGCCGCGAGCTGGAGTTTGTAGCGTCGGCCATCTGGTTACAACGCGCAACGCTTGTCGAGCAGAAAGAGTCCATTGATGGACTGGTTGCCTCGTCCGTCGACACGGTTGAGTCCTTCATGCGTCAGTTCGATGCCGGGCGTCGCAGCTGGCTCGATGTGCTCAACGCCGAGCGCGAACTATTTGATGCGCGGCTTGCGCGGGCGCAGATCGATGCGGGTCTCCTGGATGCGGCACTGCGCATTCATGCGGGCACCGGGTTGCTTGATGGATGGGCGCTCAAACCATGACTTCGCAGGATCGCGCAGCCTGGCCATCGCCACCGCCCGAGGTCTTGCGGCGCCTGCTCACTCTGCAGGGCCTTGCCGTGCCGCCAGGTGCGGCCGACCAGGCCTGGCGTGAGGCGTTTCGTGAAGTACCGCGCGATACTGCGGCAGGCGAACGGGGTCGATTGCTCACTGAGGCGATCCGCCGCTGGATCCAACCGTTTGATCCCGCGGCCGATATCGCAGTGGTGCAGGGGGCGTCTTTGCTGCCCAAGCATTGCCCGGCGCTGGTGCTTTATCAGGGTGAATGGCGAATCGCGCGGTGGCTTCGGGGCGATCGCATCGGGCTTGAAATTCACAATGGTTCCATTGAGGACATTGACCGGGGCAGTTGCGCAGCGGCGCCGGCCTGCTGGCTGGGTCTGTCCAAAGACTCCCAAGAGGGCGTCGAGGCGGGGCCGCTGTCGCTGGTACTCCGGGCCTTAGGCCAGCGCAAGCGCGTGCTGTTCGAAGTCGGCCTTGCATCGGTCCTGGTGAACGCTTTTGCAGTGGTCACCTCGCTCTTTGCCATGCAGGTCTACGACAGGGTGGTGCCTACCTTCGCATGGTCAACGCTCTGGGCGCTGACGCTTGGCGTATCGGTGGTGCTGGTGTTTGATGCGGTGCTCAGGCTGGCCCGTGCGCAGGCGCTCGACCGGGTAGCCCGCGATATCGACGAAGACCTGTCGCAGCTGCTCTACGACCATCTGCTCGCGCTTCGAATGGACAGCAGGCCCAGAAGCCTGGGCACCTTGGCCGCGAAGCTCACAGGCTTTGAGGCGGTCCGTTCGTTCTTTACCGCGTCAATTCTTTTCGTATTCGTCGATCTGCCGTTTGTGGTTGCGTTCATCGTGGTAATCGGTCTGATCGGCGGTGCGGTCGGCTGGGTCTATGCACTCCTGTTCCCGCTGGCCTTGATGGCCGGGTGGCTGGGGCAACGAAAAATGCGCCGCCTGGTTGAACGCCAGGTGCTGGGCCTGCAGCAGAAAAATGGTCTGCTGATCGAAACCATTCAAGGTGCAGAGGCCATCAAGGCGGCCGGCGCAGAGTGGCGGTTTTCATCACGCTGGGCCGATCTGTCGGCCACCTTGTTTGCCGACGGGCTGGCCGTTCGAAGCGTCGTCAATCGCGTCACAACGCTGATGCACGCGTTATCGTCGCTTGCGTTTGTTGCGGTCATCGTGGTGGGCGTCCATCAGATCGAGCTGGGTCTCCTGTCGGTGGGTGGTCTTATCGCCTGCTCGATTCTTGGCGGACGAATTCTTCAGCCCATCTCGCAGGTGGTCATGCTGGCCACCCAATGGCACAGCGCGCGTGAGGCGCTTCGCAATCTCGAATCAGTCATGCGGCTTCCGGTTGAACGTGATCCCGAGGTGTCGCTCCTTGCTCCCGAATCACTGCCCGTATCGCTGTCGGCGCAGGCCTTGCGTTTTTCCTACGGGCGATCGCCTGCGGCGCAGCTCGAGATTGAATCGATCGCGTTCACTGCGGGCGAGCGTGTGGCGCTGGTGGGTTCAAACGGCTCTGGCAAGACCACGCTGCTTCGGCTGTTGTCCGGTCAGTATCGGCCGGCATCGGGGCAGGTTCGAATTGGCGGAATCGATGTCTCTCAACTGGCGCCAGCGACCTTGACCGCGCACCTGGGGGTCATGTCTCAGGATGTCCGCCTGTTCCGGGGCACGCTGCGCGACAACATCGAGCTATCGGGAATCCGGCTGGAAGATTCCCGCTTGTTGGAACTGCTGAGCGCCTGTGGTCTCGAGTCGTTGGTATCGGACCATCCCCAGGGGCTTGATCTGCCTATCGCTGAAGACGGTAGCGGTCTGTCGGTGGGACAGCGTCAGCAGGTGGGGCTTGCACGGATGTTGGTTCAGCGCCCCCGCATCTGGCTGCTCGATGAGCCGAGCGCATCGCTCGATGGCAGCTCGGAGGCCGCACTGGTCAAGACCCTCGGCTCAATTGTGCGGCCTGAGGATATCCTGATCTACGCCACCCACAAAACCGCGCTGCTCGCAATGGCCACGCGGGTGCTGGTAATGCGTTCGGGGCGCATTGTTCATGACGGCGATCGAGAAAGCGTTGGGCGCGCGATGCAGACGCCAGCCTCGTTTTCCGCGCACGCCTCTGTGAATCGGGTCGCCTGATGAAGCGGCCGTCGACATCGCAATCGGCAGGATTCGACTCGCCGCTGTTGCGACCCGAACGCGGCGGCAGTTCGCGGTGGATGACGACCTTTGCGGTGGTTGCAATCGCCCTCATGTGTGTCACGGCGGTGGCCTGGTCGTCGCTGGTCGAAATCGATCAGTTCACGCGCGCGTCAGGGCAACTCATCGCCAGCTCGCGAATCCAGGTCGTGCAGTCGGTCGACGGTGGGGTGATCGAGCGCCTGCACGTGCGTGAAGGCGATCGGGTTGAGTCGGGGCAAACGCTTGCAACGCTCGATGCGGGGCGCACCCAGGCTGCGCTGCGCGAATCCGAGGCGCGGGCGGCTGCGCTGCGGGCGGCGCTGGCCCGGCTGGCTGTTGAGGCGCAAATGGGTGTGCAGCTCAATTTCCCTGTCGCGCTTAACGCCTATCCTGCCGTGCTGCGCGCGCAGCAGGCCTTGTTTGAGCAGCGGCGCCGTTCCTTATCCGTTGAACTCGAGGCGCTTGAGTCGTCGGCCCGGCTCGCCCGACAAGAGTTCACGCTGGTACAGAACCTTCACCGCACAGGTGATGTCAGTCAGGCCGAGTTATTGAGAGTGACTCGATTGGTCAGTGAGGCCGAGGCACAGCTTGCCATCCGTCGAAACCGCTGGTTGCAGGAGGTACGGGCCGAGCAGGCGCGCGCTGAAGACGAACTGGCGCAAATCGAACAGGTTCAGGCGCAGCGCCGCGAGGTGCTCGACAGCCTTGTCATCCGTGCGCCGGTTCGAGGTATTGTGAAAAACGTGCGCGTCACGACGCGAGGCGGTGTGTTGCGACCGGGCGAAGAGCTCATGCAGATCGTTCCCGCCGATGACCGGTTGATCGTTGAGGCGCGCGTACGACCCGCTGACATCGCGTTGCTTCGCCCCGGGCTTCCGGTGTCCATCAAGTTTGATGCCTATGACTTCACTGCCTACGGTGCCGTTGCGGGACGGCTCAGCTACATCAGCGCCGACACGCTGCGTGATGACACCCGGCCCGGCGAGCAGCTGTATTACCGGGTGCATGTGGAAACCGATATTCCCCCTGGTGCCCCCGCCGAAACCAGCCTGCGAAAGCGCCTGGACGTCATGCCCGGCATGACTGTCACCGTTGATATCCAGACCGGTCGCCGGTCGGCACTGTCCTACATGTTGAAGCCGCTTCGTCGAACGCTTGACGAAGCCTTTTCCGAGCGATAAACCCTTTCCTCATAAAATCTGCCAGTTACCAATAGGGTCCTGTGTCATGACCATCTCAACTCAATCTGCTGCGCCTGCCGATCTTGCCCGTTTCAATTCGCGTGTCGATGCCGCAGCGGCTATTGGCGATCGATCCGCGGGCGGTGCTGCCACCCCTTCACGCGGCACTGACCCGGTCCTGTCCCGTGCGATGCCCCAGTCGCCGCGCACCGACCGGCTGGGGTCGTCAGGTCCTGACGCTCAGCCTATGGCCTGGGCCGGCGTCGAAGGCGAGTCGGAAGCGGGTTTGGAATCCAACGCCCGAGCGTTGGCCGACCATGACGCAGCGCAGGACACCGATACGCTCGTAGCCGGCTCCAACGAGGCGTCGGGAGATGACGAGGTGTCGTCGAGCACCGCCGCACAGTCGCAATCTGCATCGCTGTGTCATGCAGGCGGCTTCGATGTCATCGAATTCGATCCCTCAGGCGCGCTCCACGATCCGTCGTTGCAAAGAGCGGTTCGAATGGAGTATGCGCAGGCCTCGCCAGCGGCCACCGCCAGCGATGCCGGTGCGGGTGGCGGCGTTCTCGGCATTCCTCCCTATCAGTTGGCAGCAGGGGGCCTTGCGCTCGGCCTTGCCGTGGGCGGCGCGGCAGGGGGCGGTGGTGGCGGCAACCCTGAATATTTCGTCTGGGGTGCCGGCAGTCTCAACATCTCCACGCCGGGTGGCACCACGGTGACCGTGGATGCGTCGGGGGGCGGCAGCGGCCGGAGCCTGATCCTGTCGGGCGCCAGCGCGGTCAACGTCAACGGTTTCAGCGGCTCCAACCTGATCAACGCCACCAGTCTTACCGGCGCGCTTTCCGTCAACGTCATCGACGATGGCGCTGCAACCCGCCTGACCCTCATCACTGGAAACGGCACGACAACCGTGACCAGTGCCGACGCTCGCGATGAGCTTCTGATTGATGCCACGGCCTTGCCCGGCAGCGGCAACCTGGTCATTACAGGACAGGCCGCGCAGACCAAGGTGACGGCCCTTGCCGGGACGCTCAACGCCTCAGCGCTGGGTTCGGGCGAACTCGCTGTGTCGACTGCGGCCTTGTCGGCCGGGCAGCAGCGCTCGCTGACAATTCGTACCGGGGCAGGGCCCGCCACGATCGATGGTCGCCAGGGCGACACCATCATCATTGACGCAGAGGCACTCGCCGATAACGTCAAACTGAAAACGGCTGGCGCGGCCAACCTCGAGATCATCAATCTGATGGGTGATCTTGAAAACACCGCCACCGGAAACGTAACCGCCACCCTGGACCATGACCCGGTTCCCGGCGTATCGCTGCAGACCACCGTCAACAGCACCACTGCAATCACCGTCAAAAACGGCACCCTTGATTCAAACGACCTCATCCGACTCGAGGGGGCAGGCCCATTTACAGTCACCGGTCTGGTTGCCGATCTCGACGCGAGCAGAGCAGCGGGCACCACCTCGATTGCCCTGGCAAACGCCGGCGCAAACGGGGTCAACATCATTGCGGGGACAGGACCCACCAGCATCACGGGAGGAGCGGCAAGTGGCAGCGCAAGCATCGATGCGGCCAAGATTCCTGACGGCATGTCGCTCCAATTGCTGGGCTCCGGCACGTTCACTGTCTCCGACATGACAGGAGACGTAGCCGCGGATCGGGCCTTGGGTGTGGTCTCGGTTGCCACGCCCGATGCGGGCTCTCAGTCGATCGCCGTGAAGCTGGGCGCAGGCGGAGGCCAGGTCCGAGCCACCAGCAGCGGCGATTCAATCGATGTCGATGCGTTGCTGATGGGCCTTGGCGCATCACTCACCGTCCAAGGCTCAGGCATCAGCGGTCAATCAACCGGCACCGTTACCGTGAACGGCCTTAGCAGCACGCTGGATAACCGCGGAACGGGCAAAACCGTTGTCACCCTGGCCGAGGCCAGCGCAACGCCTGCCACCACGGTCACCGTCAAGAGCGACAGCGCGATCGATGTTCGCAACGGCAGTTTGAATGCCGACGACACCATCAAGCTCACCGGCGCCGGCATTTTCAGGCTGGAAAATGTGGCCGCCAATGTTGACGGAACCGGCGTGATTGGCACCCAGGTTACGGGGACGGCGCTGGTCTC
>VGHA01000191.1 GCA_016868375.1 Betaproteobacteria bacterium | reverse complement strand
TCGCTCAAATCGCGACGAAGCTCATCGAGACTCGCGGAGAACGCCGAGACGCGCGAGAGACGGGCAACCCATCGGAACAGGCCGATCGCAATGACTGCCAGAACCAGCGCTACGATCGCTGCGGAGTGCGCGCGAAATGAATCGGGTACAGCCATCAGCATTGCAGCAAGGGCGGACAACAGCGCTATTGCGCACTGGGATCGTGGAGTGCGTGAGCACCTTGTGCGTCTCGCTGCCAAGAACCAGTGCGCTGAGCCCACGACGTCCGTGCGACGCCATGAAGATCAGGTCGCAGGCCCGCCCGCCTGCAACATCGATGATGGCCTTCCTCGGTTGGCCGTGGCGGATCGATACCGTATCGTTACTGACGCCAGCAGCGTTGGCGCGTGACTGCGCAGCGCCCAGGACACTCTTGGCGGTTTCCTCGGTAGCCTTCATGAAGTCATTGAAAGACGCCTGCGCGGCCGACGGAAACTCGACAAACGCATTAACCACATACTCGGGCATTACATGAACGAAGGTGACGCGTGCGCCAGTTTCCTTGGCAAATTGAATCCCGCGCTCAACCGCGATATCGGAGAGATTGGAGCCGTCAGTCGGCAACAGAAGATGTTTGAACATGATGAGCTTTCCCCTGTGTTGTGAAGTAATAACTGCAGCGTTTGATGTTAGCGAGCGGGGTTCTCGCGCAGTTGATGCGACACAAACTTTGAGTGGATGGTGGGCCGATGTAATCGGTCCCATGTCGGAAACCTGCGAAAATTGACGCGAAGCAATATGCCCCTGAGTTGATCCGCTGATCGACGCGGTTGCAAACCGTTACAGAGTGTTGTTTGACTGCCATCAAAGCCGACATCTCCCTCGATAAAGTTTGATTGACACCTGTACGGCGATCCAACTCCAGAGCATGCGAGAGAACAGTGAGCGATATCGGTTTTCAAACACAGTTTCCTGCATCGCAGCAAACTGGATTTCGTCCTGTTTCCGCATCGGCGGATATGCAGCCTTATCCAAATGGCCGGTGCGCAGTTTCATGCCTTGTTCGGCGTACACGCGGGTTGGTTCAAAACCGTGCTGCTTACCGAAGACGGCCGTGAGCAGGTCACCGGCTTTCACATGGCCGGCGAGGTGCTTGGGGTAGACGGGCTCGGCGCTGAGAGCTACAGCGGCTATGCGATCGCGCTCGAAGACGGTGAGGTCATTGAAATTCCGCGCGAGACGCTCGATACGCTGGTGCGCCACGAGCCGCTGCTGCAGCGCGAACTTTTTCGAATGCTCGCGGGCGAAATCCAGCGTGAGCGCGCGTTGATGGTTTTGCTGGGATCCATGCGCGCCGGAGAGCGTATTGCGGTGTTTCTGCTGAACCTGTCACAGCGCATGGCCGCGTGAGGGTATTCGGCCACCCGGTTCATTCTGAGGATGACGCGCGCGGGGATCGGCAGCCTGCTAGGACTCAAACTTGAAACGGTCAGCCGGATCCTGTCACGTTTCCAGGCGGAAAAGATGATTCGCGTGCACAACCGAGAGATCGACCTTTATGAAATCGATCGTTTGCGCGGTGTGATCGGCCGCAGTGACTCTCGGCGCGATGAAGCCGCGGCTTGACGCAAGCTTGTCGAATGACAGCCTCTGGGGCATATCGATCGAGGTGAGCAGCACGCCAAGTGCGGAGTGCCGCGCGAGCGCCTCTCGGGCCATGTCGGTGCCCGTAAGCGCGTTCCGAAGTACGAACTCGCGGCGAACCTTCGGTGGGGGTGGGAACTGAGCGTCTTGAGGGATCCGAGCAGCGTGCGCCTAGTACTGTCCGGATGACTGCCGACGCGATGGTTCCTGAAGCTGGATTTCCGCAAAAAGCGTGTGCTCGCTGATCGGTTTGTGAACCAGGCTCAGGCCGTGATCGGAGACACGGCGTTGCAACGCCGCTGAGGTGTCAGCCGACATCAGCACGCACCGAAGACCGGGCCGAATCAGGCGAGAGGCGAGAGCAAGCGCGAGTCCGTCGCCCTCGGCGTCCAAGCGGCAATCGGCTAACAGCAACTGCCAGGAGTCGGCGCCACTGATGCGAGCAAACGCCTCGGTTGCGGTCAAAGCAATGTCCGCACGCCAGCCCCGTGCCTCCAGAAGCGACTGTAGCGCGCGAGCCACCTCTTCGTCGTCATCGACAAGAAGCGCCCTGGGGGTGGTCAATACACCGAGCGTGCGATTGGCTGCCGGCTCATGCGCGGCGTGGTCAGAGGTGGGCACCTGCGGGCCTGGTTGGCGACCAGTGGCAGGCGCAGCGGTGTCGGATGCCACGCGATCCGCGGGAAACACCAGTTCAAATCGACTGCCACGCGATCCGTCTGACAAAGCCGTGATCTCCGCGTTCAGCAACGCTGCGATTCGGCTCACCATGGCAAGCCCGAGACCGAGACCAGGCGGCGACCGACGGCCCGGCGAGGCGATGCGGACATGTTCTTCGAAGATACGGTCGAGCTGGTCAGGTGCAATGCCGATGCCGGTGTCTGTGACACTCAAGACGCAGCGTGGTTGCTCGGAGGCGGCCAGCGTGATGGCCCCCTGATCGGTGAACCGAACCGCATTGTCGAGGAGGTTTCTCAGCAACCGGGTAAGCATGATCCGGTCGGCGAGGACACGAATCGGCGCACTTGCAACCACCAGCGTCAGCGCCTTTTGCTCGACCCGTACGGCGAACTCCTCGCGCAGCATTTCAAACAGCTCGTCAATCGACAGCCACTCGAGATGAGGCTGGACGGCGTTGCTTTCGAGCCGCGAGAGATCGAGCAGGCTGGAAAGCAGATCGCTGATCGTGGTGGCGGATCGATCGATTGCCGTAATGAGCGGATGAAGGGCAGGGTCGGTGCAGCGCTCGCGTACCAGCGCGCTTAAAAGTCCCAGAGATGTAGCGGGTTGACGCAGGTCATGGCTGGCGGCGGCCAGAAAGCGTGCTGAACTTTTGCTGGCGCGCACTGCCTGAGCGCGCTGCTCCTCGAGTCGTCTGGCCAACTGCCGAATTCGGTGCTTGCGCCGAATCGATTGTGTGAGCGCACGGCTCAGAACTACCGATAGTCTGGCGAGTAATGCCCCGTAGAGCAGAACACCGAGGGCGATGAGCGCGCCAGGCACCTCGGGTGCGAGCAACCAGGCTACCGCGAGCTGGGCCAGTACCGCGCCACCGTGGAGCAGGGCATGCCTGGAAAACGGCGCGTACATGAGCACGCCGAGCGCCAGCCAGGCGAAGATCACGATGGTGAGCGACAGCCGATCCGACTGGGTGACCTGCGTGAAGAACAGCCCCGCGCAGGCGCCAATCAGCAAACCGCTAAGCCCCGCAGTCAGGTTGAAGACAGCGGTGAGCGTCAGGTAATCGGTCGTGTCACAGCGTCGCTTCGCGATGAAGCGGGCAGCGCAAAATGCGCGCAACAGCAACGTTGCGCCCAGCAGCAGCGCCCATGGAACCAGCTGATCGGCACCGATTGCCGGATGCAGCATGACGATGACCAGTGTCATGAGGGGAATACCTACCGCAGGCTCAAGCACCGCCTGTCGCGCCTGAAGGCGACAGCGCTCTGCCAGCGCTCGAACGGCAACTTCTCTGGTATCGGCGCGGCGGTCGGACACAGCGCCGTCTTGGGGCTGATGGGTCATTGGTGCGGTTGGACCGGATCGTGGCCGGTCGCGAGAGTGGGCGAACGACCCTGAGTCTAGGAGTGTCCGATCACTCGGAATGCAGCTTTTAGGCCGAGTCCTTCTGGCCTAGCGGCAAGGCCGGCAAACGGGCACAAAGCACGCGTTCGGTGGCCGACTCGGGACGAAACACGCTGAGGCCTTTGAGGCCCAATTCCCAGGCGGACCTCAGCAGTGAGTCCAGATCGCCGATCGATGCCTGCGGAGGAAGATTGACGGTCTTGCTGATCGACGAGTCGATCAGGGGCTGTAGCGCTGCGACCATCCTCAGTTGATCGATTGCGCGGATGGAAGCGGCGTCGCACCAGGCAGGGGGCGGCGATCGATCACCGCGACAAATCGAGCGGTGGAGCCGCCAGGCATAGTCTTCGACGGTGTGCTCCGACGGCGCCGTACCCGCCAGGCGCACCCATCGGCGGGATCGGGGCGCGAACACGGGCTCCACACCGCTCGAGACATTTCCAGCCAGGGCCAGGGAAATGGTGCCGGTGGGCGCGATCGCGAGCAGGTGCGAGTTGCGCCGCCCGTGCCTTGAAATTCGATGCTTGAGCCATGCGGGCAGCCTTGACGCGAAATGGGGTGGACGAAGCAGCTGCGACGGATTGCATAACGGGAACGGCCCGCGCTCAATCGCCAGATCGACCGACGCGCGATACGCATGATTGCGCAGGGTGCGCAGCAGCGTGGCGGCCATCGCACGCCCCGGGGCGCGGCCATAGCGCAGGCCCAGCATGATCAAAGCGTCGGCCAGTCCGGTGACGCCAAGGCCGATGCGACGCGTCATGAGTGCCGCCTGCGCCTGCTGCGGTAGCGGCCATTGAGTCAGCGTGATCACGTTGTCGAGCGCGCGGACGGCCACCGGCACGAGACGCGCGAGCGCGGCAAAGTCGAAGCGGGCATTGGCGCGAAAGGGTTGCAGCACCAGTTGCGTCAGATCGATGCTGCCCAGATCGCAGGCCCCGTAATCGGGTAGAAACTGCTCGCCACAGGGGTTGCAGGCGCTAAGGTGCTCGCTATCGCCAAGGTTGTTGTCCCGATTGACCTGATCGATGAACACAAGGCCGAGCGGGCGGGGCGTTTGGCTTTGGCGGACATGATGAAAAAGAGCAGACGCTGAATCAGCTATTGGCAGAGCTTGACGGCTTTGACCCGGCGTCGGGCATTGTGCTGTTGGCGGCCACCAACCGCCCTGAAATTCTTGACCCCGCGTTGCTGCGGGCAGGGCGCTTTGACCGGCAGGTGTTGGTTGACCGTCCTGATCGCAAAGGATGCGTGCAGATTCTGCAGGTCCATCTTCGACGCGTTCGACTGGCGACCGATATCAGCGTGGATTCACTGGCAGCGCTGACGCCGGGTTTCAGTGGTGCTGATCTCGCCAATCTGGTCAATGAGGCGGCACTGCTTGCCACCCGCCGGTCGCATAACGCCGTCAGCATGGAGGATTTCACCGCGGCGCTCGAGCGGATCGTGGCCGGACTGGAGAAGCGCAATCGTCTGTTGAACCCGGCCGAGCGCAAGACGGTGGCGTATCACGAGATGGGGCACGCGCTTGCCGCCATGACGCTGTTGCCGGGCGAAACCGTGCACAAGGTATCGATCATTCCGAGAGGCGTTGGCGCATTGGGTTACACGATTCAGCGCCCGACCGAAGACCGCTTTTTGATGACGCGAAACGAACTGCGCGACAAGATGACCGTGCTGCTCGCAGGTCGGGCCGCCGAGCAGATCTGCCTGGGTGAAATTCCAACCGGTGCAGCCGTTCCCGAGGCCGCTCGTCTGGACCGCGGCTTCGAACCCCCGGGGCAGCGCGACGCGGTGGAGTCGGTGCGGTTTGCAGCCGCGGTGCGCCACTCTGGCTTTAATCTGTTTGTGATCGGCGATGCGAGCACAGGCAAGCTCGAAACCACCTCGTCGCTCCTGCATGCGATGGCAGCGCAGTCGCCAGCGCCCGATGACATCTGTTATCGCAATAATTTTGACGATCCTGCGCGGCCGCTCTGCCTTCGGCGACCTGATCGCCGAGGCGCGCAGCAGCGGGGTTGCGCTTTGGCGAACGCCTTCGGGCTTCTCGTTCGCGCCGGCCCGAAACGGTGATGTGATGCCACCGGAAGAATTTGAGCAGTTGCCACCTGCTGACCGGGAGCGAATTGGCCGCGCCATTGAACCGTTACAGCAGCGGCTCGAGCGGCTGATGCGCCAGGTGGTGGGATGGCGGCGCGAGCGGCGCGCAGCGCTTCGCCAGTTGAATCGCGAGGCGACGATCATCGCAGTGGGCAATCTTGTCGATGATTTGATTCGGCAGTATTTGCCGCTACCTGAGGTGGTTGGGCATCTGGTGGCGTTGCAGCGCGATGTGATTGAAAACGCCGAACTGTTTCAGCAACCCGGGGAAGGTTCAGGCAATGATTGGGCGGCTATTCAGAGCGATGGCGCCACGCCGACGCGGCGGTATCAGCTCAATGTGCTGATGCAGCCCTTTGCCTGGGATGCGCTGAAGCGGGCGCTGATCACCCGCGAACTTCGAATTGAATCGGTGGGTCAGCAGATCGGACTCACCAGCACCGTGACGCTTGAGCCGCAGCCCATTCCGTTTGATGCCAAGGTGGTGCTCTTTGGCGAGCCCTCGCTCTATATGCTGCTTCGGAGCTTTGATCCCGATTTTTCTGAGTTGTTCAAGATCGCGCCGGAGTTCGGGCGGGTCACCGACGTACCGCTGAATCGGTGTCCCACTATGCGCAGTGGCTTGCACTGGCTGCAAAGCAGGCGGGGCTGCGGCCGTTTGGCACAATTGCGCTGGCACGGGTCATTGATTGGTCGTCGCGCATCGCGGAGGACGCGACCAAGCTCAGCCTTGAATTGCGGCGCGTGCGGGATCTGCTGGTCGCAGCGGATCAGTGGGCCGGGCGACGCGGCGCCGAGTGCGTGCAGTCAGCCGATGTGCGGACATCCTTAGCCTCCCGCCGGGTTCGCACGGGTGACATTCGACAACGCGTTCATCAGCAGATTTTCGAGCGCACGCTCCTGATCGATACCGAGGGCAGCCGGGTTGCGCAGGCGAACGGCCTGGCGGTCATTGCACTGGGTGAGCACAGCTTCGGGCTGCCGGCCCGGATCATCGCCACCACGCGCATTGGCGACGGATCGGTGGTGGACATTCAGCGTGAATCGCAACTTGGCGGCTCGGTTCACACCA
>VGHA01000190.1 GCA_016868375.1 Betaproteobacteria bacterium | reverse complement strand
AGTCCGAATGGTCTGCGAGTCGCCCGACGAACAGGCCGCATTCGCAGCAGGCACGGTGCCCTTTGGCTGCGAGCGCTACACCGAGCGCGACGGCAGGCCCATTCTGATCCGCCGCCAGGTGGTGCTTACCGGTGACAACCTGAACGACGCACAGGCGGGCTTTGATTCGCAGACCCAGGAGCCCGCGGTTCACCTCACCCTCGATGCGAAGGGCGCGCGAATTTTCCGTGATGTCACCCGCGAAAACGTTGGCAAGCGGATGGCAATCCTGCTGATCGAAAAGGGCAAGGGCGAGGTTGTCACGGCGCCTGTCATTCGCACCGAAATCGGTGGCGGCCGGGTGCAGATTTCCGGTCGCATGACGACCACCGAGGCCAACGATGTCGCCCTGCTTCTGCGTGCGGGGTCGCTGGCCGCTCCAATGGAAATCATTGAAGAGCGCACCATCGGACCGAGCCTTGGCGCCGAGAACATCCAAAAGGGCTTCCTGTCCACGGTATGGGGGTTCGCAGCCATCGCGGTCTTCATGTGCGCTTACTACCTTTTGTTTGGCGCGTTCTCTACGCTTTCGCTGGCCCTGAACGTATTGCTGCTGGTGGCGCTCCTGTCGCTGCTACAGGCCACGCTTACGCTACCTGGCATTGCGGCCATCGCGCTCACGCTGGGCATGGCCATTGACGCCAACGTTCTCATCAATGAGCGAATCCGCGAAGAACTTCGAAACGGCGCCACCCCACAGGCGGCAATCGTCGCGGGCTACGAACGCGCCTGGGGCACCATTCTCGACTCCAACATCACCACGCTGATCGCAGGGGTCGCCCTGCTCGCCTTCGGCTCGGGCGCGGTACGCGGGTTTGCCGTGGTGCACTGTCTGGGCATTCTCACTTCGATGTTTTCGGCGGTGTTCTTCTCGCGTGGCCTGGTCAATCTCTGGTATGGCCGGATGAAACGCGTGCCGAGTCTGTCAATCGGTCAGATCTGGAAACCGCAGGCCGAGGCGGCAACGCGCGGCAGCCGCGGCTGATCACCCGCGCCCATAGGTACTGCAGGAGCCTCACATGGAATTTTTCCGGATCCGGCGCGACATACCGTTCATGCGCCATGCAGTGATCTTCAACGTCATCTCGGTGCTGACGTTTGTCGCGGCGGTGGCGTTTCTGGCAATCCGCGGACTCAATTTTTCAATCGAGTTCACCGGTGGCACCGTGATGGAGGTGTCGTATCCGAAGGCGGCCGATCTTGAGTCAATCCGTGGCAAGGTCGCCAGTCTGGGATATGCCGATGCGCAAATCCAAAACTTCGGCACCTCTCGCGATGTCATGATCCGGCTGCCGCTAAAAGGTGGCTCCGGAACGGCTGCGGCCCAGCAAAGCGATCAGGTCATGGCTGCGCTCAAGGAAGCCGATGCCGGCGTTCAGCTGCGCCGCGTTGAATTCGTCGGCCCGCAGGTTGGTGAAGAGCTGTTTACCGACGGCGCGCTGGCGCTGCTGGTGGTCGTCATCGGCATCATGATCTACCTTGCGTTTCGCTTCGAATGGAAGTTCTCGGTGGCGGCCATCGTTGCGAACCTGCATGACGTGGTGATCATCCTCGGTTTCTTTGCTGCGTTTCAGTGGGAGTTTTCACTCTCGGTGCTTGCCGCGGTGCTCGCGGTGCTCGGCTACTCGGTCAACGAATCGGTGGTCATCTTCGACCGGATTCGCGAGAACTTCCGCAAGATGCGAAAGGCCAGCACGGTCGAGGTCATCGACAATGCCATCACCTCCACCATTTCGCGCACCATCATCACCCACGGCTCCACCCAGATCATGGTGTTGTCCATGCTGATCTTCGGCGGCCCGACCCTTCACTACTTTGCGCTTGCACTCACCATCGGTATTCTGTTTGGCATCTACTCGTCGGTGTTCGTGGCGGCTGCCATTGCCATGTGGCTGGGCGTACGTCGCGAAGACCTGGTCAAGCCGCCCAAGAAGAACCAGGAAGGCGAGCCCGAGCTGCCTTAAGGCCCACGCCATGGACATCGCACTCTGGGTGCTTGCTTTCGCACTGATCGGCATAGGCCTCCTTGGCACCGTGCTGCCGGCCCTGCCCGGCCCACCGCTGGTGCTCCTTGGCGTGCTGCTGGCGGCCTGGATCGACGGCTTTGCCCGCATCCCTGGCTACGTCTGTGCAATCGTGTCCGCGCTGGCGCTTGTGGCCATGGCAATCGATTGGATTGCGGGCGCGATGGGCGCTCAAAAAATGGGTGCTTCCAAGTGGGCGATCATCGGCGCCACCATCGGGGCCATTCTGGGCGTGCTCAGCGGTTTCTGGGGCCTGCTGTTCATGCCGCTGGCAGGCGCTGCCCTTGGCGAGTTTCTGGCCAGGCAAGACCTGCTTCGTGCAGGCCAGGTGGGTCTGGCGACCTGGCTGGGCATGCTCATTGGAACCGTGGTGAAGCTCGCAATTGTCGCCGTCATGATCGGCATCTTCGCGGGCGCACTCTTACTCAGTAAAGCGCCGGCATGACCACGCTTCGCGTCTGGGATCTGCCGACGCGTCTGTTTCACTGGGGTCTGGCCATCAGCATCGCGGGTTCCATCATCACAATCAAAACCGGAAACACCCAGTGGCACTTCCGGTTTGGCTACGTGATTCTCACGCTGCTGCTGTTTCGGCTGGTATGGGGATTCGTGGGCCCACGGTATGCGCGCTTCTCAAGCTTTCCGCCGCGGCTCGCCGCTGCATGGCGCCATCTAATTGGGCGCGGCGAACCCACTGTCGGCCACTCGCCCTTGGGGGCGCTCTCGGTGTATGCGCTGCTCGCGGCCTGCGCGTTTCAGGCGGTAAGCGGCCTGTTCGCCAATGACGGTATTTTGTGGGACGGTCCGCTTCGCAAGTGGATCAGTGGCAGTACCAGCGACGCCATCACCGGGTTGCACCTGGCAAACCGATTTGTGCTGATCGGTCTGATCGTGCTGCATGTCGTGGCCATCATCTGGTACCGGCTCGGTCGCCGGCAGAATCTGATCACACCCATGTTCACTGGCGATACTCAGCAGGCACCCGCCGATGCGCAGCCTGCCCGCGACGACATCGGCATGCGTTTGCGGGCCGCGCTGGTGCTGGCGCTGAGTGCGGCGGCAATCAGCTGGCTGGTGCGCTAAGCCTGTCAAACCGGGCGCGGCACCAGGTTGCCCGCCCGATCATTGACGCAGGTCAGCGAACCTGCCGGAAGTTTTCGTGACAGTCGCGACACACGCGAGAGGTGGCCCCAACCTGACCCTTCAGGCCGTCCAGCGTTGCCACCGCGGCGGGCAGCTTCTCGGTCTGCGCCTTCAGGTCGGCCTGCAGCTTTGAAAACGTTGCCGCATCTTTCCAGGGATCGCCTTTGATTTTTGCGGCGCCTGTGTTGGACCCTGGCGGGAACGCATCCCATGGCAGAGCGCTCACAACCGCAATCACCCGTGCTGATGACTGCGCGGCGGCAGCATCAAACGGCACATCGCCGCGCGCCATGGCGCCCAGACGGCCCATGTGCGTGGTCATCAACGTGAATGCCGACTGCCGATACTTGATGGCATCGTCGGCTTTGGCGAACTGCGCCGATGCCGTGGCGCTGAAGAGCGAACCGCTCACCGCCATGGTGGCCGCGATCAGAGCAAAGCGTTTCATGGGTTCATCCTTGGTGAAAAAGGGCGGGAATTCGGCGGGCCTACGCATCGGAGCAGTCAGGCCGCATGAGGTTAATTGAGCATAGCAGCCGTAATCTGCGGGGCGATGATTGACCCATGCGTTTGCTCAATCGCTGTCGCCCGGCTGAAACATTGGCCGACCCGCTGCGCGCCAGGCCGCAGCGCAGGCACTGCGGTCAGATTCGGCGCGCCAGCTCGACTGCCTTACCCACATAGGTTGCCGGCGTAAGCGCTCTGAGGCGAGCCCGCGCTTCCTCGGGGATCGCGAGTGAATCGACGAAACGGATCAAATCGTCAGCGGTAAGCGAACGCCCCCGCGTAAGGTCCTTCAACTGCTCGTAGGGGTTCGGGACACCGTGCCGTCGCATGACAGTCTGAATGGCTTCGGCAAGCACTTCCTGGTTGGCGAACAGATCGTGTGCAAGGCGGTCGCGGTCAACTTCAAGCTTTCCGAGTCCGCGCAGGCATGCATCAAACCCCAGCAGCGTATGCCCGAATGCCACACCGACATTGCGCAGCACGGTTGAGTCGGTCAGATCGCGCTGCCAACGCGAGATGGGCAGCTTTTCGGCAAGATGCCGCAGCAGCGCGTTGGCCAGGCCGAGATTGCCCTCCGAGTTCTCGAAATCAATCGGATTGACTTTGTGCGGCATCGTGGACGAACCGACCTCGCCCGCTTTGAGTTTCTGTCGGAAATATCCCAGGGAAATGTAGCCCCAGATATCGCGATCAAGGTCGATCAGAATCGTGTTGATGCGTGCGAGCGCATCGAACAATTCGGCCATGTAGTCGTGCGGCTCGATCTGGATGGTGTAGGGGTTGAACGTGAGACCCAGCGATTCAACCACCCGCCTGCAGTGCGCCTCCCAATCCACCTCGGGACAGGCAATCAGGTGCGCGTTGTAGTTTCCAACCGCGCCGTTCAGCTTGGCGAGCAGTCGCACCTGCGCGAACCGCGCCGCCGCCGGCTCAAGCCGGGCAACGACATTGGCGAGCTCCTTGCCAAGCGTGGTGGGCGAGGCAGGCTGGCCATGCGTACGGGAAAGCATCGGCGCGTCGGCGAGCTCGTGCGCAAGCACCCGCAGCCGGTCGATCAGCGATCTGAGCGCTGGCAACATCACCTGCTCGCGCGCAGCGCCCAGCATCAGCGCATGCGAGGTGTTGTTGATGTCTTCAGAGGTGCAGGCGAAGTGAATGAACTCAGAGGCGCGCTCAAGCTCAGCATCGCCCTGCACAGCTTCCTTCAGAAAATATTCGACCGCTTTCACGTCATGGTTGGTGCGCGCCTCGATCGACTTGATTCGCGCGGCCTGCTCAGGGCCAAAGGACTGTGTGATTGACTTCAGCCGCTCTCTCGCTATCGGCGAAAACGGCGCAAGTTCAGGCAGCCCTGCCTCGGAGAGCGCAAGCAGCCACTCAACTTCGACGCGCACGCGCCATCCCATGAACCCTGATTCAGACATCAATGCGCGTAGCGCGCCCAACTTGGGTGCGTAGCGCCCATCAAGCGGGCTTAGCGCCTGCAGCGCGTGGTCTAATGAATCGTTAGGGCTGCTCATAAGCGGTCTGTTTGAATGGGACGAGCAACGAAGACTGAATGCTAGCACTCGCTCACCGCCCAACTGAATTGCACTGGTTCTGACAAAACCTGCGCAGCATTGGGAAAGCAAGGCGCCAAGCGCCTCTCAGAGCAGACCGCCTTGTTATACTTGGGTTGACCCATCACACGTAACCGCGCTTGGTTGTTCAGGTCGCGTCGGTCGGTCTCACGCCTTTCAATTCCTTCTCGCAGACATCCAGATGAAACTCGTTGGTTCCCACGGTAGTCCGTTTGCGCGCAAGGTTCGCGTGGTCATGGCCGAAAAGAAAATCGATTGCCAGTTCGAATCGATCAATGTCGCAGAAAGCCATGCGCAAACTCAGCAGTTCAATCCGCTCGGAAAAGTGCCGTACCTGGTGCTTGATGGCGATGAGGTGTTGTACGACTCGCGTGTCATCGTCGAGTACCTCGACAACCTTACCCCGGTGCACCGGCTGATTCCTGCCAGTGGACGTCCGCGCGCCGAGGTCAAGGTCTGGGAAGCGCTTGCCGATGGCATGGCCGATGCGGCCGGTCTGATCCGCATGGAATCGATGCGCCCTGAATCACAGCGCAACGACGCATGGGTCGCCAAGCAGCAAAGCAAAATTGATGCAGCGCTCGCCGCGATGTCAGCCCGGCTTGGCGAACAGCCGTTTTGTGTGGATGGAAAGTATTCGCTGGCAGATATCGCGGTGGGCTGTGCGCTGGGATATGTGTCGTGGCGCTTTCCGCACATCGACTGGCGCACGCTGTATCCCAACCTGGCCGCGCTCGCCGACAAGCTTTCCGCACGCGCCAGTTTTGCCGATACGGCGCCACCGCCCGCCTGATTACGTAACCTGCTTAGCTGCGGCCCTTCAGCGCCCAGCGCCACAGCGACTGCGGCTGCATCGGAATGACCAGCAGCCAGTGCTCCACGATTGCAAGAACCAGCAGCGTTCCCACCAGGCCGAACGCGGCTTCCTCAAAGGCGCTATCGGTTCTGAAGGCAGCGACCCAGACAATGACGGCGATGATGCTGGCCAGGCCCACGCTGAATGGGAAAAGCATATTGAAGCGCCGACGCGAAAAATAGCTGAGCAGGTAATGCAGCGACGGCGGCAGAAACGGCTCGTAAAAATTCTGCACGCCCAGAAAGATGTTCAGCTTCGCGCTCAGTCGCATGACCCACAGCACCAACCACACCTGCGCAGCAACCGAGTTGGGTGCACCCAAGCTTGGCAGCAGTACCGCGGCCCCCAGCAACACCAGTGCAAGCTCGTGGTGCGCAATGGCGGTAAACGCATACCAGGCTTTTCGCCACCCCGATACCGGTGGACAGGGTTTGCGATTAGGCCCCGTGACCAGGCCCAAAAGAAAAGCCACCTCCTGCCAGGCCCACACCAGCACCGCTGCAACGAAGGCGAGATAAGCCCCCAGCGGCGTTGCCATGTCGCGGGTAACCACTACCCCCGCGATCCCCACCAGTAGCAGCAGGGACGCGCCAGCCAGCGCTTCGCGCTGCCGCCCTGCTGAAGGCTGGATCGCTTTCAGCACCAGGCCGGTGGACAGCCACCAGACCCCTAGCGTGAAGGCGATGGGAAGAAGCAGCGCCATGGCGGCTTAACCCCGGCTTGGCTGATGCGAGGCCATCACCAGCTTGGCGCCAGCCGGGCATCGTCGGGCAGGCGATTCTCGCGCACCGGCAGCAGGAACATGCGACCAAACACCAGCGCGGCCTGCGCCGACAGCACGCCT
>VGHA01000189.1 GCA_016868375.1 Betaproteobacteria bacterium | reverse complement strand
TGCCCGATGTCCGAACACGCCTGTCCACCGCTGGCGTTGAGCCGCTGGGCGGCGCCGCAAGCGTGCTGGCCGGGTTCGTCAAGGCCGACAACGAACGCTACGGCACCCTCGCCCGCGAACTGAAGATCAGCGCCGACTGATTGCGGCTGCGATCAGTTTTAGGCCCGATCGGTAGCAAACTTGCCGGTCGGGGCCTCGGCGTCTTTCTGGCGCCGCGTGCTGCCGTCAATGCCGCCTTTTATCGCCCACTCGGCAAATAGCGTGGGTCCGGGCGTGAACTCACGCGGGGTCCAGGCGTCGGTCAGCTCGTCCTCGTCAGAGTAGTACTCGACCAGGCCGCCGCCCGGGCTCACGAAATACCAGAAGATCGCCGATGAGATGGGGTGCCGGCCGGGACCGAGCTCGGTTTCCCAGCCGCAGCGCGACATGTGCATCCCGCCGCCAAACACCTCATGCACATCCCGTACCGTGAAAGCCACGTGATTGAGCCCGACGCGAGGTTGCGGCAACTGCAGCAGGAAGAGGTCGTGATGTCCGGCGCGCGGCGCACAGCGCAGGAATGAGCCACGCCCCGGATAGCTGTCAGACAGCACAAAGCCCAGGCGCTCAATGTAAAAAGCGGTGACCTTTGCGAGATCGGCCACGAAGAACACGACGTGCCCCACTTCAATGGGCGTTGCGCGTTCATAAGCAGGGCTTGCCTGATCAACGCGGCTTCGATCATTCCAGGTGTTAACCCGCGCGCACGCCACCGTGATGGGTCGCTTTCGCGTCACCTGAATTCGCAAAGCAAGTCCGGCGGGATCAGTGCATCCGACCCTGGCTCCGGTGTCGATGAAGCCCGGTGCGCCTTGCAGGCGATGCCGGAAATGATCCAATACCGCAGCATTTTCCACGGCCCACACCACCTCGCGAAGGGTAGGGTCAGGCTCAATACCTGGGGGCAGACCCGGCGTGTCCGAAGCGGCAACAATGACGCGACAGCCATTCAGGCTTTCGTAGATCAGGCGCTGCGCATCTTCATCAACAAGTTGAAGGCCCCAGTCGGAGAAAAATTTTTTGCAGCGCGCCAGATCGGTTGCGCCGAAAGTGATCTCATCGATTCCGAGCAGATTCATCATGGGTTCCGTTATCAACGTCGTTAATTGAGCGGGCGCATCTTAGACCTAAATTCAGCCACGCATTAAGGTACAGCCAAGGCGGTCATTCCACACGGAACGCAGCCCGGTCCATCCTCATTAACGAGTCGATGGGCGCCAGGGCGCATCGGGCATGCGCATCCGCTCTGGGCAGCAGTCGCTCAAAATAGAACTCGGCGCAATCAAGCTTGGCCTGATAAAACGCAGCCGGCTGATCGCCTGAGCCGCTCTCTAGCAGCCGCTCGGCTGCACGCGCTTGAAGCGCCCAGAAGTGCGCCATCATCAGATAGCCGGAAAACATCAGATAGTCGACACTGGCCGCGCCCACCTCATCGCGATTGCGAGCCGCCCGCATCATGAGCCGCACCGTCAGCAGATTCCACTGCAAGGCCCGTTTCACCAGCGTCCGCGACTGTCGTCCCGCAGCGCCCGGGCGCAGCAGATAAGGCTTTGCGTCCCCCATCATCTGGCGGGTGAACTGACGTACGCACGCACCGCGCGTGGCGAGCAATACCTTTCGCCCGAGCAGATCCAGAGCCTGAATGCCTGTGGTGCCCTCATAGAGGGTTGCCACGCGCGCATCACGAACGATCTGCTCCATGCCATGTTCGCGGATGTATCCGTGGCCACCGTAAACCTGGACGCCAAGCTGCGCGGCTTCTAACCCGAGTTCTGTGAGGAAGCCCTTGAGAATTGGCGTGTAGAAGCCGAGCGCTTCATCCAACTGTTGATGCGTCGTCGTATCACCCTGTCGGATTGCATCAAACATGCGATCGGCGATCTTCGCGGCGGCGTACACCATGGCTCGCCCACCCTCTGCGATCGCCTTCTGGGTAAGCAGCATCCGACGGACATCGGGGTGCCAGATCAGCGCATCGGCTGGCTGATCGAGCTCGCGCGTACCCGACAGCGCGCGCATCGAGCGTCGCGTCTGGGCGTAGGCGAGCGCCCCCTGAAACGACTGCTCGGCGTGCGCAACGCCCTGGATGGCAGTGCCGATCCGAGCGGTGTTCATGAAGGTGAACATGGCCTCAAGACCTTTATGCGGTTCACCGATGAGAAAGCCTTCAGCCTCATCAAAATTGAGCAACGCCGTCGCGCTCGCCGCAATGCCCATCTTGTGTTCGATGGCGCCACAGACGACGGCATTGCGCTCGACCAGCTGGCCGTCCTCCCCCACCTTCACCTTGGGAACCAGAAACAGCGAAATGCCCCGCGTTCCTTTGGGCGCATCGGGAAGCCGCGCCAGCACGATATGGATGATGTTCTCGGTCAGGTCGTGCTCACCGCTTGAAATGAAAATCTTGGTGCCGCGTATCGCGTACCGGTCTTCGCCAAGCGGCTGAGCGCGGGTCTTGATCTGGCCCAGATCCGAGCCACACTGCGGTTCGGTCAGGCACATCGTTCCTGTCCACCGACCACTGATCAGGCTGGGCAGGTAACGTTGCCTGATCGGCTCGCTGCCGAACTGCAACAGCGTGGCAATGCAGCCCACGCTCAAGCCCGGATACATCGCAAACGCCCAGTTGGCTGCGCCCATCATCTCGGTCTTGAGCAGGTTCATGGACATGGGCCAGCCCTGTCCGCCGTACTCAACCGGAAATGACAGGCTCTGCCAGCCTCCCTCGATGAACCGCTGATAGGCCTCACGAAATCCGCTGGGCGTTCGCACCTCGCCCTGCTCGAACTGACAGCCCTCGCGATCGCCTGATGCATTCAGCGGCGCCAGCACGTTCTCGCAGTATCGGGCGGTCGCCTCGAGGATGGCGTCCACCACCTCGGGCGACGCATCATCGCCGCCCACCATCGACCGGTAGTGCGCTGGATAATCAAACACTTCATTCAGCAGGAACCGCATATCCCGAACTGGCACACGAAAGTCAGGCATCTCCTAGCGCTCCATGATGGCCACAACGCCCTGCCCGCCCGCCGCGCACACCGAGATCAAGCCCCTGCCAGCGCCCTTCTGGGCAAGCAGCTTCGCAAGCGACGCAACAATGCGACCACCCGTTGCGGCAAACGGATGCCCGGTTGCAAGCGATCCACCCCGTACGTTCAACCGGCTTCGATCAATCGCGCCCAGCGGCCTGTCGAGCCCCAGTCGCTCTTTGCAGAACTGCGGATCCTCCCAAGCCTGCAAGGTGCACAGCACCTGCGCTGCAAAGGCCTCGTGAATCTCGTAAAAATCAAAATCCTGCAGCGTGAGGCCTGCACGGGCCAGCATTCTCGGTACCGCATAGGCGGGAGCCATCAGCAGGCCCTCGGCGCCAGAGGCCTCGAGTGCCTGCGGATCCCGCCCAGCCGAAGCGCCTGGCCCGGCAAAATCCACCGCGGCCACCTCGCAATGCGTGAACCATGCCAGCACCGGCAGGCCCCGCGCTTTCGCCCATGACTCGCTCGCCAGCAGCACGGCGGAGGCCCCGTCCGTGAGCGGGGTGGAGTTGCCCGCAGACAGCGTTCCCGCACCGGGGCAAACCTTGCGGTCAAACACCGGCTTGAGACTCGCCAGCCGCTCGGCCGAGAGGTCGACGCGCAGATTGTTGTCATGCCGCAGGCCATTGAACGGCGTCATCAGATCGGTAAAGAAGCCCTCCGAATAGGCCTGAGCCAGCTGGCGATGGCTTTGCAACGCGAGTTGATCCTGCGCCTCGCGCGAAATCGCCCAACGGCGCGCCATCAGCTCCGCATGCTCTCCCATCGAAAGTCCCGTTCGCGGCTCGGCATTGCGCGGAAGCGAGGGCCGGAAAAACTGGTCGGGCCGCATCTTGAGAACCGCATGACCCCGCTGCAGCGGAGTCTTGGCGCGTGACAGTTCAAGGAGCGCGAGCCGCAGTCGTTCGTTCAGCGCAATCGGCGCATCCGAGGTGGTGTCCACGCCGCCCGCCACGCCGCTTTCGATCTGCCCCAGCGCGATCTTGTTGGCGATCAGAATCGCTGCCTCGAGCCCGGTGCCGCAGGCCTGCTGAAGATCAAACGCGGGCGTCTCGGCAGATAGCGTCGTGCCCAGTACGCTTTCGCGCACCAGATTGAAATCACGCGAATGCTTCATGACCGCGCCCGCCGCCGCTTCGCCAAGCCGCTCGCCGTGCAGGCCAAAACGGTCAATCAGGCCCTGCAGGGTGGCGGTCAGCATCTGCTGGTTGGATGCCCTTGCATAAGCGGTTCCCGAGCGCGCAAACGGAATCCGATTGCCGCCCAGAACCGCGACGCGACGAATGCTGATCATGCTTAACCTTAAGTCCAAACGATGGTCGATCGGAAGTGCATGCGATCGCCTGCCGCGTCGCGCAGTTCAAAACGCGCAGCAGAATCTTCCCGCCTCGCCCATAGCGTGGGCCGTGCGGGCAGCAAAAGCGGCGCCATGAAACGCGTATCAAGCGCTGCGCCAGCGTCTTCCGGCTTGAGATCGAGCGCTGCCAGCGCCAGCGCCCGCGCCTGCGACCACAGGCCGTGAGCGATCGCTCGCCGAAATCCAAACAGCTTCGCCGTGACAGGCCAGAGGTGAATGGGATTGAAGTCGCCCGACAGCCGCGCGTAGCGCCTGCCCGTATCGGCCGCCGCCTCCAACGCGATTACCTGCTCAAGCGATTTCCGGGTGTCGTCTTCAGCAGGCGCGTCCGACCCTACAGGATCCAAAGCGGGGCCGACCGCCGGTGAAACGCCACGCCTGAGCAAGGTCTGCGTGGCCTCCCACACCAGGATGCCAGCGCGCAGCACGCGCATCTCAACCGTGAACACCTGCCCCTTGGGATGCGACCGCAACTGCCCGGGCGCAAGCTCGATACGCAGCGCGTCGCCCGTCGTGATCGGCGCATGCTGCCTGATTCGATTGGCGAGATGGATCAGCCCCACCGCCGGCCAGGGGCAGTCGGCCGAAGCAAGGTAGTCAAGCACCAGCGAAAAGCCAAGAAGCTGCGGATACGTGAGCGGCACCAGGCCGCCCGCGCCCCCAAATCCGCAAAGCGCGCGGTACGCCTCAAGGTGTGACGGATCAACCTGAACCGCAGGCAATACGCGCACGACCTCAGGCAACCGGTCAACGGCGCCCGCCCGCTTGAAGGCGGTTACCACGGCCCTGACCATGAGCGCCAATCCATCAGGTGGCCGGTCAAATTCAAGCACCTTCACGCTGCCCTCCGCCTCGCAATCGACACCTTCAGGCCCCCAGCAGATTCTGACCGCACACGCGCAACACCTGGCCGTTGACACCCGCTGCCGCGGGGCTGGCCAGCCAGGCGACCGCTTCGGCCACATCAACAGGTTGTCCGCCCTGCGACATCGAGTTCATTCGACGCCCGGCCTCTCGAATCGCAAAGGGAATCGCAGCCGTCATCGTAGTTTCGATGAACCCGGGCGCCACCGCATTGATCGTCATTGACCGCTGGGCGAAGGCCTGCGCTTGGCCTTGCACCAGACCAATCAGGCCAGCCTTTGAAAACGCGTAGTTGCCCTGCCCGGCGTTGCCGGCAATTCCGGAGATCGACGACAGGCAAACCACTGTTGCGCCGGACTTGAGCGCCTGGGCATTCAGCAGCGCTTCATTGATGCGGATCGGTGCCTGCAAGTTCACGGCGACCACCTGCTGCCAGCGTTCTGGTCGCATCCTGGCAATGGTGCGGTCGCGGGTGATGCCAGCGTTATGGATGACCCCGTCCCACCCGCCCATTTCCAGGGCAAGGTCAGCGATTGCCGATGGCGCCTGCGGCTCAGCAATGTCCAGCGACACGGCGCGCGCACCCAGACGCGCTGCCACCTTGGTCAGAGCGGGCTCGGCCTGCGGTACATCCAGACAAACAAGTTGTGCGCCGTCGCGCGCAAGTACTTCGGCAATTGACTCGCCAATGCCTCGAGACGCGCCGGTGACAAGCAGGGTTCGGCCTGCCAGCGGCCGCTGCCAGTCCAGATCCGGGAAGGCCTGAGCCTGCGGCATGCCAAGCCTGATCACCTGCCCCGAGACATACGCGCTGCGAGGCGACAACAGAAATCGCAGCGCGCCTTCCAGCGTTGACTCTGCGCCCTCGGCGAGCTGTACGAGCTGCACGGCAATTCCCCGGCGCGCCTCCTTGGCCACCGAGCGCATCAGCCCCTCGAGCGCTCGCTGCACGGTGGCGTGCTCGGCGCTGTCGCATACCTCGGGCGGGCGACTCAGCAAAAGCACTCGGCCACTGAGCCGTACCGAGCGAAGGCTCTGGTGCAGGAAGCGAAAAAGCGACTCGGCCTCCTCCACCCTGCTGAGACCGGTCGCATCGAACACCAGTGCCGCGACACGTGTCCCGGGTGCATCGCCCACCGACCAGCGCCCCGACATCATGCCGGCCGAATTGGCCAATGCCACCCACTGTGGAACACTGTCATGCGCGAGCGTGTTGACATTCATGGACGACACAGCCGACACCAGCGGGTGAAGCAACGCGTGTTGCGGCCCCGCCCCGATGAGTACTTCGCCCTCGAGCACAGGCTTGTGGCTGCGAAATCGCTGCAGGGGATAGGGCCGCGGCAGACCCAGCTTTGATGTCAGGAACGCCCCAAACCGCGAATTCGCAAAACTTAGATAGGAGTCAGGCATGGCTGGCACTTTCGATGAGGCGGCCATGCTACCGCAACGGCCCTCGAAACTTCAGGGCATCATCACGGATGGCACCGAATTCCATCGTTTGATTTCAAGGACTCCCATGGATCTGAAACTCGCAGGCAAAACCGTGATGATTACCGGCGGCTCAAAGGGCATTGGTGCGTCGTGCGCCTGGTCATTCGCCGAGGAAGGCTGCGCGCTCAAGCTGGTTGCCCGGAACGGCCAGGCGCTTGACGAACTGGCTCGCCAGATCCGGGGCAAGCACAACGTGGCGGTAGCAACGCATGCACTGGATCTGCGCGCGCCTGCCGATCTCGCACAGGCCGAGGCCCTGTGCAGCGATATCGATATTCTGG
>VGHA01000188.1 GCA_016868375.1 Betaproteobacteria bacterium | reverse complement strand
CGTCAGCCCACAGCGCCATCATGGCAGCGAGATCGCCTCGACGCATCGCGTCATAGAAGGCCTCTTCGACTGCTTCTGCACTGAGCGAGGTCTGTAACGGTGGGGGCATTGGCGGGTGCCTGGTGGTGGATCGGGTGGTCAGTGGTGCCCGCTGGGCGCACTGCCTGGCTTCAACCGGTAGAGCGTGCCGCAGTAGGGGCAGCGCGCTTCGCCGGTTGTGGCCACGTCGAGAAAAACCCGCGGGTGCGAAGACCAGATTGGCATGGCCGGATTGGGGCAAAAAGCGGGCAACGCAGAGCCGTCGAGTTCGACGGCGTCTGGCTGGCCAGGAACTGCGGCAGAAGTCATCGTGGACGCTCCGACAGGGTCTGTCAGGTCAGGCGACAGGGGTTAGCCACTGCGCATAGCGCTGTGCACGTCCGCCGACGATGTCAAAAAACACACCCTGAAGTTTTTCAGTAACCGGGCCACGACGGCCAGACCCGATCGTGCGGTCATCGACTTCACGGATGGGCGTGATTTCAGCGGCGGTGCCGGTGAAGAAGGCTTCATCAGCGCAATAGACTTCGTCGCGGGTGATGCGCTTTTCGCGCACCTCGATGCCCAGATCGTGTGCGATGGTGATGACCGCGTCGCGTGTGATGCCGTCCAGGCAGGATGCGACATCGGGCGTGTAGATGACGCCGTTACGCACGATAAATACGTTTTCGCCGGCGCCCTCGGACACATAGCCTTCGGTGTCAAGCAGCAGCGCCTCATCGTAGCCGTGCGCGGTGACTTCGGCGTTGGCGAGAATGGAGTTGACGTAATAGCCGCTTGCCTTGGCGCGCACCATTGAGATGTTGACGTGGTGGCGCGTGTAGGAAGACACCTTGACCCGGATGCCGCGTGACAGGCCGTCTTCGCCCAGGTAGGCACCCCAGGGCCAGGCTGCGATCGCCACGTGCACCGTGTTGCCGCGGGCTGAAACCCCCAGCTTTTGCGATCCGATCCAGGCGATGGGTCGGATGTAGCAGGACGCGAGCTTGTTTTCGCGAACAACGTCTTTTTGCGCCTGGGCGATTGTTGCCTCATCGAAGGGCAGCGCCATCTGGAAAATTTTGGCCGAATTGAAAAAACGGCGCGTGTGCTCGGCGAGTCGAAAGATGGCTGTGCCGCCGACTGCGTCGTAAGCGCGAACGCCCTCAAAAACACCCATGCCGTAATGCAGCGTGTGGGTCAGTACATGGATCTTGGCATCGCGCCAATCGACCATCTTGCCGTCGAACCAGATTAGTCCGTCGCGGTCTGCCATCGACATGAGGTTCTCCTGGGAGGTGTCGTCTGAAACGCGCGGGCGAGTGCCGCGCAACAGCGATCATTCTATCTAATGCCCGTCTCATTCTGTCTGGCACGACCGGGTTCGTGAATCATTGGGCTGTTAGACTGCCTGACTCGCCCTCTTCGGCTGCGCGTCCGCCATGCTCGCTACTCTAAGGTTTCAGGTCGGTCTGCTTACCTCCTTGCAGGCGCTGCTCCTGATCAACAACGCCACGCTGATTGCGGTCAATGTGCTGGCCGGGTTGCAACTGTCGCAAGACACGTGGCTGGCGTCGCTGCCGGTTACCTCGTACGTCGTCGGAAGCGCAGTGTGGTCCATGCCGGCCGCCTCTGTGATGCGCCGGTATGGGCGCCGGGTTGGCTACACCGTGGGCTCGGTGGCGGCAATCGTCAGCGCCCTGATCGCCTTTGCTGCGATGACCGTCGAAAGCCTGTCGCTGCTTTGCCTGGGAACCTTCCTGTGCGGCATCTACAACGCGTTCGGCGCAAGCCTTCGGTTTGCCGCGGCCGATGTGGCCAATGTCTACCAGCCCTCGTTCAAAACGCGCGCCATGTCGCTGGTGCTGACCGGCGGGCTGGTGGGTGGCATTGTCGGGCCGGAAATTTCCAAGTGGTCACGCACCTTGCTCGCGCATCAGTTCGCGGGCACTTACCTGATGCTGATGGTGTTCGGCGTGCTCTCGCTCGCGCTTATCCAACTGCTGCGCATCCATCTGCCGGTCAGTTCAAGCCAGGGCGGCGAGGCGCGCCCGCTATCGGTCATCCTGCGCCAGCCCGCTGCCATATTGGCGATTGCGTCGGCCGCGCTGTCTTATGGCGTGATGAATCTTTTGATGGTGGCCACGCCACTCGCCATGGAAGTCTGCAGTCTGTCGTTCAGCCAGACGGTGTTCGTTCTGCAATGGCACATCATCGGAATGTTTGCGCCGGGGCTCTTCACCGGTTCGCTGATCGCGCGCTACGGCATTCTTCCCATCATGGTGGCGGGGGTTGCGCTGAACGCAGGCTGCGTGGTGGTGGCGCTTGCGGGCGTCGAGTTGATGCACTTCTCGGTTGCGCTGTTCCTGCTGGGCGTGGGCTGGAACTTCATGTATACGAGCGGCACGGCGCTGCTGACCCGCTGCTATCGGCCCGCTGAAAAAAACAAGGTTCAGGGGTTTATGGACATGAGCGTGTTTGGCGTCATGATCACCAGCTCGGCGGCCTCCGGGGCGCTGCTGTTCGTCAACGGCTGGTCGGTACTTAACCTGCTGTCGTTGCCGTTTGTGCTGGTGTGTCTGGTTGGCGCTGTCTGGGTTGCCCGCGATACCGGCTGGACGGTGGGGCGCGTGGCACGCGCGCCAACCTGAGGCCCGCAGGGGTTTTCAATAGCAGTGGCTGAGGCGGCAGCAAAGCGCCGGGTGGCGGCAGTACGACGCGCGCGGTTCATCCACGCCGCCAGGCTGTCGATTCCGGGCATGACGGGAACCTTCATCTGGGGGGTGATCACCGGCGTCGCCATGGTTCAGTCTGGCCTCAGTGTTGCGCAGGCGATCGGCATGACCTTGATCGTGTTTTCGGGCACCGCGCAGCTCGCAGCCCTGCCGCTCATGGCCTCTGGCGCATCCTTTCTGCTCATTGGATTCACGACACTGCTCACCTCGCTCCGGTTCATGGTGTACAGCGCCTCGCTGTCGCGCGACCTCTCCAAACTGCATCCAAGGCTGCGTGCCTTTGCCGGCTACATCACCACCGACTCCGGGCTGGCCGTGTATCAGACCCTGCCGGCAAACGCCCGGCGCGCGCAGCGCACCGCGTTATTCATGGGACTGAACCTGCCCGTCTGGGCAGCATGGCAGGTGGGGTCACTGATCGGAATCGCTGCGGTGGCGATTTCCGCGCCTGAGCGTGATCTTGCCTACCTGGGAACGCTCGCCGTGCTGGCGTTGGTGGCTCAGGCGATGCGTATCCGCTTTGCCTGGCCGGTGGTGGCTGTGGCGGCCCTTGTGGCCCTGGTGGGTGTCGCCTGGCCGCACCGCGCCGGCATGCTGCTGGCCGTGATGGGTGGCGTGGCGGTGCCGCTTGCGCTCGAGTCATGGTCACGCGCCTGGATGTCGTCGCGATGATGACGATGGGCACCATCGAGGTGTGGCTCGCCATTTTGATGCTGGCGCTGATCATCTTCCTGTTGAGAAACTCGTTTCTGTTTGCGCCGACACGATTGCGGCCGCGCGGGGTGCTCGCGCGGGCGCTTCGCTATGCGCCGCTGGCGGCGCTGGCGGCGCTGGTTGCGCCCGAAGTGTTCCGCGCCTGGCTGGCTGCCAGCGAGTGGACGTCGGCGCTGCTGTTGGACGCGCGGCTGCTCTCGGCGTTTGCGCTGATGCTGGCCGTCAGGATCACGGGGGATGCGCTGATCGGGCTGCTGGTTGGATCGGCCGTGTTCCTGATTCTTTGAGCGCGCCTGCGCTCCGGAGCCCGTCCGCCAGTCCCGACGATTGGGTAGGGATGAGCGTCAGTCGGGCGCCTTGACGGCACGCTCAAGCGTCTGGCCCCAAAGCTCGCAAACCGCCCGTGCTGGCTCAGCAACAACCTGCCGGTCGACCCGTGCGTATTGCGAATCGTCAAGCCGCATCTTGTGCTGAAGCTGTCGATATCGCCGATAGGCGTTGGCCACGTCGGCCGCCAGCGCACGATCGATCAAGCCGACCTCTGAGGCGCGGCCCAGCAGCGCGATGTTGCCAGCGTTATCGAGCAGCTGCGGGTGTTGCGCTGCATGCGCAAGCACCAGAAATTGGACGATGAACTCGATGTCGACCATGCCGCCCTGATCATGCTTCAGGTCAAAGAGCTCGCTTCGGTTGGGGTGTCCGTCATGCATTTTTTTGCGCATGGCGACCACTTCGCGGGCAAGCTCGCCGGGTTGCCGCGGGCTGGCAAGGACTGCCCGACGAATGGCCTCAAAGCGCAGTCCCAGCGCCTGATCGCCCGCTGCAAAGCGTGCCCGCGAAAGTGCCTGATGCTCCCAGACCCAGGCCGACTCGCGCTGGTAGCGCTCAAACGCCTCGACGGTGGAAACCAGCAGCCCAGCCTGACCGTTGGGGCGAAGCCTGAGGTCGGTCTCGAACAGGAGGCCTGCGGCAGTGCGGGTGGACAGCCAGCCGCAGATGCGCTGCCCGAGCAGTGAATAGGCCTCCGTGGCGCGCTCGTCGTCATCTTCGAACAGAAACACCAGATCGAGGTCGGACGCGTAGCCGAGTTCCTTGCCACCCAGTCGGCCATAGGCGATTGCCGCAAACCGGGGCGGATCGCAATAGCGCTGGCGCAGTTGTGACCAGACAATCTCGATGACCAGGCCGAGCACCCGATCGGCGAGTTCGCTCAGGAAGTCGGAGATGCGCTCGGTGGTGTGCCGGCCTTCGAGGTCCTGGACCATCAGCCGGAACACCTGTGCATGGTGCGCTTCGCGAACCAGATCCATCTGCAGCTCGACATCGGGCGCCTCGCCAATACGCGCCGCAAGCACCCGCTCGCGCAGCTGCCTCGCCCAGTCGGCCAGGTCGGTGCTCTCGAGGAGCTGGCCGTCCAGCAGCTCATCGAGAACCACCGGGTGGCGCATCAGATAGTCGGCCGGCCACTTCGCCCAGTCGAGTACGCGCAACACCCGGGCAAATACCAACGGGTAGCGGGCCAGCAGCGCAACATAGGCGGGGCGCCGGCAGATCGACTCGAGCAGCTCGATCAGCCGGATCATGCCGGCGCTGCTGGTACGGCGCGTTGACGCCTCGGCGAGAAGCCGGTCGATGGCAGCGCGTGTGTCGGGTCGCGCCGCGGCATACCGACTGCCCTCGCGCAGCAGTCCGATCCGGCGTGTGACATCCGGGTCCTCAACGGCTGCTTCGCCGGTATCTGCTGGCTCTGCATCGTCGGGGCTGCCCCGGTTGGGTTGGTCGGGTGCGAGCAGCCTTTCGAAAATCGTGGCGACCGCTTCGGTGGCCTTTGCGATGTCGCGATTGAAATCCTCGGGTGTCATGCCGAGCATGGCGGCGATGCGCGCCCGATCGTCGGCTGAACCTGACAGGCGGTGCGTTTGCTCGTCTTCCCGGTACTGAAGCGCATGCTCGGTACGTCGCAGCAAGCGATAGGCCTGCGCAAGGGTCTCGCACTCGTGGGGGTCAAGCACTGAGCGTCGTGCAAGTGCCGCCAGGGTGACGAGCGTACGGCGGTCACGCAGCCCCGGATCGCGGCCGCCCCGAACGATCTGAAACAGTTGCGCGGTGAACTCGATTTCGCGGATGCCGCCTCGCCCGAGCTTCACGTCCCGCGCTTCGAGATCGCGCGCCGAGCGACGCGCAACCTCTGAGCGGATCAACCGGTGCAGATCACGCAGCGACGCGAAGGCGTCGTAGTCGAGGTAGCGACGAAACACAAATGGCGTGACGATGCGTTCGAGTGAATGGGTATCGTCTTTACAGGCTGAATCGCCCGCCCGGCCGGTATTGGCGATGATGTTTGACTTGAGCCACGCGAAGCGCTCCCACTCGCGACCCTGCGAGTAGAAGTACTGCTCCAGCATCGATAGCGATGCGACCAGTGGGCCTGAGTCACCGTTGGGGCGCAGACGGGTGTCGACTCGAAACACGAATCCGTCGGCGGTGATCTCGGAAAGCAGTTCAATGGTGCGTCGCGCTGCGCGGTGCATCCATTCGCTGGCGGCGATCGTGCGTCCTGAGGCCCCACCTGAGCTTTGACCCTCATCGCGGAACACGAAGACCAGGTCGAGGTCGGACGAGACATTGAGCTCATCGGCGCCCCCCTTGCCCATTGCGGCCGCGAGCAGGTCTTGTGGCTGGCCCTCGCCATCAAGGGCGTGGCCGAAATCGGCGACAAGCTCAAAGCCCGCCACCGACATCGCGCAGCCCGTGGCGCGCCGGGCAAGATGGGTCATCGCCTGGCAGACCTCGTCCAGCTCGGCCCGTCCGGTGATGTCGCGCTCGATCAACACCAGCATCACCCATTGCCGCAGCCGCCGCAGGACCGAGGCGGCGTGCTCGCCATCGGGCTCGAGCGGCCGACCGTTTGTCTGCCACGCGAACAGCGCGTCGATGGCGGCGGCATCGAGTGGCGAAGCAGTCAGCTGTGCAAGGCGTGATCGCACCTGCTCGGGTTCGGCGCTGCGCGCCTCGAGCGCTGCCAGCGACCGGCGGAAATAGCCGGAGTGTTCTTCGGAAGCAAAATGCATCGGCAGCCGCGCGAAAAAGGTATTCTTGGAAATCCGATGCTACACCCCGGTTTCGATTTCCAAGAGCGTGTTTGTGTCAATCGCCGCTGAACCCGCCCGATCGCCGGGGAAGCACCCACCCGGCTTGCGCTCCACCCCAGCCGCGTTGCGCAGGCTGGTCGGTTGGCTGGGGTGGCTGCTGCTTGGCGTTTTGATTCTGGTGGCCGCGCTCTGGTTGCTGTTTCGGCACTGGATCTGGCCAAGCATCGACCAGTGGCGGCCGCAGATTGAACAAACGCTGTCGCGTGCCCTGGATGCGCCGGTTTCAATCGGCGAACTCGCCTCCGGGTTTGACGGGCTAAGACCGTCATTGCGGGCGCGCTCGGTCCGAGTAGGGGGGCCCCAGGACGCGCCACTGACCGTCGAAGAGGTTTTCGCGGTGCTGTCGCTTCGTGCGTTGGTCCGTGGCGAGCCCGGGCTTTCTTCGCTGGAGCTCGTTCGACCGGTGATCCGCGTTGAGCGGATCGAGAACCGACGCTTTTCTGTGGCGGGCG
>VGHA01000187.1 GCA_016868375.1 Betaproteobacteria bacterium | reverse complement strand
CTTCGCGGCGGGCGGGTGGCACGGCGGCGTCGATCGCCGCGATCATCGCGGCGTATTCGGCAGCGCTCGGTCGCTCGGTTTCCTCGATCGGCGGCATGTCCTGCCGCACCAAGCGTGCGCGGACCGCACGCAGCTCCGATGGCTGCGCACCATCGAGCACCGCGTTCAGGTCAAAGCCCCCCTTCCCGCGCACGCCGTCGTGGCAATCAAGGCAGTGGGTGCGGAGGGTGGATGTGAGCGCAGGCGGTGGGAACTGGAAGTCCGCGGGGCTTGCGCTGGCTGGCGCAGCATGCAGCGGTAGCGAGGCCAGCGCCGTGTTCGGGGCGCGTGCCGGCGCGAACGACAGCACCTTGATCCCGGCCACACCGAGCGCCACAACACATCCAGCTGTGCGCAACACCATCACGCACAGACGATACCCCGCAACGCTCAAGGACCAAGCCCGACCCCGGCGCTACATCCGCACCACGAGCTGTAGCACGCTGGGGAGGTTCGACTGCTCGACACCCAACTTCAGCATCGCAAGGAACTGCGGCTCGAAACGAAACAGGCCACAGCGTGAAGCAGGTAGTCCCGGCCTGACCACCGAAAACTGATCCATCCGCTGTGAGTGTCCCGACCGGCCCCGGCTGGGCCCTGCAAACTCTCGATCATTCGGACACGGCACACACCTGAGCAGCTCATCAACAAGCTTCGCGAGGCTGACACCATGCTGTCGTTGGGCCGCTCGATGGCGCAGGTACTACAGGACCTCGGCGTGAGCGACCAGACCTTCCACCGCTGGCGCAAACAGTACGGCGGCATGAAGTCGGAGGCGGCGAGAAGCTGAAGCAACTCGAGGTCGAGAACGCGCGGCTCAAGCGGCGAGGCGCCGAGAAGAGGCTCGACATCTCGATCATGAGGTCGGCGAACGAGTACCTGCGAAAGCCGCAAGCCCCTGGGGGCGGAGGACGGTCGTGAGCCACGTTCAGGGGCATGTCGGGTGCTCGGAGCGTCGGGGCCGCGCGCCCGACGAGCCGGTGCTGGTCTGCCGCATCGAGGAGATCGTGCAGAGTCATCCGCGCCACAGCTACCGCATGGTGTGCAGGCGCCTTCCGCTCGACGGTTGGCTCGTCAACCACAAGCGCGTGCACCGGCTCTGCCGCCGCGACGGGCTGCGCGTGCCGCGGAAAAACGCAGGGAACGGCGCCTCGTCGTGTCGTCGAACGGGATCGAGCGCCAGCGCGCGATGCATGGGAGCGACGTGTGGTGCCGGGACTTCGTGGAGGACAGCGACTTCCTCGGGAGGCCACTGCACCTCCTGACCCTGGTGGACGAGTACACGCGCGAGTGCCTGCTGCTCGAGGTGGAGCGCACCATGACGGGAGAGCGGATTCGCTACCGGATCGCCGGGGTGTTCAATGTGTGCGGCGCGCCGAGGCACCTCAGGAGCGACGACGGCTCAGAGTTCATCGCGACGGAGCCGAGGAAGTTCTTAGCGGCTGCCGGGGTGTAGACGCTGTACATCGAACCTGACTCTCCGTCGCAGAACGGCTACGACGAGAGCTTTAGCGGGAGGCTTCGCGACGAGCTGTGGAACTCGGAGAGCTTCGCGGACCCGCGCGAGACCAAGTCGCTCGCGGTCTACTTGCGGCGCGAGTACGACTACGAGAGGTCGCACAGCGCGCTTGGCTACACTTCGCGTGCGCGCTAAGCGGAACGACTTGCCGCCGATGCGATCAGGGCTGCGCCCCTTCGCTCCGCGGCGACAAGCGAGGAACCTATGCTTCCGATGGAATCAGCCCAACTCTCATTGTGCTGAACCAGATATCGGGGGCAGGTCAAGGTCGCACGGCCAAGCTTGGTCGTGCATAAGATGAGCTAAACTGCTTTGGTGTTATCTCGTACGACTGTGCCCAGCAGACATCTGCAAACCGTATCGCGGTTTTGACGCCGCATGCGCTGTTGCTGGTATCGACAATGATCTACTTCTCGCCGGTACTGTTTGATTCGTGCAAATTCAAAGTACTAGCCGACCCGAGGATCGGCTATCAAACGCCAGCAGCGTACCGATGCATTTTTCACGGGGAGGAAGCGTGAACACCAACTTCTACTCGTTTCAGAAACGGGTTTCGGAGCAGGGACGAGCCTTCCCGATTCTTTGGGGAGTCATCTTTCTCGCTATCGCTAACTGCGTCGTGAGCGTGATTGACTTCGATCGCACTCAAGATATTGCAGCGTACGCTGAAAACATTGACAATCGTTCTGATCAACTGCTGATAACAGAAAAAGGTGGGTGGTATCGATACCTTGTCTTCCCACTGGCTCAAATCACTGGTGACACAGAGGTTTCATTGGTCATCGTCAGGGCGCTCACGTTGACACTGATGTTGTCATCACAACGCCACTACTTCCGCAATCGTTTCAGTTGTGCGCTCTTCCTTGTAGTTCTACTGGTTAGCCCACCTCTTCTCGACAATCTGAATGAGTACCTGCGCCAGGGTACCGCGCTGGGTGTGCTCATGCTAGGAGTGAGCTTGTCTCCGGGGCTCTTGGTCCCTGCGGCCGTAGTGGCGATCTTGATTCATCCGGCAGCGGTCGTGCCAGTTGCGGCAATCGGATTGGCGTTCGTTGTTGATTCCGTGGGGATTAGCAAGATTTGGTACTCGAACCACTTTTTTCCGCTGTGCTTTGCAGCGATTGCATTCACCTGCGGGATATACGGCGTAAATCTTGTTTCATGGCTCGACATAGAAACGGCTAACAGGTTTATGAGCGGCTCGAGAGAAAATCTGTTTGGACTACTTTTTCTCGCTTTGTTGTCCGCCTACACCGGATTGCAGTACACCGCGAATCGGTCCAATGCCCATCTTCCCGTTTTTATAATGTTTGTGATCATTACTAGCAGTTACGCAGTTATCTCAGACTTCGGCCGAACCATGGCGCTCGTATTCCCCTTCCACTTAGCTGCGGCAATGACTTTGCCCGCGGCGAGTAACAGATATGCTGATTTTGCAGTGGTGCTTACCGCAGGTGTCGTCCCTTCGCTCCCAGCGTTGCTGGGGAGTTTCGTTGGGCAGTAACTAGGATGCGCTGAACAGGTACACCTTGGTGCGCTGCACAGGTTCCTGAGACACCCGTCTGGGACTCGAGGACACAATGCAAGACACCATAGAGAAGCCACGACACGAGACGCCATTGACGGCAAAGCGAGCGCGGAGCGCGAGTGCAGGCGACGAGGGCAACTGACCTCCCCCTCTGAAACCGTACCAAGCCGGATCTTGGTATCCGGCGAATTTCAGGAGGTCAGGCCATTCTAGGCAAGTGATTCAAGGCGGAGAGATCGTCAACAAGCTGAGGCAGGCGGACGTCGAGCTCGCCCGGGGGAACACGGTGGCCGCGGTGTGTAAGCTGCTGGGGATCACGGACGCCACGTACTTCCGCTGGCGCAAGGAGTACGGCGGGATGAAGGTCGACCAAGCGAAGCGCCTGAAGGCGCTCGAGCAGGAGAACGCGCGGCTGAAGCGGCTACTCGCGGACGCGGAGCTCGACAAGGCGAATCTCAAGGAGGCCGCCAAAGGAAACTTCTGAGCCCGGCGCGCCGCCGGGCTGCGGTCGAGGAAGTACGGCGCACGCTTCCCGAGGTGAACGAGCGACGGGCATATCGCGTGCTCGGGCAGCCGTGGGCGGCGCAGCGGTACACGGCGCGGGTGCGGGACGACGCGGAGCCACTGACGGGCCGGATCATCGAGCTGGCATCGGTGTACGACCGGTACGGGTCGCCGCGGATCACGGTAATGCTGCGCAACGAGGGCTGGAACGTGCACCACGAGCGGGTGGAGCGCATCTAGCGGCAGGCGAGCATGAAGTTGCCGAGGACACAGCCTCGCCGCGGCAGGCTGTGGCTGAATGTCGGCAGCTGCGTGAAGCTGCGGCCGGAGAGGAGGGACCACGTGTGGGCGTACGACTTTGTCCTGGCCAAGACGCGCGAGGGGCTGCCGCTGCGGCTCCTGGTGGTGGTGGACGAGTGGACGCGCGAGTGCCTGTCGATCGACGTGGCGAGGCAGCTGGGCTCGGACGACGTGCTGGAGCGGCTCTCATGGCTGATGGCTACGCGCGGCGTGCCGGACCACGTGCGCAGCGACAACGGGAGCGAATTCACCGCGACGGCGGTGCGCGAGTGGCTCGGAAAGGTGGGTGTGAAGACGCTCTGCATCGAGCCTGGCAACCCGTGGGAGAACGGCTACGTGGAGAGCCTGAACGGCAAACTGCGCGACGAGCTCCTGAACGGCGAGATCTTCTACACGGTGGCGGAGGCGCGGGTGCTGATCGAGCGGTGGCGCGAGCACTACAACCGTGTGCGCCCGCACAGCGCGCTCGGGTACCGCCCGCCGGTACCGTCCAGCGCCACAAGGCGCTGGCGAACACCAAGCTGCAGGTCCTCGCAAACGATGCCCATGGACATGTCTCTCCGACGAGCAGATCCTCGCGGAGATCCGCGCAGTACTCGCATCCACACCCTTCGTCGGCGAAGGCCACCGCAAGGTCTGGACGCGGCTCCGCCAAGAGCGCGGCATCCGCACCTCGATGCGCCGGGTCCTCAGGATCATGCTCGAGCACGGCATCGTCGCCTGCGACCGTCCGACCGGCGTGCGCGGGCCAGCGACGCACGACCTCACGATCACGACTCCCGACGAGATGTGGGCCATCGACGCGACCGGCTGCTTCACCGATGAGGGAAACGCCGCACTCTTCGTGGTCGTCGACCACTGCACAGGCGAGTGCCTGCGCAAGGCGATCCACTTCACGAAGGGGCGGCACGAGGACAAGATCGCGGAGGCCACGAAGCTCCGCCACGATCACGACAGCCAGTTCATCTCTCACGCCTTCTAGGACGAGCTCAAGACCCTAGGCATCGAGTAGAACCCGTCCTTCGTTCGCTAGCCCGAAGGCAATGGATGCGTCGAGCGACTCATCCGGACCCTGAAGGAACAGCTGTTCTGGCTGCACTGATTCCGGACCGTCGAGGAGCTCGACCAGGCGCTCCGCGACTTTGCCCACCGCTTCAACAACCACTGGAGCATCTGGCGGATCGGCTACCGGCCCCCCGCAGCGCACCGACGCATCCCCCTCCGGGAGGCCGGTGAGTACCAACTTCCACCTGGCTCAGAAACTGGATGCGATACAGCGGTCCTCGAGTGGAAGGAGGCCTAGTACCAGCGAATGAGGATCCACGGCGCACTCAGCCACGTCAGCCCCGAGGCATTCGAGGCGGCCGAGAGAGCCGGATAGGATCGAGAGCGGCTTCCACGGATCTTATGGAAGTCCAGTCCGACCTTACGAACGCAAAGCACCCTTCCGAGACGCCGCCCTATGCCGGCCCGCGTACCCTGCGATGACCGACAGGTAGATCGTGTGGCAGATGTCAGCAATCGCCCGAAAGGAGTGTTTCGCGGCGACCCAGTCATATGCGCCGCTAGATAGCCGATCTCTCAGTTCCGCATCGGTGACGAGCCGATCCAATTGCTGGCTCAAAACCACGTCATTGTCGAAAAGCAGCCCGGATAGTTCGGGAGTAATCAACTCGCGATTGGCGGGAATGTCGGTCCCGATTACTGCCATGGATGCCGCCATTGCCTCAAGGAGGCTGTTTGACATTCCCTCTGAAGTCGACGGCAGGACGAAGATGTGAGCACGCCGCAAGTGATCAAGCACGGCTCCGGACGGCATCTCCCCGGCAAAGTCAACGCGGCTCTGAATGTCCAGCTGGCCGGCCAACTCCTGCAACCGTGGCAACTCTGGACCGTCGCCGATGACCATGAGCCTGGCGGTAGTCCGAGCACGAGTCGTACGAGCGAAGGCACGCAACAGCAGGTGGACCTGCTTTCGCGCGATCAGCCTGCCGGTGTAGACAACTGTGAGAGGGAGCGCGGCATCTCGAATGGGACGCGGGCGAACCACGACTCCATTCGGTAGGTAACAGGTTTGCTGAGTCGGTACACCGAGTGCGTGGAGCTCAGCAAGCGTATCGGCCGAAACAAACAAGAACCTGACCCCAGATGCCCGAATCAGCCTGAAGGCGAAGCGCCTTGCTGCTGAGCTTTGCCATGCACGAATCTGTGAATCTGGTCCACTCCGTGTGACTTTGAGTAGCACCGGGCGTCTAACGAAGATGCCGACCAGCGCACAAATCAAGGCAGCCCCCGAGAAGGTATGGCAATGGATGATGCGATACTGACTGCGTCTCCATAGAAGACAGACTGCCAGCGCGACATGAAACCCTAGTTTGAACCCCCCCGTAGACAAGCGCCTCACTTGATAACCATCTCTGCAATCCTTCCTCGGTCCCACACCGGTATAGCGCGTCACGACCGTCACATCACAGCCACGCGATACCAACTCAGGCGCAAGTCCCTCAAGTTGCCGCTCCGCGCCACCAACGACAGGCGCGAACGACGGGATGACCATCAGGACCTTCATTGGGTGCTGACACGGTCCCGGCGAAGAAGGCGGGCAAACATCTTCCAAACCAAGTACCTCAATCCGTAGTGTAGGTGACGCCGAAACAGAGATAGGGGGACGCCAGGTTTCCGCAGCGTGGTGACGGGTGTCCCGGAATCAGAACCCAGCTTTCGGGCGGTGTACTCAACGACATAGGACGTCGCCTCGTGGGTTGTCAAACTCGACACCACAAAGTCAGGGAATCCACAAGCCCGCCATCCCCGATAGGCGGACAGGGACGATTTCACAACTGCCACACGCCGCTCAACAATAAGGCCTGCATTTGTAAACGCCCGATTGATCGCAGAAAAATCGCCAACCAGAAAGATCCGATGTCCGTGCAAGTGCACAGGGAAGTTGATCACCGCGCACCCACCGACCCTTAACACGCGACGGATCTCCAACAAGGCGCGCTGAAAGCCAACACCGTACTCGTACCAATGCTCTATGGACTGATTCGACAGCACAACATCAAACGTGGAGTTTGGCCACGGTATGTCCTCGACTGACGCTTTCCGGGTAGCAAGAGACGGCCGACCCTTGCGATCATACTCGATGACATCGATACCTTCCCAAGTTGATGGCGCCGAAAGCTTCTGCTGCACCAACGAGTGAGCACCACATCCAATCTCGAGCACAGTCGTAGGTGTGTCGCGATTCGCGAGATCGGCAAGCAGATGCAGATTGAGCAACTCAACGGCGTTTGCCATAAAGGAAAAGTCAGTCCTCTCAACAAACCGTGATTGTTTGTCTAGGTCC
>VGHA01000186.1 GCA_016868375.1 Betaproteobacteria bacterium | reverse complement strand
CGTCAGATTGCCGGTGGCCTCGTGGTAACGCTGGTGGTTGTAGTGATCGACGAAGGCATTGATCTGGGCCTCAAGAGCGCCGGGCAGATAGTAGTTCTCGAGCAGGATGCGGTTTGAAATGATGTCTACGAATCACACACCCCGAAGTGTCGGCGTTTTCGTCCCCGTGCCGGCACCTCTGAGCTCGGTTTTTTCTTGCGATCTCGAGCGCGTTCTTGAGGCAACTGCCTTTGTCGTCCATCCGGCCGACCCATCCTTGATCGCCTCCTGCATTTGACCTGATCGGCTTGATCGCTGGCCTTCGCCTGACCCACTCGCGCTGCGTTTTTGTCAGCGCCTTGTACTGGTCAGGACGCGCCTTCTAAGCCAAGGATACAAGCCATCCACCAGGAGCATATGCGGCAAGGTCAGCGCCGCGAGCCCCACAAAAATCACCCGCAGACCTGCCGCCTCCAGGGGTTCTCCCGATCGGATCAGCCAAAAGAAAACCCCCGCGCCTGCCAACGCGGCGACCAGCGTAAAAGCAGACACACTGCCCCAAAAAAAAGCGTCCCGTCGCCCCACGGCGAGTTGCAATACTAAGGCAAGATGCCTGGGCGAATGGACCCCGCAGAAAAACACGACGAAATAAAGCAAGGGCGACACCAGACTCGCCAAGCCCACCAGCGCGATGAGGTCCACCAGAGACGGCACCTTGGGCCATCGGCAAGAGTCGCACAAGAAACCGATGACGACCACTGCACACGCGGGCCAGAACAGCATCCGCTGTGCCTCGACCAGGCCGGCCGCGCCCGGCGCCGACAGATCTGCATAAATCGCGGCAACTTCCGGTTGGGAAAAGACCGCTGGAGCCCCGAGAATTACCAGACCTGAAGTGATTCGCGCCACCACAGGCGAAGCCACGACTTTGTTGTCGCCGAAATGCCACGCGGACATTATCAAAAACACGCCCAAGCACAGCACGGGCAAGACATTCCACACCGCCAGGACCATCGCAGCCAGCCCCAGATAGCCGGCAAAAAAACACAGGGCGCGCGGCAGTGATCTCGCGAGGCCGCCATGACGCGCCAACCAGCCATCCGCTGCGCCATGGGGTAAGCCAGCCAATGCAACCGCAGCGCCAGCCAGCGCGACCTCCATCTGAGATGAAACCCTGAACTCGCCCAGCGCAGACAGACCCGTTATGCACAGGGCGACAACAATGAACACACTGGACAGGCGATAAGGGAGTGCCGCTAACACGGGGCGTTCCGTCCTTGCGACCAGGCCCGAATGATTGAAACTGTCGCCGCCAGGTATCGGGTCTTGGGTAGCGCAGCGATGACTTTCAGCCAATCTGCCCGGGTTGCTTCGTCCGACATGAAGCGGGCGAAGCGGTCGCCATTCAAAGCACGGGCGATGCGGACAAAGTCGCCCGGCGCACCGCCGATACTGTGGGTCATGGCCCGCAGAAACACCTGGTCCATGACCCTGAGCGCGACAGGATCGGCGAATTCGACGCTTGGCTTCCCCGATGAAACCAGGCTGTCCGCACACACTGAGGCCCAGCGTTGAATGCGTTTGAACGCATAACCCGAGGACGGGCGCAACGCGCCGACCGATAGTCCAGCTCTGATCACCGCCCCGTCGGCGCTCGGCGCATCCGGCAGGCCCATCGGTAACCACCCGCGCTCCTGTCGAACAATGGAGGCCCCGGAACCGCACAGCGCCTCGACCCTCGCCAGACAGGGGCCGTCCAGCGTGGCCGGTTCCTCGGGAGCGGTGGTGAAAACCGTGCGTTCGATGAGCGCGTGTCGTGGGGAAAAAGGCAAGATGTAGTCGAAGCTGAGCCGGCCGCCTTCCGCCGTCATGTTCCCCATCAAGGTGGCAGTCCGCGGATCGAAAACGTCGCGCTCGACTCTCACTTCCAAGCCCGAGAACAGCTGAGCGAGCGGCGCCGCCTTGATGCGTGCAAGCGAAGGCGGCCGCGTGTCGATGATGAAGCGACCTCGAACGGGGCCGGCGGTCGTCTCAACGCGATAGCAGCCGTTGTCTGCGGTCACGGTGCCCGCACGCGTGTCCAGCCTGAGCGTCACCCTGCCGCTCTTGCCGATCGCAGACAAAGCGTCGGCATAATAATCGGCTGACGACACCATGTGATATCGCCAAAGCTGGGGGTGATGGGTGATGGAGGCGCCGCCAGACGACAATCGCCACTGGTCCCACTGCATGCGGGATGCGGGTCTCAGCCCGTCTGATCCGGCCATCCAGAAGCACCACGTGCGGTCCTCTGCATAATTCTTGCGGGGCTCGATGACGAGCACCCGCAGATTATGCGTGCGAAGGGACATCTCTCGGGCCAGGGCCAGTCCTGCGCAGCCTCCTCCCAAAATAATGACATCCATCTCGGCACTCATCCGATCAGTTGCGGGCTTGCCGCGAAGGGTAATCCCGACAGCGCCTGGTGCAGGCGGGGATCATGCGCGCTGTCCTGTTGATGCAGCTGACCGTTCAGCACAAACGACAGCGCAGCGCGAGAAGCCACCATCAGCTTCTCCGGCCCCGACACCGAGGCGCGGCCACGCCATGTGGCGAAGCCTTGTTGGGCGATTTTATGCCCGATCTGACGATAGACCCGAGCGGCAACCAGGATGGCAAAGCGCGCCCGGCCGGGCAGATACCCCATACCGCGTTCCGCACTGGCGTAGAAAAGATCCGCCAATTCGAGCAGCCGCCTCCGTGCGCGCGGGATCACTTCCTGCAGCGCCGGGTCTGGATGCAGAATCTGCGCTGCGGTGGCCGAGTCGACCCACGCCGCAGGCAGGTAACGTCGGCCAAGGCCCGCGTCCTCCGCCACGTCCCTCGCGATATTCGTGAGCTGCATCCCGATGCCCAAATCGATTGCAAAAGGCCGGGCCTGCGGGGCGCGCACATCCAGCGCATCACACATCATGATGCCAACAACGCCCGCCACGCGATAGGCATAGCGCAGAAGCTCGTCCTCGGTGGCCAGCGAGACCGTGCCTAAATCGGAACGGACACCTTCAATGAGGGCGAAAACGGGATCGAGCGCCATCCCGGTTTCCCGGGCGAGCGCGAGGAAATCGCGGGTCTGGGCGGTCGCCTCGGCCTGTCCGATGAGTTCGTGTTCCAGTTGATCCAGGTTCTCGCGGGCGACGTGCGGGTCGTCAGCCTCATCGACCATATCGTCAATGTGCCGGCAGAAGGCATACAGCCGGGCAGCGCGCATCGCGTGTTTGGCGCCGAGAAACCGGCTGGCAAAATAAAACGACTTGCCGTTCCTTCGCAGTGAGGTGGCGTCAAACTCCGGCTCCGGGTGGGGCGAGGGTTGCTGCAAACCGTCAGCCCCCCTGCGCGTGGGGTGCTCGGCCCACATCCGCAACCAGGCGCTCGAGGACCTTCGCCGATGACAACACCCCCGGCAGACCCGCGCCTGGGTGCGTGCCGGCCCCAACCAGAAACAGGTTTTTCGGGCCCTCGGACTTATTGTGAAAACGAAACCAGGCCGACTGCAGGAAGTGCGGCGCGATTGAAAAACCTGCGCCGTCGGGACTGAGATAGTCGGTCTGGAAATCTTCAGGCGTCATGAAAAAATCTGAACGGATCCGCCCCTTCAATCCCGGCAAAATCGAACGGTCAAGCGCGTCGATGACCCGGCCACGCAACCAATCGCCTTCGACCGACCAATCAACTGCGCCATCGAGATTGGGCACCGGAACGAGAGCGTAAAAGCTGTCGTGTCCCGGCGGCGCGAATGAGGGATCCGTTGCAGTTGGCCTGTGGAGATAGAGTGAAAAATCTTCCGCCAGAATTTTCTTGTGGAAGATGTCGTCCAGCAGCTCCCGATAACGCGAGCCGAGCCAGATCGTGTGATGAGCCACATCGTCGTAGGTGCCTTCGGTACCAAAAAACAGCACAAACAACCCCATCGATTTTCGGGCGAATTTCGTCTTCACCCGCGCCGAAAGGTCCACCTCTCGACGGTCGAGCAGGTGGGCGTAAACAAAGGCCGGATCTGCATTCGACACGACGAGGTCCGCTGCCAATCGCTGGCCATCTTCAAGGGTCACGCCTGTCACGCGCCCTTCCGCGGTGTCGATGGCGCTGACGGTGGTACCGAGCCGGATGTGGACCCCCGCCTCGCGCATCACGCGCTCCAAGCCATCGACCAAGGCCCCCGTCCCGCCCATCACAAAGTGAACGCCATGCGCCCTTTCAAGAAAATGGATGAGGCTGTAAATGCTGGTGGTGGTAAAGGGGTTGCCACCCACCAGGAGCGGCTGCACCGAAAACGCCTGACGAAGCTTGTCGTGCCGCAAATGGCGGCTCACGAGTTGCCACACGGTGCGACGGCTGCCCAACCGAATCATCGCCGGCAGACAGCGGAGCATGGCACCGAAACGGTGGAAGGGCTGGTCGGCGAGTTGCTTAAAGCCGACATCGTAAATACGCTCGGATTCGGCGACCAGCGCGCGATAGCCCGCGACATCGAACGGCGAAATCCGCTCGATTTCTGCGAGCGTATCCTCAAGCGTTCCGCCGTAGTCGAATGTGGTGCCGTCCGGAAAGCGGAAGCGATACCAAAGCGGGAGCGGAACCAGATTGACGTAGTTTTCGAAGTGCGCGCCGAGCAACTCGAATAGCTCGCGGAGCAGAAATGGGGCCGTGATGACGGTGGGGCCGGCATCATGGCGATAGCCATCTTTCTCGAAGACCTGTGCGCGCCCGCCCAGCCGACCGCACCGATCGATCAAGTGCACATCGTATCCTTTGGCCTTGAGCCGGATAGCACTCGCGATGCCGCCAAAGCCCGCACCGATAACGATCGCCCTCATCACGCAGGGGTTACTATGCGCTGAGCCTGTCTGGCACACTCGTTGGCGATCGCAGACAGCATCTCGCCGCATCCGCTCGGAAGACTCAACGCCCGCTCCGACGCCAGCCGATAAGATTCGATCACCAAAGAACGCGCGGCAGATATCGCCGCCTCTCTGGACATGCCCGCTTCCAACAGGGCGACAATATTGACGCCGCCATTGGCGACGTCTTCGCTCACATCCTCGATATCGTCCGCCGCCTGATAGCCAATGGCGAAGGCGGTGGCCGCCTGCTCAGCCTTCGGCACGTGGTCGCCCAGTCCGGCCATGATCAGAGCAAGCTCAAGGGGTAGCGCAATGAGCGGCGCCGATTTTCCAGCGGCGATCTGGCGGTAACGGGCCAACAGGTCGCCGGCCTCGTCTTTTGCGGTGAGGTCTGCGATCTGGCCGTGGATCACCTCGGATACCCGATGATGCATCCGGGCCAGCACCTCGGGGAGAAACGCGCCAGGGGCCGAGGCCAGCGCCCCAAAGGACGCAGAAATCATCAGGTCACCTGAACAGATAGCGACATCGCGCCCGTGATCCATCCACATGGTCGCAGCGCCGCGCCGAATTTGTGATCCATCCTGAATATCGTCATGCACGAGCGAGGCGTTGTGGAGCAACTCGCTGGCGGCACCGATTGCGACTGCGGCCCCTTTGCGCAGCCCCAAGCTGTGAGCGGCATGCAAACCTAATTTGGCCCTGACACGTTTGCCGCCGTTCGCCAGGTGCGACAGTGAAGCGGCGCCCGCCAACCCAGTATGCAGGCCCAGCAGGCCGCTCATCAGGGTTTCTACTTCAAGGATATCGGTGGCGCTATCGGGATCAGCTGCATGCAATGCTAACATTCGTAGTCACCCTCCCGACCTTAGGTAGACGTTGGCCGCCTCAGGTGTCTGAGGCGGCCACTTCTGCACAGACGATCGTCGATCGTCAGGCTGAGGCTTCTGACTTACGAACTGCGATCGTGTAGATCAGGACACCGAAGAGGGCTTTGGCCACCAAGTCAGCGACCGTGTAACCAAGCTCAATCAAGGTGAAGGCAGCCGCGCCCGACAGATCGACAACAAAAGGCGCGAAATACACAACCGGGTAGAAGCACCAAGACAGAACCGTCACATTCCGCGCCAGCCTTACGAGACCCTTTACGTTTTCCGGCTGACGCTCGATTGCAGCGCCCAAACCGGAATACAAAGAGATCACGATATAGATGAACGGAATCATGGACAGCGCGCCCCACAGCAGGCGGGTGCTGCCAATCCCTGCAGACACTTCACCCGGGTAGCCAAGGGCGACCATCACAGCAGCGGCAAGACCCAGCGAGACGCTCTTGGAGACGGTCTCAGCCTGCGAAAGCCGCATGACGAGGATCAACTCGATCAAAAGAAGCGGAACAGTCAGAAGCCAATCGACATAACGATAAGCACGATTGAATTCTGCTCCGGTGGCCACGATCAGCCCGTTTTTGACCTGCACTGCCGCATCGAAACTCTCAAAAATCCGGAAGTAGTGATAGAAGGCGATGAAGGTTACGAGCCCCGTAACGGAGATGGCAGTTTTGTACTCACGCGACACCTGAGACCGACCAAGAAAAAAGAAAATGGTCGCTGCAGCAAAAGTCGCAAGACCAAAGGAAAAAGCGTTGTAGACAAGAGAATGTTGAGCTAAAGACAGGCTGGCTAAAAGCTGTTGCATTGTCACACTCCTCGCTTCGAATTGCAGCCTTCGGATGATGGACGCACAGTGGTTTGGGATAAGCACTACCTAACAAGCATACCATACAAGCTCCAAGCTCTTTGGCGCAAGCACACTCGAGCCTGCGTCCCGCTCATCCAAAAAATTTGTTGCGGAAAGGCAACGACGACGGGCTGAAAATGACGAATACATATCAGTCAAATAGCTGCGCCACCGCTAAAACGCCCAACAAGCGCCCAACCGCTCGCCCCCGGTTGTGCAAACTGCCCACTCATCAAGGTGGGCTTTTTTCTTGCGTGCCTTGCCCTCTTCGACCGGCATACTCACCCGAGCCTTGAGATTTTAGGCCAGACATCTCTATCTCCACCCTTGCCGCAAGTCCGGGTTCGCAACGACCGGTCGGTTCTTGGGGTAAAGGTGGTAGCAGCAGTTCTCGCGCCGCAGAAGCCGACCGGAGCCCATGCCGGCATGAGGTCCAAAGGTCTCCACTGGCCACGTCGCCGAGTATCGACATGGCGACAGCCCATTTGGGCAGGCGGCGACAGTTCGAGCTCGGGTCCGCTTCCATCGCCATCCAAATGAAGCCGCCCCAAGAGGGCGGTTTTTCGTTTCGGCACCTTACTCCTCCAACCTGATCCCGCCCCGCACGAGCAGCGTATCAGGGTGGTCGGTTCGAAGGAGGAGGG
>VGHA01000185.1 GCA_016868375.1 Betaproteobacteria bacterium | reverse complement strand
ATGCGTGCGGGCTTGCGCGGCCGCATCGCTGGCGGGCTTCGCGGGTTCGGCGCGTGCAGCCGCGGTAGCGGCGGCCTGCTGCTGCGCCCTGGCGGCTTCTGCACGCATTGCCTCCTGACGCAAAGCTTCCAGTCGGGCAGCGTCCGCACGCGCAGCCTCCTGCCGGGCTGCGTTGGCGCGGGCAGCTTCCGCCTTCGCGGCTTCCGCCTTCGCGGCTTCCTGACGCTGCGCCTCCAGACGCGCTGCCTCGGCTTTGGCTACAGCAGCCCGCGCGGCCGCATCAGCGTCCGCCCGCGGCGGCGTGGCGGCGCGACCCTGCGCGGCGCCCTCCTGAGGAACATCAAGCTGCTGCGTCATGGGCTGACGTGCCTGCTGCCGCGCCTCCGATGCGGCCTGCGCCGCATCAACCGGTGCATTACCCGCTGCCGACGCGCGCGCCTCCGCCGCTCTTCCCGCTTCGGCGCGCGACGCGCGAGCGGCGTCTGCATTCATCGGCCCGCGCGGGGTGGTCGACGCGGACTGCTCGGTTTCGTTTTGCACCCGTACCGGCAGTTGCGCATCGCGCGAGGGAATGTCAACGCGGATATCGGGCTTGGGATAGCGCGGCTCGCGATCGAGCACAAATGGCAGCGTGACCGCGACACCCAGGCCGATGACTAACGCCCCGACCAGCCGCCGGCGCGCCCGGCGTTTAAACGGGAGTCCGGGATCGGCGGGCGCCTGATCGGTCGTGTCACGCCGGGCCATGGGGGCTCCGGCGTGTCGATCGGATCGATCGGGGATCAGGCTGTGCGGGATGGGGATGCTTCTGCACGGGCTGAGAGGATGTCCGCGACGGTCAGGAATGACCCAAAAACGACGATTCTATCATCGACACTTGCGCCGGCACCGGCGCGCTCCATCGCTTGCCTGGGACTTGCAAAGCACTCTGTGTGCACGGGGGCATTGGCGCCTGATCGAACCGCAGCGACACGTTCGGCCAGCAGCGCGGCAGGCGCAGCCCGGGGCCCAGGGAGGTCGACCAGAAGCCAATGATCGATTCTCTCGCCGAGTGCAGCGATGATGCGGTCGAGGTCTTTGTCACGCATCGCGCCAAACACCGCCCAGGTCTCCGGGAAAAACCCCATGTTGTCGAGATTGCTCGCCAGGTGCGCCGCCGCGTGAGGATTGTGCGCCACGTCGAGAATGATTGACGGTCGTCCGGCAAGCACCTGAAAGCGGCCCGGCAACTCAACCAGCGCAAAACCCTGCCGAATTGCCTGCGCACTCACCGGCAGCCGGTCGCGTAGAGACTCAAGTGCCGCCAGCACGCCCGAGGCGTTGAGCAACTGATTGGCACCCCGCAGTGCGGGATACGCGAGGCTGGCGCGCCGCAGCGATCGCCCACCATAGGCCCACTGCTGCCGGTCACCGGAATAGTTGAAGTCGCGTCCAAACAGCCATAGATCAGCCCCGATCCGATTGGCGTGGTCAACCAGCGTCGCAGGTGGCACCGGATCGGTGCAAATCGCAGGGCGTGCTGCGCGGTAGACATGCGCCTTCTCAAAGCCAATCGCGTCGCGGGTTGGCCCCAGATACTCCATGTGATCAAGATCGATGGAGGTGACGATTGCGCAATCCGCATCAATCAGGTTGACAGCATCGAGCCGACCACCAAGCCCCACCTCCAGGATGAGCGCATCCAGGGGCGAGTGCTGAAATCCGAGCAGGATGGCGAGCGTGGTGAATTCAAAATAGGTAAGCGGCGTATCGCCTCTTGCGCGCTCAACCTGCTCAAATCTTTCAACCAGCCATTCATTGGAGACCGCGACGCCATTGATGCGCGCCCGCTCATTGAAGTGCACCAGATGCGGCGAGGTGTAGAGCCCCACGCGATAGCCTGCTGCAAGCAGGATCGACTCGAGCATTGCGCAGGTGGAGCCCTTGCCGTTGGTTCCCGCTACGGTAATAACAACCGGCGTCAGCGCAAGACTCAGCCGCTCCGCAACGGTTCGCACCCGCTCCAGGCCCAGCTCGATGGTTCGAGGATGCAGCGACTCGACGCGTGCCAGCCAGTGATCCAGTGATTGATCGGCCAACGGTGCGCTCAGGACAGGGCCTCGGTTGGCTGACGGGTAAGCAGCGCAAGCAGCTGTGCGATTTCATCGCGCATCTGGCGACGGTCGACGATCATGTCGATCGCCCCCTTATCCAGGAGGAACTCTGCGCGCTGGAAGCCTTCCGGCAGTTTTTCGCGCACGGTTTGTTCGATCACACGCGGCCCTGCAAAACCAATCAGTGCTTTGGGTTCTGCGATGACAACGTCGCCCAGAAAACAGAAGCTGGCTGACACACCGCCCATCGTTGGATCGGTCAGCACGGAAATGTAAGGCAGCCGATGCTCGGCCAGTCGAGCAAGCGCCGCGGTGGTTTTCGCCATCTGCACCAGGGACAGCAGGCCTTCCTGCATGCGTGCGCCCCCCGAGGCGGCCACTGACACGAATGGCACTTTCTGCTCGATGGCCGTTTGCACGCCGCGCACGAACCGTTCGCCCACAACCGAACCCATGGACCCGCCCATGAACTCAAATTCGAACACCGCCACGACAACCGGAAGCGCCCGAATAGCGCCGCCCATGACCACCAGCGCATCGGTTTCGCCCGTCGCGTCGATCGCTTCCTGCAGGCGATCCGGATATTTGCGGCTATCCCGAAACTTCAGTGCATCAATGGGCAGGACTTCATGCCCGATCTCATAACGTCCCTCGGGATCAAGCAGCAGGTCGAGCCTGCGACGCGCGGAAATTCGGAGGTGGTGGCTGCACTTGGGGCAGACGCTCTGACTGGACTCCAGATCAGCCGAATACAACACCGCATCGCACGAGGGGCATTTGACCCACAGTCCTTCTGGAACCTTTTTACCACCCGCGGGCTGGCGTTGAATCCGGGGCGGCAGCAGTTTGTCGAGCCAACTCATTGCAGCGTCCTCCAGTGAGTATCCGATGTGCGACGAACCGGATGGGTCAGCGGCCGGGGCGTGCGTCAATCGCTGCGCGAACCTCAGCGATGAAGGCTTCGACGCGCGAGGCGGCACCTTCAGCCGGACCCTCTTCAAGCAATTGGATCATTCGGGTTCCGATGATGACAGCGTCGGCGACGCGCGCCACCGCTGCGGCGGTGGCTGCATCGCGGATTCCGAAGCCCACCCCGACGGGCAGAGCCGTTCTCGACTTGATGAGCGAAACCCGCTTCACCACGTCGTCAATATCGATGGTGCCACCCGTGATGCCGCGCAACGATACGTAATAAACATAGCCGCTGGCGGCCGACAGGATCTGGTCGATCCGGGCGCTACCCGTGGTGGGCGCCAACAGAAAGATGGGGTCAATGCCGCGCTCACGCGCCATGCGCGCGAAATCGGCTGCCTCTTCGGGCGGGTAGTCGACCACGATGACGCCATCAACCCCCGACTGCGCTGCCCGATCAAGGAACTGTTCGCCACCCATCCGCTCAATCGGATTGGCGTAGCCCATCAGCACGACGGGCGTCTCTGAATCGGTGGTTCGAAATTCAGACACCCACTGCAGAACGTCCGACAATCCCACCCCAAGTGCCAGCGCTTTTTCACTTGAGCGCTGAATCGCGGGACCATCGGCCATGGGATCGGAGAAAGGCACGCCGAGTTCGATGACGTCGGCCCCGGCACGGGCAAGCGCATGCATGACCTGCACGGTTGAGTCGCGCGACGGATGCCCGGCAGTAAAGAAAGGGATCAGCGCCTGACGACCTTCTGCGGCGAGTCGCTGGAAACGGACGGCAATTCGGCTGGCCATGTCAGAGAGTCAATCCGCCGCGTTGGGCCACGGTGTGCATGTCCTTGTCGCCACGCCCTGACAGGTTCACCAGAATGTGTTGATCGGGACGCAGCGTGGGCGCGAGTTTGGCGGCGTACGCGATCGCATGACTCGATTCGAGCGCCGGGATGATGCCCTCGATCGTGCAACAGGTGTGGAAGGCTTCGAGTGTTTCGGAATCGGTGATGGCCACATAACTGGCGCGACCAGAGTCTTTAAGCCAGGCATGCTCGGGGCCCACCCCCGGATAATCAAGGCCGGCCGACACAGAATGCGTGTCAACGATCTGCCCGTTGCCGTCTTGAAGCAGATAAGTGCGATTGCCGTGCAGGACGCCCGGCGTTCCCGCTGAGAGCGAGGCCGCATGCCGCCCGGAATCGAGACCCTCGCCACCCGCTTCGACCCCAATCAGTTTCACGCCCGGCACATCAATGTACGGATGGAAAATGCCGATGGCGTTGGAGCCACCGCCGACGCAGGCGAGTACGTAATCAGGCTGGCGGCCAATCTGCGCGGGCATCTGTGTCAGGCACTCGCGTCCCACCACGGCATTGAAGTCCCGCACCATCATCGGATAAGGGTGCGGCCCAGCGACAGTACCGATGATGTAGAAGGTGCTGTCAACGTTGGTTACCCAGTCGCGCATCGCCTCATTGAGCGCGTCTTTCAGCGTGCGTGAACCCGATTCCACCGGTACGACCGTGGCGCCAAGCAGCTTCATGCGATAGACGTTCTGCGCCTGCCTGGCAACGTCGTCGACGCCCATGTAAACCACGCATTCCATACCGAATCGAGCGCACACGGTGGCCGTGGCCACGCCATGCTGGCCCGCGCCGGTTTCAGCAATGATGCGCTTCTTACCCATGCGGCGTGCCAGCAGCGCCTGGCCCATGGTGTTGTTTACTTTGTGAGCGCCGGTGTGATTGAGGTCTTCGCGCTTGAAATGAATTTGCGCGCCACCCAGTTGCTGCGACCACCGCTTGGCGTGATAGATGGGGCTGGGTCGGCCGACGAAGTGCTTGAGCTCGCTCTCGAGTTCGGCGACAAACTCGGGGTCGGTGCGGTAATGCTGATAGGCCTGCCGAAGCGCTTCGAGCGCCTCGATCAGGGTTTCAGACACGAAGGTGCCGCCGTAGGGGCCGAAATGGCCTCGGGCATCAGGAAGGTCGTAGGGTTTCATCGGCTTTCAACTTCAAGTAAGTCTGAGAACACCGTCGAGAATCGGCGTCGAGCACCGCAGCGACAAAGCGCTCCATGAGCGCCGGGTCTTTGATGCGGGGGTTTGATCCCTGAATGCCGCTGGACACATCGACAGCAAAAGGCGCCACGTGCTCGATGGCGACCGTTACGCGGTCGGGGTCGAGCCCGCCAGAAAGAACAAGAGGAACCGGGCGATCTGCGGGTATCCAGGACCAGTCAAACATCTGACCGCTACCGCCATAACCCGCGTGGAACGAATCGACCAGCAATGCTTCGGCCCCCGGAAAATTGCGTGCGGATTCTAGCAAATCACCTGGGCCGCGCATTCGAACTGCACGCCACCATGGGAGTGCGCCAGCGGCCTGATCGCAGAGCGTGAGGGTTTCATCTCCGTGGAACTGGACCACGTCCAGCCCCACCGTGGAGCGCAATTGTTGAACCGTGTCGACGGATTCATTGACCACAAGGCCAACCGCCGTGACCCAGGACGGCAAACGCCGCCGCAGACTGGCCGCAGTGACCGCATCGAGATAGCGCGGGCTCTTCGGATAGAACACGAAGCCGATCGCATCAACACCCAGCGCGACCGCAGTGTCGATGTCGTCAGGGCGGACCAGTCCGCAGAATTTGATTCGGGTTCTCACACGAGCCAATCGGTTACCAGTTGGCCACCCCAAGTGGGCAGCGCGAAGCGATCATCGTACGCGACCCCCTCCAGGTAAAGCCCTGACGGATCGAAGGTCGGCGGTGCGAGACGCCTGTCACGGTGTTCCAGCAGCTCGGCCGCGAACGCCGGTGGGTGCCTGCCTGCCCCAACCGCCACCAGAAGTCCGACCAGATTGCGCACCATATGGTGAAGAAACGCGTTCCCGATGACCGTGAAAGAAAGCAGCGCCCCATGCGGCTCGATGGACAACTGTTCGAGCCGTCTGACGGGCGAGGCCGCCTGGCATTGCGAGGAGCGAAACGCTGAAAAATCATGCTCGCCGACCAGCAGCAGCGCGGCTTCCCGCATCCGGTCATGGTCCAGACCGTGGTGCGTCCAGCCAGCCCGTGCATGAAGCAAAGGGTGCCTGACCGGGGAAGCATGCAAAAGATACCGGTAGCATCGACGGAGCGCTCCGAAACGAGCGTGAAATGCTGGGCCGACAACGGATGCATGTCTGACCGCCACCCCGTCTGGCAGATGGGTGTTTACGCCCCTCACCCAGGCGCTTTCGGGACGCTCGGAATCGGTGTCGAAGTGGACCACTTGTCGGAGCGCGTGAACGCCGGCGTCGGTTCGCCCCGCGCACACCGTGGCGACGCGGTGGCCTGCGATCTCAGCAAGTGCCCGCTCTAGATGATCCTGAACCGCCCGGCCTGACGGCTGAGTCTGCCAACCATCGAATTGGCTGCCGTCATAGGCGAGGACCAGCGCAAGCCGAGTCATGCGCGAAAACCATTCGACGCGCAGTCGCCGAAACGCGCTTGCCGGATCATGTCCTGCTCAATCGAGTTTTGACAGCAGGCTGCGCGCAAAGGCCTGCTGCACCTCATCGCCCCCTCTCACCACATCTTCGAGAAGACGGCGGGCAAGCTCGATTTCGTTGCGACGCAGGCAGGCGGCCGCGAGCTCCAGGCTCTGGGCCAGTCGACTGATTCCATCGCCGCGGGCGGCGGTGCTGGTGCGGGTCGTACCGGATGGCACGGCTTTGTTACCGAAGGGCGCAGTGGCTGATCGCGACTCGGGTGGGGCTGGCGCATCCATGTCGAGCGAAGGCAGGTCGAACCGACCACCAATCGCGCGTTCCAGCTCAGACATTTTCAGCGTGGGCTCAGCGCGCATGGATTCATCCGCGGCCCGGGAATCGGGTACCAGGGTGGGGGCAGGGGCCGCTTCGGGCGCAGGTTTGTCGGTCCTGGGGCTCGCGGCCTTGCGCCCGCGTCGCGACAGCATCGCCAGCCAGAAGCCAGCAAACACAACAACTCCGGCAATCAGCGCTGCAATCGGTGCGAGTGGATGCGCGCGCAGTTGATCGAGCACTGGCTGGTCGCTGGCTGGTGCGGATACCGGCTCGGTCTGCGCGGAAGTCGATGCGGGTGTTTCCGACGGTGAGGATTGTGAGGCCGCTGGCGCGTCGGAGACTGCCGGCTCAGAGCTGCCAGCCGGCAGCGGCGATGGCGAATCCGGGCGAGGCGGCTCGGCGTTCGACTGGGCGCCAGCGGAAACGGCGGACTCAGGCGTTGGCGTTGGCGTTGGCGTTGGCGTTGGTTCGGGTTCGGGCGCCGGTGCCGGTGTGGGTGCCGGTGTGGGTGCCGGTGTGGG
>VGHA01000184.1 GCA_016868375.1 Betaproteobacteria bacterium | reverse complement strand
CATCCACGGCACCGACACGATGGTCGATACCGCCGCAGTGCTGGGCCGCGCGACGCTCGACGCCACCATTGTGCTCACTGGCGCGATGGTGCCGGCTGAAATCGACGGCTCCGACGCCCTGTTCAACCTTGGCTTTGCACTGGCCTGCGCGCGTACGCAGCGCCCGGGCGTGTGGGTGGCGATGAACGCCTGCCTCTACTCCTGGGACGCGGTGCGCAAGAACCGTGCGCTGGGGCGCTTCGAGCCCATCACGCAAGACGCCAGCTGATCACACCGCATGCTGGCGACACCGCGTTGCCGTGTTGCCAACCCCCCTGATCCGGAGCTCTCACCCATGCACTTTGACCTTTCCGCCCTGGATACCGGGCTCTGCTACAAGCTCCTCTCGAGCCTGGTTCTGCCACGACCGATCGCGCTCCTGTCCACGCAAAGCCCCGCGGGCATCGTGAACGCCGCGCCCTACAGCTTCTTCAATCTGATGGGCGATGACCCGCCCATTCTGATCGTGAGCCTCGAGTGCCGGTCCGACGGCACCCTGAAAGACAGCGCACGCAACATCGTCGACACCGGCGAGTTTGTGGTGAATCTGGTCGATGAGGCCCTGGCTGACCGGATGCATGCCTGCAGCACCGCGTATCCGCCTGAAGTGAGCGAACCCGAGGTGCTGGGACTCTCGCTGTGTCCAAGCACAGTCATCAAGCCGCCTCGACTCGCCGACGCGCCGGTCGCCCTCGAGTGCACGCTCTTCCAGAAAATCGAGATCGGCAGGCGAAGGCTGCTCGCCATCGGCCAAATCCACTGGCTGCACGTGCGCGACGGCATCATCGACCCCGCCACCCTGCGCGTGAACATGGCGAATTATTTTCCGATCGGTCGGTTGTTCGCCGATCGCTACATCCGCACCCGCGATCAGTTCACGGTCGATACCAGCCCCGACTTCATTGAACGCATCAAAGCCGAGGGCCGTATCTAGGAGCCTGTCGCCCGACAGCCACGGGCCCGGCAGCCGCGGGCGACGCGCGCCCCGACCGGGCGGCCCCGCGCCAGCACGGCGGCGCCCTGCCTCAGCTGCAGCAGCGGTCCCGCATCAGCCCGGCAGCCTGAACCTCGGCCTGCCATTGCCGTTCACGAAGCCCCAGCGTGCGACGCGCTTTGAGCGGCAGCACGCGGGCGCCGCCCGGCGGCTCGGCTTTCGAGGTAAGCGGCTGATCCTTGGGCAGCCCCATGGCGCGCATCCGCGCACGAAGCGCATCGGTGGCGGCCGCATCGGCCTTCATCGACACCGGATCGATCACCACACCATACTGCTCGCGCGCCGCCTCGATCGAGACATAGCCCTGACGTACGTCGTCCTCGACCTGCTCGCGTCGCCGATCGGTGGGCTTACCGAAACCCCCGCCCCCGCCCGAGCGCAGCACGTAGGCATCGCCCGGCTTGAGCAGCTGCGAAAACACCTTGCCTGTGGCGTACACGGTCTCAGGCTGACCACCGCGATGAATGGCCACCTGATTGCCGTGCGCCGACAGCCCGCCAAACAAGCCCCAGGGCCGGTTCTCAACGCGTTCAATCTGCGAGTTGAACATGGTGTCGGACAGCACCCGCACCACCTGCTCGGCACCGAGCCCGCCACGGTGCTTGCCCGCGCCACCCGAATCCTGGCGCAGCCCGTAGCGCTCAATGATGAAGGGATATTTGGCCTCGACCTGCTCGGACGGGCCGTTATGCGTGTCGCCATCGTTGATGGCGATGGTTGCGCACATGCCATCCTCGTTGTGCTTGGCGCCCCAGCCGCCGCCAATCAGGCCACCCAGATACAGGAACAGTTTGCGATTGGCCGGATGCCGGCCATTGATGTTGGCCACCACCAGATCAGCATGGTGGGCGGCCGCCACACGCGTGGGAATCGCCGGCGCAAGCGCCTTGAAGATGGTGTCGATCACCGTCATCGGATAGGTCATCCACATCCGCATGGGCGCGGGGCGCGTGGCGTTCACGAACTTGCCTTCGGGCAGGATCACTGTCAGCGGCACAAAACAGCCATCGTTGATCGGCATCTCAAGCGGCGCAACGATGCACTTGAGCGCCACCTGCGCGGCCGACAGACCCGCCGGCCGACCCGAGTTGAAAAAGCCCCGCACCTGCTCGCCCACATTTGAAAGATCGACGGTCATCTCGTCGCCCTTCACAGTGACCGTGACCCGCACCGGAATCGGTTTGCCGAGATCAACGCCGTCATCGTCCATGAACGACTCAGCCGTGTAGACACCATCGGGAATCGCCCGGATCTGCTCGCGACTCACGGCCTCGCTCTGCCGATAAATCGCCTCGATCGCGCCGTCGAATTCATCGCGCCCATACTTGTTGAGCATCTCGATGACCCGCCGCTCGCCGGTGCGTACCGCAGCGATCTGGGCACGCAGGTCGCCCATCGCGCGCTCAGGCACGCGCACATTCAGGCGAATGATGTCAAACACATCGCGGTTCTCGTCGCCCTTGCGCCAGGCCTTCACCATGGGCATCTGCAGGCCCTCGGAGTAGATGTCGAGCGTCATGCCATCGAGTGGACCGCCCACGTCAATCCAATGCGCCATGCAGGCCGAGAACGCAACGATCTCGCCGCGCCAGAACACCGGCACCACGAAGGTCATGTGATTGAGGTGGCTGCCCGTGGTGTAGGCGTCGTTGGTGAGCAGCACATCGCCCTCGTCCATGCCCTCACAGCCGAAGTGCGCGATCATGCCCTTCACCGTGTTCGACATGCCGCGGATGAAGGTGGGCAGCCCGATGCCCACCGAGATCGTGTTGCCGTCGCGGTCAAAGAGCCCCACCGTGAAGTCGAGCGCTTCGTAAATGATCATGTTGTAGGCCGTGCGCATCAGGTTGGCCTTCATCTCTTCGGTGGTGGCGACCAGGCCGTTGCGCAGAATTTCAGTGGTAACCGGGTCGGCCCGGTGCATGCGTGCATCAGTCATGTTCGATCTCGATCACGAGGTTGCCAAAGCGGTCGACTTCCATCCGGTCGCCCGGGGCGAGCACGGTGGTGGAGGCATATTCTTCGATAAGCGCGGGGCCGATGACCCGGTTGCCCGCGAGCAGACGGTCGCGCCGCCAGGTGGGCGCATCCACCCAGCCACCGCGCGAGGAAAAATACACCGGTCGCGAACCCGATGAGGCCTCGGGCGGTGGCGACTCGCGACCAGCGGGCAGCAGCGGCAGTTCGGGCTTGGCGAGCGCCCCGGTGACCGAGGCGCGTACGCTAACGATTTCAGCCTGTTCGGTTTCCGAGCAGTAGCCGTAGCGCTGCGTGTGCACCCGGTCAAACGCTGCCTTGATCGCGCGTGCATCGCGATTGGCGAAGGCCTCCCGCGCAATCTCAACCGTTACCGCGTGCTCCTGACCCACATAGCGCATATCGAGCGCGCGGCTTGCCACCGGCGTGCCGTGCTCGCCCGCAACCCCTGCGACATCGCGCTCGCCCTCAGACTCCATCTCGCGAAACACCCGCTCAAGCGCATCGAAATCGATGCTTGCAAGCGGCACGAACAGCGTGCGAACGAAATCGCGGCGCAGGTCCGCCACCAGCATGCCGAAGGCCGAGAAATGCCCTGGCGCGGGCGGAATGATCACCGTCCCGATGTGCAGCTCGCGTGCCACCAGGGTGGCGTGAAGCGGACCTGCGCCGCCAAAGGCGACCATCGGAAAATCGCGCGCATCCAGCCCGCGTTCGGTGGTAACGCGCTTGACCACCGACGACATGGTGGCTGCAGCGATCCGCACAATGCCCTCGGCCGCCTGTTCAACGCTGATCGACAGCGGCTCGGCAATCGTGCGCTCGATCGCCGCGCGCGCAGCCGTTGGATCGAGCCGCATGTCACCACCCAGAAAGCGCTCGGCCGCCAGCCGCCCCAGCACCAGGTTCGCGTCGGTCACCGTGGGCTCTGTGCCCCCCAGCGCATAACACACCGGACCCGGTACCGAGCCCGCGCTCTGCGGCCCCACACGCAACGACCCCGCAGGACCCAGCCGCGCGATGCTGCCGCCGCCAGTACCCACTTCCTGAATATCGATCATCGGGATCTGTACCGGCAGACCTTCGGTGTAGCCGCCAATCATCGAGTTCGAGGTCATCAGCACCTCGCCGTCCAGGATCACGCCCGACTTTGCGGTGGTGCCACCCATGTCAAACGCAATCGCGCGATCGATGCCCACGCTTGCGCAGAGCATCCGTGTGCCGATCACGCCCGCGGCGGGGCCGGACTCCAGCATCCGGATGCATTCCTGCTGCGCCTGCGACACGTCATAGAGACCGCCGGTTGACTGGACAACCAGGAAGGTGCCCGGAAACCGCTCGGCAGCCAGGTGCGATTCAATGCCCTTCAGGTAGTGACTGACCCGGGGACCGATGTAGGCGTTGGCCGCTACCGTGGAGGTGCGCTCAAACTCGCGATACTCCTGCGACAGCTCATGCGAGGCGGTGACGTATCGGCCGGGCAGGCGCGCCTCGAAAAAGCGTTTGGCGGCCAGCTCATGAGCGGGATTGCGGTAGCTGTGCAGAAACAGAATCGCCACGGATTCGATTGATTCGGCCTCAAGCGTCTTGGCGATCCGCTCAAGCTGCTCCTCGGACAGCTCGGCCAGCACCTCACCGGCTGCATTAATGCGCTCATCCACCTCGAAGCGCAGCGCCCGTTCCACCAGCGGGACATGCTTTTTAAAAAACAGGTTGTAAGCCTCTGGCCGGTTGACCCGGCCGATTTCATAGATATCGCGAAATCCACGCGTGGTCACGAGCGCCGTGCGCGCGCCGCTTCGCTCGAGCAATGTGTTGATCGCAATGGTGGCGCCATGCAGAAACAGATTCGCCTGATCAAAGCGTGCACCCGCCCGGGCAAGGCCTGCGCCAATCCCCTCGATGATGCGCGACGGCGTGGTAAGCGCCTTGCCAAGCAGCAGCCGGCGGCCCGATTCGTCGAACACCGCGACGTCGGTAAACGTACCGCCCACATCGGCGGCAATCCGTAGCGCCTGCGTGGCGCCTGTGCGGTCTGTCATGAGCATCGTCCGGGTCTGGGTTCAGGTCCGGGGCAGTGTAGCCCACCCCTCGGCAGGCGAACCGGCGCGATTTCACTGCGCGCTCGCACGGCCAGCCAATGCCGCACGGTCGCCGGTCTCTACCGCCCGGTCAGTCCCGCCACTCGAGCGGCGTGATGCTGCTGAAGTGATCGGTCCAGAGACCCACCCCTGGAATGTCGAGAGAACGCGCACCGGTCACGCGCCCCTGGGCATCGCGCACGGGTCGATCAACCGATGGAAACGCCCGCAGATACTCGGTGTTTCGGGTGAGGATCATGTAGTGGTTCTCGCGAATGAATCGCGCCGGGTCCTTGTCCTGAAAGCGGCTCCGAACCTGCATGCCAAGCGCCTCAGCCTGTCGCATGACAACCGGATACAGGTTCAGATAGGCGTTGGTGATGTGCACCACGAGAAAGCCATCCGGCTTCAGGTGCTGGGCATACACCTTGAAAGCCTCGCGCGTCAGCAGATGCACCGGCACCGATCCCCCGCTGAAGGCATCGAGCACAATGACGTCGTAGCGGCGATCGGCGGGCAGCTGTTCAAACTTCAGCCGTGCATCGCCCACCATCACCTGCAAGTGCGCTGCACGCGATTCCGGCAGATTGGTAAACCACTGCCGCGCCACCCGCTCCACTTCCGGGTTGATTTCGAATACGTCGTAGCGATCGGTCGGACGCGCATAGAGCGCAAGCGTTCCCACGCCCAGCCCGACCAGCGCCACATCCAGGGATGGGCGATTGGCCATCAGATAACCCAGCGTCTCGCCAACCCCGCTTTCGACGCTGTAATACGCGACCGGCGTGCGTGACAACTCGGGCGACAGGTACTGGATGCCATGCGTGATCTGGCCGCTATAGAACACGCGATGATCACGCGCGGGCTCGGCAGGAAAGCGCCGCTCGCGCACCACCACCACGCCGTAAAAATTGCGCGACTGATCCAGGGTGGTCTCCACGGCACCGGCCATGTGGGAAATCCGCGCGCGAAGCGGGCTGTCCCACCAGAAGGCAAGACCGGCACACACCGCCACGATCACCCAGACCAGCGCGGGCCGCGGCGCGACCGCGGCGCGCCGCTGGGTGCGCTCGCGATCAATGACCAGCACGCAGAGCGCCGCCGCCGCCGCAAGGCCGATCGACCACTCATGAAAATCATTGAACGCATGCGTGGCGATCAGCGCCACAAACAGCCCGCCACAGGCGCCGCCAAACGACATCCAAAGGTAATACGCCGTGAGCTGCGAGGTGTCCGACGGCCGGCGTCGATATAACTCGCCATGACACACAAAGCAGACCAGAAACAGCGTGGCACCGTGCAGCCAGCGAAGCTCGGTCAGCCCGTATCCCCAATACCCGCCAAACAGTTCGGGAATCGCGTGCCGGCCGGACATGAACAGCACCACCAACAGCGCCGCGCCCGCCACCCACAGCGGCCGATACCAGCGCGGGTGATCGAAACTGACAATGAACGACAAAAGATAAAGCGACAGCGTCAGAATCCAGAGCCGCGGCTCAGGCGCAATGTCATGGCTCGCATGATCGGTGGTGGCGATGAAGAGCATCGAGGCGAGTGCTGGCAGCAGCACCCAACCGGCGCGCTCGCGCCAGCCGATCCGGGACACGGACTGAGGCGCCACCCCAGCGGGCGCTGCCGCCGAACCAGTCGGTGCCTGTCCCATGCGCACCTGCATCAGGGCAATCACCGCACAGGCCGCCGCGAACACCCAGAACCCCCATGACCATCCGGCGCCTATCGTCGGCAGGTCAAGCCAGGGCTCGAACAGATACGGAAACGACAGCAGCGCAAGCAGTGACCCGACGTTCGAGAGCGCATACAACCGGTAAACGGGTCCGCTCGCACCGCCGCGCGCAAACCAGTGCTGCAGAAGCGGTCCGGTGCTTGCCAGGCAGAAATAGGGCAGACCGACACTCGCCGCGAGAATCCACAGAATTCTCCCGACCGGCGCCTCATCCCCCGTTGGTCGAAGCGATGCCTCGGGGATCACCCAGCGGGCAAATACGGCCGCAACCGCAAGCAGCAGCAGGTGAATCGCTGCCTGGAGCCTTGGCGAGCGAATCGAGCCCAGGCCATGCGCATACAGATAGCCACCGAACAGCACGCTCTGGAAAAACAGCATCGCAGCGGTCCACACCGCCGGTCCCCCGCCAAACCAGGGCAGGATAGCCTTGCTCACCATCGGCTGAACCTGAAACAGCAGAAACGCGCTCACAAAAATCGTAAGCCCAAACAGCATGACGATGGCCATGCGCGACAACGGACGGCGGTTGGAGATCATGGGTAGCCCTGGTC
>VGHA01000183.1 GCA_016868375.1 Betaproteobacteria bacterium | reverse complement strand
CGCGGCGGGCAAGCTCCGGCGGCAGCGCCTGGCGCTTAGGCGTCCTTGTCTCTGCGGGTTTCTTCGCAAGCGGCTCGCCCTCTTCATCCTTGGGCTGCAGCGCCTCGATCTGCTCAGCGAGTTCCTGCAAGTCAGCGTCGGAGTCATCCTCGAGCAGGCTCCGCTGCTCGGCGTTGAAGCGCGCGGCTTTGGCGGCGAACTTCAGCCGCTTGATCACCGCCATCTCGTGCGTGAGTTTGTCGATTAGCGCCTGCTTGAAGCGCAGTTCGTTGAGGAGGGAGGCGGCGAATTCGCGAATCTCGGATTCGGTGAGGCGGTCGAGTTCTTCGCGGGTGGTGAGCATGGCCGACATGGTGCCTCGCGCGCGCGCGCGCCTCAATCGTCCTGGGCCAGCAACTCGGCAAGTCTGGATTCGTTCATGCCGGTCGCTGGGTGACTCCTTTCAGGCCGTCAGTTTCGCCGAAACCAATCGATTGATACTCACACCTTGTTCGGCCGCTTCAGTGGCCAGAGCGCGGTGTACCGATGAAGGAATACGCACCATGAAACGCCCGCTGAACTTCTTCTGAGCAAGTGCCTCGGGCACGGGTTCACCCGATGCCTTCATGTCGGTCACCGCCTCAGCGACCACCCGACGGATACCCAACAGCGCTTTTTCCGGGGTGGGTGCGAGCCAAGACAGCGAAGGAAATTCCGTGCAAAGCCCGACGTGCTCGTTGTCCTCGGCAGACCACGTAACGCGATAGGTGTAGTGATTGACGTTCATGTTAGGACGATATCAATAATGGTACCTACCGCCACCCTGTTAATGCGGGGTGGCGGAGTGGTCGAAGTTGCGGCAGCTTTTTCTCGACAAGCGGCCCACCGGCAACGATTTATGCCACGCTGGGCGCCGTGCAGGACACCATCTCCGTTCAGACAACACGCATTCAGGCTGCTGCGCGGTCTCCTCGTCTCGTAGCTGCAGCCTTGCGCCGCGGACCCGGTTCGGCGCCCAGACGCTCGATCACCACCGGTGGCCGGTTCGGGAAATGGGCCACGAGTTCGAGCTTGCCCCCCATGCTCTCCACATAATGCCGCAGGGTCGACAGCAGCATGTCGCTGCGCTTTTCCAAACGGGAGATGGTGTCCTGACCAACGCCTAGCGCTGCGGCCATCTGCTCCTGCGTCTGGAGCGCTGCCAGGCGCAAGTCCCTCAGCGTGGCCAACTCCATTGCGCGCGCCTCTACCCGTCGCTGGCGCTCTTTCGGCAGCGCCGCCATCACTTTATCGAGTTTTCTTGCCATGCTCGGACTCCTTGTTTGGCTCGGTCAGTGCGCCCAGATGATCGTCGTAACGCTCATCGGCCGTGTTGATCAATCGTTTGTAAAACCGTCGCTGGTCCGGCCCAGGTTCGGTCCGAACTCGGCTAGCAATCGAGCATGGGCCAGCAACTCGTCCTGCAGATCTTGCGCAAGGTCGCCGAACTCAGTGTCGAAGGCGTCGTGAAACAGAACGGTCCAGGTCATGAGCACATTATGACTTTCAAGCCATATGCATTCAAGTCCATTATTTTAATAGCACTCACTGAGTCTCACACACCGCCGGCTCATGTTGTTCCGCTCGGTCTGCGTCCCAGAGGCCCTTGACCACCTCGGACCATCTGGGGATCTTCTGTATCTCATCAATGGCAAGGGTATGGCATTGGCCTTTTGTGCCGCATGCAGAGTTGTGACCGTGATAGACGTCAAGAAGGACTGACATGTACCACTACACAGATGGCGGGCTGCGCAACGTGTGGCTGGGCCTGATCAGGGGCGCCTTGATGTCGAAGCCGTAAAGTGGATAATGCGCTGTAATACAAGCAAAGCGGAGTGTTACAGCAATGGCTGCCAAGACCATCAACGTGCGCTTGCCCGAAGCTCTCTACGACCAGATCGAAGAGCTGGCCAAGGCGACCGCGCGGACTAAGAGCTTCCTGACCATCGATGCGTTGACCCACTACGTGCAGCGCGAGTCCTGGCAGATTCGTGATATCCACGAAGGCATCCAGGAAGCCAATGCCGGCGAGTTCGCCACTGACGACCAGGTCAAGGCTGTGTTCGCCAAATACGGCGCCTGATCGATGGCGCTGAAGTGGACGAAGACGGCGCTGCGCAGCGTCGATGAAATTGCAGGCTTCATTGTAAAGGACAACCCTGCACGAGCAACCAGCTTCGCGCTGGAGTTGAGGGATGCTGTGACCAAACTGCAAGTGCATCCTGGCATGGGCAGGGCTGGTCGGGTGCTCGGTACCCGTGAACTGGTCCTGCACAAGAACTACATCGCCATTTACCGTGTGCGCGGTGATGACGTCGAAATCCTGCGACTGCACCACGTCGCTCAAAACCTGTGAACGATCCGGTCAATTAGCAAAACGCGAGCAAAGTCTTGCGAGCGGGCTTGCGCATGGTGGAACAACGTTAAGCCGAGGATGCAACGTGTTCGCCGACCTGCAGCCGAGGCTTGCATGGCGCGCCCAAGCCTTTCTTAAGACTGATCGAAGCCGGCCGAAGAAAGAACGCGTCGAACCTCTTGTCGGTCCATGCCCACCATCGCAGCCAGTTCGGTGAGCTTGCTCAGCGTGATCTCCTCCCGTCGGTTGGCCTCCAGCGCCAAGCCCAGAAAACGGCGTCGGAACTCGTCACGCATTTCGTGTTCATCCGCAGGATCGTCGGCCGCCAGGAAATCAGCGATCGCCTTGCCCGCCCCGGAATCTTCCTGCGACTTAAGATGCTGAAACTCGCGCTCATCGACCATCCGCAGGTTCTTCAGACGATACAGCGCCGAGATGCGGCTTACCCCGAAGTGATGGGCCATTAGGGCCACGTCGTGGATCTGGATGTCCTGGCTGCCCGGCGTCGCGCGCTGTTCCGCTTGCACTACGTCGGTTTCATCATAGACAGCCATCTGCGCGCGGCTTGCCCCACCTTTGCCAAGCGCTTGAACAAACTGCGCCACGCCCTCTGCAGGCATCAGGAACTCAGCGGCAAAGGCGTTGGCGCGTACCTCCAGCAGATCAGCCCGGTTCTCGGATCGGCTGATCGCACCGGATCTATCGCGATCCATTAATACATGTGCGTATTCATGTGCCAGCGAGAAGCGGCGGCGCAGCGGAGGGTGTTCTCGATTGATGACGACGAAAATGCCGATCTTCTCGTCGGAGAGCGTTAGACCAGAAATGTTGTCGGGTAACACTACCAACCCCGTGCGGACACCCTGGGATTCGAATAGCTCAACCAGATCGCCTATGGGGGACAAACCCAGTCCAAGCCTCTGCCTCTCATCAGCAGCAATCCGTTGACCTTGCTGGATCGCATCCCAGCGGGATCGGGCCGCTGGCAGTTCGTAAGTTGCAGCAAGCAGCTGCGCACGGTCGATTCCCAATAGCCGTTCGAGATTGGTCATCTCGCGGCCAAGAGCCAAGCTGCCCTGCAGGGCGTGCAACAGTTCCGCCTGCGCGGCGAGCTGTGATTCGGTGCGAAACAGGGCCGCCAGGGCGTCTTGTTCAACGAATGCGTCTGCGAAGAATGCTTTGATATCGCGCCCGACCGCATAGGCAATGCGATCCAGTTCAATGCTGGATACAGATCGACTCCCTCCCTCAATTTGGCTGATAGCGATGCGCGACAGCTCGACGGCGTCGCCCACTTGTTCCTGAGTCAGGCCGCAGCTTTCCCGAGCGGAACGGATGCGTCGCCCGAGCTCATCTCTGGTGAGTGGCATAGCGTTCTCCTAGGTTGGTGATCATGCAGTAATGATAGCAAAACTATCTTTAATTGGAGATCGATGGATTAAATGTTGTATAAAATAACACCAGTCTTGGACCAAGCGCGATAGCGATACTGGCCGCTTCATGGACCAGAAAGCTGACGGGGACCCGTTCAAGGGGATCCGAAAGGAAAAAGGCAAGTGAGGTTCGGAAAGTTTCCTCGATCCCGCGCTGCTTCAGTCGTTGACTTTGCAACGATGGCGTACTCAATCGGTCAGCTTTGCAAGACCGGATTTGTCGTGGTTCGCAGACCTGATGACGGTTTACCGTAGCCAGTGTGTAGTGAACCCGGCGAGAGCTTCGAGGCAAGGCGGTGTCGGCTGTCGGTGGCCAAGCCGGCACGAGATGCGGCCCGGATGAGCCCGGTCGAGAAAGCTGTGGCGATTGCAATGCCGCGGCTACGCACGCTGGAGGGCGTGAGCTTCGAAAAGCTGATCCGCGCACTGCACAGTGAGATGTCACGCAAAGGCTGCGGTGACTTCGAGGTGTCGGATTTGAAGTTGGGTTACTGGAAGCAGATCAGAGAACACCGCCGGCTCGCAGAGTGGACGCACGAGCGTGTGCTGTTCTCGCCTGCGTTCACCGCGGGCGTCAAGGCCCCGCTGGCGGCCGAAGGCTACTGGTGCATCGATCTTAATGACTACGCGGCGCTCATTTGAACGATAGAAGATCAAGCGTCCAGGAAGCGGTGGCACCCAGGGGCCTCAAACCTCCGGATACCTGTCCCCGCTACTGTGCCTCTCCGGCATCCGCTTCGCCTCATCACCCGTGACGCGGTTCACCACCCGGCCGCGTTGCACCGCCGGTCGGGCCGCGATGGCTGCGGTCCAGCGTTGCACATGCCGATAGTCGGCTACCTGCAGAAATTCAGCGGCGTTGTACAGGCGGCCTTCGGCCAGTTGCCCGTACCAGGGCCAGAGGGCCATGTCGGCGATGGTGTATTGGTCGCCCACCATGTATTCATGGTCGGCCAGGTGGCGATCAAGCACGTCAAGCAGGCGCTTGGTTTCCATGGTGAAGCGGTCAATGGCGTATTCAATCTTGACCGGCGCGTAGGCGTAAAAATGGCCGAAGCCGCCGCCCACGTAGGGGGTGCTGCCCATCTGCCAGAAGAGCCACGACAGGCACTGCGCGCGGGCGGCGCCCTCGCTGGGAATGAAGGCGCCAAACTTTTCAGCGAGATGGAGCAGAATGGCGCCTGATTCGAACACCCGCACGGGGGTGGGGCCGCTGCGGTCAAGCAGGGCGGGGATCTTTGAGTTGGGGTTTACGGATACGAAGCCGCTGCCGAACTGGTCGCCTTCGCTGATGCGAATAAGCCAGGCGTCGTATTCGGCCTGGGTGTGGCCGGCGGCGAGCAGCTCTTCGAACATGACGGTGACTTTTACCCCGTTGGGGGTGGCGAGGGAGTAGAGCTGGAAGGGGTGCTGGCCGACGGGGAGCTCTCGTTCGTGGGTAGCGCCGGCGATGGGGCGGTTGATGTTGGCGAAGCGACCGCCGCTGGGTTTGGTCCAGGTCCAGACTTTTGGGGGTTGGTAGGAGTCGGAATTCATCTCGGTATCCGTGAAGGGGTAATTAGTTACGCATTTCAGTGGTGAGGCGACTCGACCGTTATCGAGTGCGCCTCGCGGCCGGCTTACTTTAACTTGAACAGCGTCCTCGGGCGCAAAATTAAGACGTGTTTGTACCTAGCCTCTACCTCGGGCTTTACGGCTTGGCGCAGAAGGTTCCGCACCGAGGAGTCAGGGGATCCGAGTACGGCGAAGGAGAGGCTGCGATGTGCGTTGCTAACGCAGCACAGGTATCCAGTGGCCTTGGCCGGGGGTGATCACGCTTTGCACGCCTATCCGAGGAAGTCGCACGTGATTTCGGTTAAACTGAAGGTCAGTTTCCAAGGACACCGCATGGCTCGGATTTGTCGCCTCTTCTCCCCCTCGATCCTCGCGCTGATTCTGTGCTCGGCAGTGCAGGCACAGGCGCCGGGGGCGGCGGGGGTGTTTGGGGCGGGCGGGTCACCCGCACCTGTTGTTGGCGGTCAGGGCGGTGCTGGTCCGGTGAGGCTTCAAAGCGCGCCTTCAGCGGGATCGTCTCAAGCCGCGCAGGTTCAGTTTATGCAGGCTGGGCAGGTCGCGGCACAGGCGGGCGCTATCCCTGGCGCCGGCCAGGCAGGCGTGCCGGGGCTTGCGCCGGGTGCCATGGCGGACCCGGCCCAGGGGGGCGCGCTCCCTGCTAGTACGAGACTGGGCGATCTGTCGCCCACTGCTGCTCGTCCCGGCTTGCCACCCGAGCCGCCGTCCGAGTTTCAGCGCTTCGTCGAGCAGACTACCGGACAGATGTTGCCGATTTATGGCATGGCGCTCTTCGCGGCGGGTCGCTTCGAGCCTGTGCAGGCTACCCAGGTCCCGGACGGTTATGTGGTCGGGCCCGGCGACGAGCTGATCGTGCAGGTGTATGGAGCGGTTGATTTCGCTGATCGGCTGGTGGTGGATCGCGATGGACGGGTATTGATCCCCCGGGTGGGTCCGGTCAAGGTGGCGGGTCTCCGGTTCCGTGAGGTGGAGGGGCATCTGTCGCGCAGCGTTGGCGAGGTCTATCGCAACTTCCGTCTGTCGGTAAGCATGGGGCGGCTGCGCTCGATTGAGGTTTATCTGCTGGGCCAGGCGCGCGCTCCCGGTCGAAAGGTGGTGGGGAGTCTCTCAACACTCATCAATGCGCTTTTTGAGACCGGCGGGCCGTCAGCGCGGGGGTCGATGCGTGCGATCGAGCTGCGGCGCGCGGGTAGGGTCGTGACCCGGATCGATCTCTATGACTTTATTGCCCAGGGAGACAGCAGCGCCGACCGGCCGCTCGAGCCCGGCGACATCATCTACGTGCCCCCGGCTGGGCCACAGGTGGCGCTGGCGGGGAGTGTGAACGAGCCTGCGATCTATGAGTTGCCGCGGGCGGGGGGATCGATCGAATCCGTGTTAGCGCTGACCGGCGGGCTGCCCACGCTCGCGGCGCCACAGAAGGCGCAGCTTGAGCGGGTGGACGCCAAGGCGCAGCCCGCGAGGTTTGTGCAGGATCTGACTCTGGATGCAGCGGGGCTCGCGACGTCGCTCCGCGGTGGTGACATCGTAACTGTGTTCCAAATCAGTCCGCAGTTTGCCAATGCCGTGACGCTGCAGGGGAGTGTGGCGGCGCCCATGCGCTACGCCTTTCGGCAGGGCATGAGGATCAGTGATCTGGTTGGGAACAACAACTTTCTCGTGCCGGTCAGCTACTGGCTGCGCTTGAATTCCGGTGCGGCGATCCCTGGCCTGGACAGGCCCGAGGTCAACCTGGATTACGCGACGATCCAGCGGCTTGACCCGATCCGGCTGCGTACAGAGACCATCCCCTTCAATCTCGCCAAGGCGCTGCTCGGCCAGCCCCAGGAAAATCTGACGCTCAAGGCTGGCGATATTGTGCGGGTGTACTCGGCTACCGAGCCCGGGGCGGATGCGTTTGACAGCATCGCGCTGCAGGCGAGCTTCGTGGATGGGTTGAAGCGCTTCAGCTGGCGAGAGGGGCACCGGGTGACCGATGTCATTCCGGATCTTGCCTGGTTGCGCGAGCAGGTAACGCGTTGGGTGCGGACG
>VGHA01000182.1 GCA_016868375.1 Betaproteobacteria bacterium | reverse complement strand
CAGCGGTTTACCGCCGGTGTAAGCGTAAGCCTGCCGGTGATCGAGTTCGATTCGCATGACCGGGTCTCCTTCAGCCGCGCTCTGCCGCTCGGAATGCGGCCTTCAGATCGGTAATCAGATCGTCGGCATCCTCGAGCCCGATGGAAAGCCGAAGGGTTCCTTCGCTGATACCCGCTGCAGCCAGCGCCTGCGAGTCCATGCGGAAGTGCGTGGTTGAGGCGGGATGGATAACCAGCGAGCGCGCATCGCCGACGTTGGCCAGATGCGAAAACAGCTTCAGCGCTTCAACGAAGCGACGCCCCGCCGCACGATCACCTTTCAGATCGAAGCTGAATACCGCACCGCAGCCGCGTGGCATCAGGCGTGCCGCGATCGCATGGTCGGGGTGGCTGCTGAGTCCGGGATAGGACACCGATGCGACCATTGGATGCTCGGCCAGGAAATGCGCGATGCGCACGGCGTTGGCCACGTGGCGTTGCATTCGGACCGATAAGGTTTCGATGCCCTGCAGAATCTGGAAGGCGTTCATGGGGCTCAGGCAGGCACCGAAGTCACGAAGGCCCTCTCGACGCGCGCGCAGCAAAAATGGCGCCACCGTGGACTCTTCGGAGAACACCATGCCGTGAAAGCCCTCGTAGGGCGCTGTCAGCTCGGGGAAGCGGCCCGATTCGTCCCAGTTGAAGCGGCCCGAGTCAACCAGCAGTCCACCGATAACGGTGCCGTGACCGCACAGGAACTTGGTGGCCGAATGAAACAGCAGATCGGCGCCATGCTCAAACGGGCGGATCAGCCAGGGTGTTGTGAAAGTGGAGTCGACCAGCAACGGCAGACCCTGCGCGTGCGCGATATCGGCAACGGCGGGAATATCCAGCACATCGAGACCGGGATTACCGAGCGTTTCGGCAAACAGTACCCGAGTGTTGGGACGGATGGCCGCTTTCCATTGGTCGAGGTCACGCGGATTGACGAATGTGGTCTCGATTCCGAACCGCGCCAGCGTGTAGTGCAGCAGATTGTGCGAGCCGCCATAGAGCGCCCGCGACGCGACAATATGCGAGCCCGCGCCGGCGATGGTGGCGATGGCGAGATGCAGCGCCGCCTGTCCGCTGGCGGTCGCGATGGCACCAACCCCTGCCTCGAGCGCAGCGATCCGCTCCTCGAGCACCGCAACCGTGGGATTGCTGATTCGCGAGTACACATGACCCGCCTGCTCCAGGTTGAACAGTGCTGCCGCGTGGTCTGAGTCGCGAAAAACAAACGACGCCGACAGATAAATTGGCGTGGCACGTGCGCCGGTGTCGCTGTCGGGGCTGGCGCCCGCATGCAGCGACAGGGTGTCAAATCCGAAGTAGTCGCGTTGGCTCATCTTGGGTCACGTGAAGGGGTCGGATGCAGTATGAACATGCGACTGCCAGGGGTCAATCGGGTCTCAATTGAACGATTCGATAGAATCAGGCGATGAAAATCCTGATCAGTAACGACGACGGGTACCTGTCCCCTGGCATCGCGATGCTCGCCCAGGTCGCTGAGCGGTTCGGCAAAGTTGCTGTGGTTGCGCCGGATCAGGACCGCAGCGGCGCATCCAATTCGCTCACCCTCGATCGTCCGCTCACGGTTCGCAAAGCGCCAAGCGGGTTCTTTTACGTCAATGGCACACCGACCGATTGTGTGCACATCGCCATGACGGGGCTCCTCGATTGGCGGCCCGACCTGGTGCTGAGCGGCCTGAACGATGGCGCCAACATGGGCGATGACACCATCTACTCCGGCACGGTTGCCGCGGCGATGGAGGGGTTCCAGCTTGGGGCGCCGGCTATCGCGTTCTCGATGACCCAGAAGGGCTTCGCCCATCTCGATGCCGCCGCTGATGTGGTGGAGCGCCTTCTCAAGCGCTGGGTCGGTTCGCCACCCGAAAGTCCCTTACTGCTCAACGTCAATATTCCGCCGCTACCGTTGTCGCGGCTAGGCCCGATTCGAACGACCCGGCTGGGCAAGCGGCATTTTGCCGAGCCGGCGATCGCAGCGCGCAATCCTCGCGATGAGCCCATTTGGTGGATTGGCCCGCCCGGCTCAGCGCGGGATGCCGGAGAGGGCACTGATTTCCATGCGGTTGAGTCCGGGCAGGTATCGGTAACACCGCTTGAGGTCGACCTCACCGGGTACGGCCGGCTGGAACGGGTGAGCGGATGGCTGGCCTCGGCTTAGCGGCTGATCGTCGCTCCGGGCGTGGCGATTCCCTTGCCCGCTGACGGGAGCCGCGCGTGAGCAAAATGGCTCGCTGGATGGATCAGGCGGCCATTCCACGACCGGAAGGGCCCAAAACGCGCGCTCGTCGCGTCTCTCAGCCGGATTCCGGTGAGCGTTCAGTGGCCACGCCGCAGCGGGATTCTGTCGAAACGGGGCTGGTTTCCGAATCGGCGCGTCAGGCAATGGTGGAGTCGTTACGACGCTCGGGGGTGCGAGACCCCGGCGTGCTCGAAGCCATGCGAACCGTGCCGCGTCACCAATTTGTTGAACCTGGCCTGTCGAGCCGTGCCTATGAGGACGTTGCGCTCCCGATCGGCCATGCACAGACAATTTCGCGGCCCTTTACCGTCGCTCGAATGATCGAGTTGCTCGCGGCCCCGCTGGATGCGTCTGCCCGGTCAGCGGCGAAGGTGCTCGAGATCGGCACCGGCTGCGGATATCAGGCGGCCGTGTTGGCCAGGGTGTTTGGCGAGGTCATCTCAATCGAACGCATCCGGGGCCTGCACGAGCAGGCGCGGGCCAATTTACGCAGCCTGCGCCTGGCCAATCTGCGACTGGTTTTTGGCGACGGGCAGCTGGGCGTCTCGCAGGCTGCGCCCTTTGATCTGGTCATTGCCGCCGCGGCTGGTGAGGCGATTCCGCCAGCGTGGCTGGAGCAACTGACGCAGGGGGGGCGATTGATCGCGCCGGTATCGGGTCTGACAGGTCAGGCCTTGCATCTGGTTGAACGAACCAGACCGGATAGATGGCAATTGACGGTGCTTGATGCGGTACGATTCGTGCCTTTACGAGAAGGTACCGCGTGATGTGTTCAACTTGTCAGTCGAACCGTTTCCCGGTCTTGCTCAGCACAGCTTTACACGCGGTCCATGAACATGTTGGAAACGATTTCAAGTAACCCGTCCAGGCTCAGCCGCCCGGTAACCTGGGGATTGGTGGCGCTCATGTCGCTCGCGCTGCTGTCAGGATGCGCGGCGCCACGTCCTGCACCGGTCGAAAATCGCTCTACGGCTCCGCCGCCCTCTGTTGGCGGAACTTCGCCGTCCGCGTCCAGCCCGTCTCGGCAGCCACAGCAGGCCTCAAGCGGTGCCGCCTCGCGCCAACCCGCCGCGGGTGCGCCTGCGTCCGGCTCGAGGGCGCCTGGTGCATCGTCCGGGCAGGCGCCATCGCAGGTCGCCTCCGCTCCGTCAGGGGCCCGTCCGCCGACGGCGCAGGCATCGCCCGTGCGCATCAATCCTGTCGAGATCCGCCCTGCAGATCCGCCATCGCGTGCCGGATCCTCAAGTGAGGGTCTGGGCGATGCGGCACCGTCCCTGATGCGATCGGACGTCAGCGCGGGTCAGGCCCGCGGCGAGACAGCGGCTTCAGCGCCGGGCAGGCAGACGTCCGGAGGAGCCCCGGCCACCAGTGCAGCGGGCCAGACGCCCTCTGGGGCAACGGCTACCCAGGGGGCAGCGGCTGCGCCAGCGGCTTCCAGTTCCACCGCGCCCGCGCCCGGCCCACTTGCTTCAGCAGCGCCTCCCACCGCGGCCGCTGCCGACCCGGCGCGCTTCAGCTGGCCGGCCACCGGGCGCGTCCTGGAAGGTTTTTCTGAGCCCCGCAACATGGGCATCTCCATTGATGGGCAACCCGGCGATCCCGTGCTGGCAGCCTCGGACGGCAAGGTGATCTTCAGTGGTGTGGGGCCCCGCGGGTATGGCAACCTGATCATCGTCAAACACGGCAACGATCTGCTGTCGGTATACGCCCATAATCGTTCGCTGGTGGTGCGCGAAGGCGACCAGGTTTTGCGCGGACAGAAGATCGCCGAAATCGGCGACAGTGACGCGGATCGCCCCAAGCTTCGCTTTGAGATCCGGCGCGAGGGCCGTCCGGTCGACCCGTCTCGATACCTGCCTGCGCGCAGCGGCTCGTGATGCAGCCACCGTGCGGGCGCCAGGGGTCGTCATGACGCCCGTTCTGGTCTTTGACATCGAAACGATTCCAGACGTTGCAGGGCTTCGCGCGGCCTGGGGGTTCGACGCGGCGATGCCCGATGCAGAAGTTGCTGAACAGGCTTTTGCCCGACGGCGCGAGCGCACGGGGGGCAGCGACTTTCTACCGCTTCATTTCCACCGGATTGTTGCAATCGGTTGCCTGCTGCGCGACGACCGCGGTGTGCAGGTGCGATGTCTCGGGCAGGCGGACGAGTCTGAAGCCAGGCAGGTGCAGCAGTTTTTCAAGCTGGTCGATCGCCATACTCCCCAACTGGTCACCTGGAACGGAGGCGGCTTCGATCTGCAGGTGTTGCACTACCGCGCACTGATCCATCAGGTGCAGGCCTCGCGTTACTGGGATCAGGGTGAAGATGATCGCGACTTCAAGTACAACAACTATCTGAGTCGCTATCACAGCAGGCACCTCGATCTGATGGACCTGTTGTCGCTCTATAACGGGCGAGCGAGCGCGCCCCTGGATGAGCTTGCGAAGCTGTGCGGGTTTCCCGGCAAGCTCGGCATGGATGGCTCTCTGGTCTGGCCCGCCTGGCGGGATGGGCGCATCGACGAAATCCGCAGTTACTGCGAGACCGATGTGGCAAATACGTGGCTTCTGTACTGCCGCTTTCAGTTGTTGCGCGGCCAGTGGTCGCCCGAGCGGTATCAACAGGAAATCAGCCTGACCCGAGGAGCGCTCGGCGAGCTTGCCGCGCAGCATGCCCATTGGCGGGAATTTGTCGACGCGTGGCCCGAATGAGGCGGGACGCCCGCATGGGTGAGCCAGTCAGGCTCGATCTCGATATCGAATCACTTGACCTTGAGGCGCAGGGGGTGGCGCATCACGACGGCAAGGTGGTGTTCGTTTCAGGCGGATTACCTGGCGAGCGGGTCAGGGCAATCCTGCGGCGGCGAAAGCCTCGCTTCGATACCGCGGAGGTCGAGACCGTGCTGCGGGAAAGCAGCCAGCGTGCGCGACCTCGCTGTCCGCATTTCGGCGTGTGTGGTGGATGCTCCATGCAGCACCTTGATCCGCTTGCGCAGATCGCCGTCAAACAGCGAGCGCTTGAAGATCAATTGCATCATCTTGGCAAGGTGAGCCCCGAGATCATGTTGCGCCCGATCGCTGGTCCCGCCTGGGGCTATCGCTATCGGGCCCGTCTGTCGGTTCGCAATGTCCCGAAGAAGGGCGGCGTATTGGTGGGGTTTCACGAACGCGGCTCAAGCTATGTTGCCGACATGCATGAGTGCCACGTGCTGCATCCTGGTGTTGCCAGGCTCCTGATGCCGCTTCGCGCGCTGGTGTCAGCGCTCAGTCTGCGTGATCGACTGCCGCAGATTGAGGTTGCCGTCGGTGAAGCCCATAGCGGGGGGGCCTGCATTGCACTGGTGTTCAGGGTGCTCCAGGAGCCCACCGATGATGATCTGTTCCTGTTGCGGCAGTTCGCGCAGACCGAAACAGTGGAGCTTTGGCTGCAGCGGGCGGGGCCCGATTCGATCGAACTGCTGTGCGATCGCTACGGCGGCAACAGCCCGTCAGAGCTCGGTTATCGATTGGCCGAATTCAACGTCGTGATGCCCTACCGGCCCACCGATTTCACGCAGGTGAATCACGCCGTTAACGAGGTGCTGGTGCGGCGCGCGGTAGCGTTGCTCGAGCCTGCTGCCAGCGATCGTATTGCGGACCTGTTTTGCGGCCTGGGCAATTTCAGCCTGCCGCTGGCGCGGCGCGCTGCGCAGGTGGTTGGTATTGAGGGCAGCGCGACGCTCGTCAAGCGAGCCTCGGAAAACGCTGTGCTCAATCAACTGGAGCAGCGTTCGAGCTTCAGCGCGCGCAATCTGTTCACCCTCGATGACGCCGCCTGGCAGTCGCTTGGGCACTTTGATCGAGTGTTGATAGACCCACCCCGGGAGGGCGCACTCGAGGTATGCAAGGCTATCGCCGCGCAGGCCACGCGTGCTTCACATGAGGCCCCCCACCGGATCGTTTATGTCTCCTGCAATCCGGCGACGCTGGCCCGGGACGCGGGCATCCTGGTGCATCTGGGCGGGTACCGACTCCTGTCAGCAGGGGCGGTAAACATGTTTCCGCACACCTCGCACGTGGAATCAATTGCTGTTTTCGATCGACTTAACGGGTAACCAATGAAAATCGCCGGCCATTTGCATGGCCGGCGATTGGTTGAAGCTGCCGGAACCCCGAGTGCGTGCGGATCAGTCGCGGTCGCCGCCGACAATTCCCAGAATGGCCAGCAGGTTGCTGAATACGTTGTAGACGCTCAGGTAGATGCCAAGCGTGGCGGTAACGTAGTTGGTTTCGCCGCCGTTTACCACGCGCTGAAGATCAACCAGGATAAACGCGGAGAAGATCAGCACCGCGAGCGTCGAGATGGTGAGCATGAGTGCCGGCATCTGCAACCAGATGTTGGCGATCGCAGCAACCAGAATGACCAGGAAGCCGACGAACAGCCACTTTCCGAGCCCGCTGAAATCACGCTTGGATACCGTGGCAACTGTTGCCATGACGCCGAAAATTGCGGCCGTGCCGCCAAACGCGGTCATGATCAGTTGAGCACCGTTGGCCATCCCCAGTACGTTTCCGATGAGTCTGGACAGCATCAGGCCCATGAAGAACGTGAAAGCCAGCAGCAGGGCCACGCCGATTCCGCTGTTCTTGAAACGTTCGATTGCGAAAAAGAAGCCAAACGCGACGCCCAGGAACACCATCAGGCCAATGAACGGGCTTCCCGCGAAGAAGCTGAAGCCGGTTCGAACGCCGATCCAGGCGCCCAGGACTGTGGGAACCATCGACAAAGCAAGCAGCGTGTAGGTGTTGCGCAACACGCGGTTGCGGGCGGCAACGTCGACCAGAACCGACGAGGGGCTGTGTCCGAACGTGTTGTCACCGTATTGCATTGCAGGAACCTCCAAGGGTTTAAGACGCAATTATCTGCTGGGCCACCCCTGCTTTTTCAAGGGAAGCCGCGGGGCCGGCATGGAAATTTGCCCTTGCCGCCACAGTGTCAGCGTGGGTGCTGGGTTGGTCCATCCTGGCGAAGGGAAACGAGACACACTGCTGTGATAATATCCTGGGTTCTGTGAAAAACAAGTCCGTGCTTTTAAAGAATATCAGAAAAGCACCGCTACCCATTGATTTAAAAGCACTGATTCAAAGAATTCCTGGAGCCATCATGGCGGTTGAGCGTACTCTTTCCATCATCAA
>VGHA01000181.1 GCA_016868375.1 Betaproteobacteria bacterium | reverse complement strand
CCTTCTTCTGATACGCGTTGCACCAGGCTGCGGCTGCCACCAGCTTTCCGGGAAACACTGCGCAGCTGCCGCTATCGGCAGACTTGCTCTGGTACAGCTGGCAGTTCACGCACTTCTGCTCAGCGGTGTGCTTGGGGTATTTCTTTTGGTCAACCTGAGCTGTGTTCGCTTTGTATCCCAAGGCAACGGCCTGGGCGTCGGTTTCGGCAACCAGTGCCTGGGCGTTGGCGTAATCAGCGGTGACGACACTGATACCTGCGACACCACAGACGGTTGTGGCTAAAAACGCAAGGCGATGATTCATGCGGATTACTCTTGGCAAGAGAAAGGGAAGAGGGGCTGATCGCCCAGCGATGAGTATCCTCCTTCGAATTTGCCCCAGTAAAGCGCTTGGGATCGTGCCGGGCCTCTGTGGTCAGCGAAATGGTGCGTGCGTCACCTGAGCCTGCCGGTCATAATCAAAGCAATCAATTGCCTGCGTACGCCAGATGCCATGAGTGTGTCGCGGGTTGCATCCCACCATTGTTTAGGAGAGAAATATCCATGGATACGTTGCGCGGACTGATGCGAAAGGGTTTGCTCGCGGTGATTCCCGCTTTGGCTGCATTGGGTCTGGTGTCAGCGGCCAGCGCGCAGGTCAACATCCGTATTGGCCACGGCTCGGCGGCGGAAGAAACACTCTGGCTGATGAAGGCAGACCCCAAGGTGACCCCCTCGCAGGGCAAGGTCTACAAGCTCGACTTCACCCTGTTCCGTGGCACCGACAAGCGCTTTCAGGCGTTTGAAGCGGGCGAGCTGGACATTGCGACTGGCTCGTCTCACAGCGTACTGATGGCAGCCTCCGAAGGCGCGCGATTCAAGATCGTGGCAACGCTCTCGCGTGAGGGCGCAAGCGGCTTTTCCACCCGTTACATGGTCAAGGCTGACTCCCCGATCAAGTCGATCGCCGACCTGAAGGGGCGCAATGTGGGTATCAACGGTGCGCGCTCGTCCTCGGAACTCTAGGCGCGGCTTGCGCTCGAAAAAAAGGGGCTCGACACGCGCAAGGACGTCACCTGGATCGCGCTGCCGTTTCCGTCCCAGGGCGAAGCGGTGCGTGCGGGTAAGCTCGATGTGGGAGCGTTCCCGCAACCCTTTGCGGCGTTTGAAGAGAAACGCGGCGGGTTGCGCACGCTATTTACTTCACAAGACGGCGTTGCGCGCGACGAAGACCTGATGGTGCTGCTTGTTACCGAAAAATTTGCCCGCGAACAGCCGGCGGCACTGCGAGCGTTTCTCACGGATCTGGTCCAGGCAACCCGTCATTACGTCAATCAGCCCCGGGAATCCCGTCAGGCGCTGGTGACTTTAAAAATGGTGGGCATCCCCCTCGATGTGTTTCTTGACATGAAGGACTATGAGCGCCCGCTTGATGCGCGCGTCGATGTCGAGTCGTTCAGATCGATGGTGGCCGATCTGAATCGATTCGGATTCATTACCAAACCAGTGAACCCGGCGGCGATCATCGATAACTCCTTCCTGCCTAAGTAATCGGCGATGTCCTGGCTCGAGGCCGTTGAGGTTTCCAAGCGCTTCGACCGCGAGGGCCAGCAGATTCTGGCGCTCGACCGGTTTTCCCTGTCGATCGCGGAAGGTGAGTTCGTCACCATCGTCGGGCCTTCAGGTTGTGGCAAGAGCACGTTCCTGCACATGGTGGGTGGCTTCGAGGCCATCACTGAAGGCTCGATCTCACTGGCGGGCGAACGCGTTCGTGAACCCGGACCCGATCGGGGAATGCTGTTTCAGGACTACGGGCTGTTTCCCTGGCTCTCGGTGCTCGGTAATGTCGCGTGGGCGCTTGAATCACGCGGCCATGCCAAGGCGAAGCGCCTGGAACTCGCGAACCATTATCTCGAGCGTGTCGGCCTGTCGGCGTTTCGCAATGCGTATCCGGCTGAGCTCTCCGGGGGCATGCAGCAACGCGTAGCGCTTGCGCGTACGCTTGCGCTTGAGCCGCGCATGCTGCTGATGGATGAACCGTTCGGTGCGCTCGATGCGCAGACGCGCGAGCTGATGCAGGAAGAGCTGACCGCCATCTGGTAGCGTGACCGACGCACTGTGCTGTTCGTGACGCACGACATCGATGAAGCGGTGTATCTGAGCGACAGAGTCGTTGTGTTTACCGCGCGGCCAGGCCGTCTGAAGGCTGATCTCCCCATTCATCTGCCCCGGCCGCGTGAGCCTGAGCTGCGTAAATCAGCCGCGTACGCAGAGCATAGAAACCAGATCTGGGATCCGCTTCGCGACGAGGTCCTGGCAGCCAGGAAGCTCGCGTGAGCGTGCGCGCAAGTAATCATCTTCGCTGGCTGGGGGGCGTGCTGCCTGTCGCACTGCTGCTTGCCTTGCAGTGGGGCTCGATGCGTGAGGATGCGCCGCGTTATGCGGTTGCACCCTTGCAGATTGCGATCACGCTGTGGGAGCTCGCCGCATCGGGCGAACTTTGGCGCGATGCGCTGGCAAGCCTCAGGCGCTCTATGGGTGGATTTGCGATCGGTGCCGCACTGGGCGTCGGACTGGGCCTCGTGTGCAGCGTGATGCGACCGCTACGCAATTTTTTTGATCCGCTGGTGTCGCTCGCCTATCCCGTGCCTAAGGTGGCGCTGCTGCCGGTGTTCATCACCTGGCTGGGGTTTGGTGATGCATCGAAAGTGGCCATGATCGCGCTGGCTGTGTTCTTTCCCACGTTCATCAATTCGCTGTACGGCGCGCGAAGCGTCAACGAGCGCTGGGTGTGGACCGCGCGTAACCTGGGCGCCAGTCGGCTGCAGATTTTCTTTCGCGTGGTGGTTCCCGCCAGCCTGCCGCAGGTCTTTAATGGACTGCGTTCAGGGCTCGCACTGTCATTTGTCGTGTTGTTTGCAGCCGAGATGGTGGGATCAAAAAATGGCCTCGGAAACCTGGTGATGAAGGCCGAGGAGAGCATGCGATTTGACCTGATGTACGCGGCCATCGTCGGAATTGGTCTGATTGGTTTCGGATTCGACCGCGCCTTACTCGCGCTTCGCCGCCGAATCTTGGCGCGTCGCTTCCCGGGCGAGGCGGCGCATGGCTGAACTTCCAAAGACACGAGGTGTCGCTGCGGAGCGCCTTCAGCGCGTGATACCTGTGCTGGTGGTGCTGATTGCGTGGGAACTGCTGTCGCGGTCGGGTTGGGTGTCCGCACGGCTGATGCCTTCGCTGGTACTGATTGCGCAGGCGCTGTGGGCGGATCTTCTCTCCGGACTCCTGGCCTTTCACGCGGCGGCGTCGTTGTCGCGCGCACTGAGCGGCTTTGCCCTGGCGGTGCTGGTGCGCGTACCGCTTGGCGTGCTCATGGCAAGAGTGCGATGGTTTGACGCGATGTTCGAACCCATTTTCTCCTTTGGCTATCCGGTGCCCAAGATTGCGCTGTATCCGCTGTTTGTTTTCGCGCTGGGCTTTGGCTCGCCGTCCAAGGTGGCGCTCATTTTTCTCGAGTGTCTGTTTCCGATTGTTCTGAACACCTGTTTTGGTGTGCGATCGGTACAGAAGAAATACCTGTGGAGTGCTGCGAATATGGGTGCGGGTGCGTGGCGCACCTTCTTTCAGGTGTTGTTGCCCGCCGCAGCACCCGTGGTCTTTTCAGGCATTCGGGTGGCACTGCCGCTTGCGATGGTCGTGGTGGTGATCACCGAAATGATCGGCGACAGCCGAGGGCTTGGCTACTTCATTTCCTACTCGTCGGCCTCGTTCAAGTACCCGAGCGCCTATGCTGGGGTGGCGGTTGTCGCCGTGATGGGATTCACGCTCGACCGGGCGCTGGTTGCATTGCGCGCAAAACTCATTTTCTGGGAGCGGGCGCCAAGGCTCGCGCAATAACCCACACCGACCGGAGATGATGCCTATGGATCAGTCACTGCAGGATGCGTTGAATCGCCTTGCACGCGGTTGCCGAATCCTTGAAATGGAGGGGCACGGCGACATGACCCTAGGGCATTTATCGCTTCGCGATCCACACGGCAGGGGGTTCTGGCTCAAGCGCAACGCAAGAGGGCTTGGGGAAATTCTGTCGTATCGAGATTTCGTGCTGGTGGATGAGCGGGGGCGGCAGCTTGAGGGCGAGGGCGGTCGTCATTCTGAGTGGCCGATTCATTGGGCGATCCTGAATCTTCGGCCGGATGTTCAGGTGGTCGCCCATACGCACCCGCCCCATGCCAGCGTGCTTTCGGCCTTCACCGATTCGCTGGCGCCCTATACGCTGGATGCTGACTATTTCCAGGCGCTGCCCTGCCATCGTGACGACAGCGCGCTCATTCGCACGCCCGAGCAGGGGTTGGCGCTTGCGCGCGCGCTGGGTGCGCATTTCGCTGTGCTGATGGCCAACCACGGCGTGACCTTCTGCGGCACCAGTATTGAGCATGCGGTGTGCATCGGGTTATTACTTGAGCGGGCGGCACGGCAGCACACGATCGGGGCTTCAAGGCCGAACCCGCCTGTGTTTCCGGATGCCGCGGGTAGGGCGCGCCGTCATGGCGAGATCATGTCGCCGGTTCACATCACCCATTGTTGGGATTACTTCAATCGAAAACTGGAGGCGCTCGCAGCACGCCAGGGCGACCCTCGCATCTTTGCCTGAGACCCCAAATGGATCTAACGCCGTTTCTGAAAGCGTTTTCCGACGATGACCTGCAAACCATGGCGCTTGCGGGTTATGGCGCACCGATGGGCCTGGGGGAACGGCCAGCGTTGATGGTGGTCGACGCCACCTGGGCGTTCTGCGGTGATCGTCGCGAACCGCTTCACCAGGCGATCCAGCGCTGGCCCAATGCCTGCGGTCCCGCAGCGTGGGATTCGATTGCGCATATCTCAAGGTTGCTCCAGGCGTTTCGGGCTCAGGGGCGGCCTGTGATTTACACGCGAGGATCGTGGCGGGCCGATCGCTGGGATCTGGGTTCCTGGCGCTGGAAGCATGTGCCATCGCGGCCAGGCGCACAGCCCGCAACCGATCGCGATCCCGATGAGATCGTGACCCCGCTTCGCGCTGAGCCGAGTGATCTGATCATCGGCAAGCAGAAGCCGTCGGCATTTTTCGGCACCCCGTTGCAGTCCCATCTGACGCTACTGGGCTGCGACAGTCTGGTGATAACCGGTGGCACGACTTCCGGGTGTGTTCGTGCCACGGTGGTGGATGCATTCAGCGCGAACTACCGCGTGGCTGTCGTTGCAGATGCCTGCTTTGACCGGAATCAGACAAGCCACGCGGTCAGTATGGTGGACATGAGCGCGAAGTACGCAGACATCCTGAGCACTGACGAGATCCTGGCAGCGCTTGGCTAATCCTGGTCCGGGCCTTGAATAAGGCAGGCTCGACGAAAGTCTTTGAGCAGCGGAAATTCCATCCCTGACCGGACGTGCCAGGCGCTCGACTGCTTAGGCAGTCATAATCGGGTTCATCATGTCCCCGCTCCCGCCATCTGATCCGTCCACGCTTGGCCCTGGTCGCGGTCGTTTCACTGCGCCTGCTGACCCCGCGCTGATCGATTCCCGTTATGCGGCGTGGCGGCTCGCGGCGGCCCTGGCGGCCTCGACGCTGGGCAATGCGCCAATGTATGTGCTGGCGGTGGTGCTTCCCGAGATTCAGCGCGATTTCGACGTGGGTCGCGGAGAGGCTGCTCTCGCCTATACCTTCATGATGATCGGCCTAGGGGCCGGCGGATTCTTGTGTGGCCGATGGACCGACCGATGGGGAGTCGCCCGGGTCGTTGCGTTGGGCGGCCTGGGTACGCTGGCCGGTTTTCTGCTGGCAGCTGCCGCGCCGGGTCTTGTCGTATTCGCCTTTGCGCACTGCCTGCTGCTTGGCTTTCTCGGAATCGGCAGCTCGTATGTGCCGCTGATTTCCGATACCGCGCTGTGGTGGCAGCGCCGTCGCGGCGTCGCGGTGGCAGTGGTTGCCTGCGGCAATTTCCTGGCCGGTACGATCTGGCCGCCGCTAGTACAGGCTGGAATCGACGCCTTCGGGTGGCGAAGCACCTTTACCGGCCTCGGCATCGTCTGCGGCGCAGGCATGTTGGCGCTCAGCCTGTGCCTGCGACAGAGACCCCCTCTGACCATGGGTGCAAGCGCACCTGCCGGATCTTCTGCGATGTCCCCGCAGCTCAATTCTGACCGTCCGTTTGGGCTCTCCGTGTTGTCGGCGCAGTGGCTGCTGTTCTTTGCAGCGGTCTGCTGCTGCGTGGCCATGGCGATGCCGCAGGTGCATATCGTGGCCTACTGCTCCGACCTGGGGTTTGGCGCTGCGCGCGGCGCAGAGATGCTGTCGCTGATGCTGGGCTTTGGCGTGGTCAGTCGACTGGCCTCCGGTTGGATATCGGACCAGATCGGGGGCCTTCGCACGCTACTGCTGGGGTCGGCCCTGCAGGCGGTCGCGCTGGTGCTCTTTTTGCCATTCGATAGTCTCGGCTCCCTGTACGTGATCTCGGCGATGTTCGGGCTGTTTCAGGGCGGTATTTTTCCTGCGTACGCGATCATCGTCCGCGAATATTTTCCTCCCGAGCAGGCAGGCGCCCGAACCGGTGCCGTTCTGCTGGGCGGTCAGGTGGGTATGGCGCTCGGCGGTTGGCTGTCGGGCGAGGTGTTTGACCTCACAGGGTCGTATGACGCAGCGTTTCTGAACGGCATCGGCTGGAATCTGGTGAACCTCGCCATCATGGTGTGGCTGCTTTGGCGGATCCGGCCTGGTCGTCACGGGCAGGGGGCTTCTCAGGCCTCCGGGCGTGGAGCGGTTGCATGAAGCGTTTCAACGACCGACGAACCTTGGTTAGCGCCGCGCTCGCAGGCACGGCGCTCGCGGTGTCAGCGTCGCGCGCCTATGCGCAGGCGCAGGCCTGGCCGGCGCGTCCGATCCGTCTGGTGGTGCCATTTGCCACCGGGGGCGGGTCTGACTTCATTGGTCGTTTCATGGCGCAGCGTCTGGGGCAGTCGCTTGGTCAGCCGGTGGTGGTTGAGAATCGTCCCGGCGCTGGCAGCACGCTGGGTATCGAGATGGTGGTGAAGTCGCCACCCGACGGTTATACGTTCGGACTGATCGCATCCAGCTACACCGTGACGCCCAGCCTGTACCGTCTTCGATTTGACCCGGTCACCGACATCACGCCGGTGCTGCAGTTCTCGCAGGGTCCGATGGTGGTGGTGGTTCCGAAGTCACTCCCCGTCAAGTCATTTACCGATCTGATTGCCTTGGCTCGTGCGCGTCCGGGCGAGCTTAACTACGCATCGGCCGGTCAGGGAAGCATCACCCATCTGGCCTGCGCCCACTTCGCCGAATTGGCGGGGCTGCGCATGACGCATGTGCCCTATAAGGGCACGGGCCCCGCGCTGACCGACACCATGTCTGGCCAGACTCAACTGTTCTTCAGCAGCACGGCCACTGCGCTGCCGCATGTGCAGTCGG
>VGHA01000180.1 GCA_016868375.1 Betaproteobacteria bacterium | reverse complement strand
GCATCGGCGCGCGCGATGGGCTGCTGCGCGAGCAGTCCGCGCAGTCGGTCGATGGCCGGGCCATGCACAGCGGCCGGTGAGCGGGCCGAGAAGGTGTGGGCGTCAGACATGGCGAGGCCTGGGATCAGATGACCGAGGCGCTGCAGCCGTCCATGGGGATGACGACACCGCTCACGTAGCTTGCGCGCTCGCTGGCGAGGAAGTGCGCAACCTCGGCAATTTCGTGCGGTTCGGCCATCCGCTTCATCGGAATACGCGCGGTTTCTTCGGCGAGCAGTTCCTCGACCGGTCGACCGCTCACGCGTGAGGCGGCGCGCAGTCCTTCGTCGACCCGCGAGGTGCGCGTGAGACCCGGGTTGATCGCATTGACCCGGATGCCGCGGTCGGCAAATGCGCGCGCATAGCCCACCGTATTCAGCATCAACGCGGCATTGGCACCGCCGCCTGCGATATGCATGACGCCAGCCTGCTTGCCGCCCATGCCAATGATGTTGACGACCGCACCGGCCTGGCGTGTGGCCATGGCGCGGACCGCCGGGGCGATGACGTTCACGTAGCTGAAGTACTTCGCGTTCATGCCTTGATGAAACGCGGCTGAATCGAGTTCGTCAGGGCCGAAGCGGCGCGCGGCGCCTGCGGACGTGACCAGCACCGCGATGGGACCGGTTTCGCGCTCGATCCGGCTGACAACGGCTTCTGCAGCGGCCGCATCGGTCAGGTCGACCGCATGGGTGGCCGCCATCGCGACCCCTTTTGTCGCAAGCAGGCGCGCAGCCTCTTCGAGGTTGGCGGCGGTTCGCGAGATGCCGACGACTTTGGCGCCGGCGCGTGCGAACCGCTCCACGCAGGCAAGTCCAATACCTTTGCTTGCGCCAGTGACGAGCACTACGCGTCCGATCATGTCCTGTTCCATGGCCCGATTCCGTGTTGGGGGGGTTTTAGAGGATGCGCGCTGCGGTCCGGGAGCCGGCATTGTATGTCCGACCGGAAATCGGACGCTAAGATTCGGCCAAGAAACGCGAGACACAAGCTTTGAAAGGCCAGCATCATGGACGCAAATCCGCTCCGAATCGACGTGGTGTCCGATGTCGTTTGCCCGTGGTGCTTTGTTGGCAAGCGACAACTTGAGCAGGCGCTTGCGCGCTGGCGGCGCGACCATCCCGATCGACCTGTCGAGGTGCACTGGCACCCCTTCCAGCTCAACCCCGATCTGCCAGCCGACGGCATGGCGCGAACCGATTATCTGGCGGGCAAGTTTGGCAGTGCCGACACGTCGCGCATTTACGCCAATGTGAATCGCGCAGCCAGCGCAGTCGATCTGCCGCTGGCAATCGAATCGATCGCGCGGCAACCGAATACGCTGCGCGCGCACGCGCTCATCGACGCGGCCGCGAAACAGGAAGGGCTCCAGGACGCGCTTGTCGAGGCGCTGTTTGTCGCCTACTTTCAGCAGGCGCGCGATCTCACCGATGTGTCAGAGCTGCGCCGGATCGCGCATGAGGCAGGGCTTTCCGAGTCTGCGGTCGACCAGGCGCTGGGCGATGCGCAAGCGCATCTGGCCATCGCCGAGGCCGATCAGCGGGCGCGCCGCGCAGGCATCCGTGGCGTGCCGTGCTTCATTGTCAACGGGCGCAGTGCAGTGAGCGGCGCCCAGGGCGCGGACGCGATCATCGACACGATGCTACTGGAAGCCGAGGCGAGCTGAGCGACCGGCGTGACGCGCAGGTCAGCCGCGGCCCACGAACGGCATCTTGGTGGCCATCACCGTCATGAACAGCACATTGGATTCGAGCGGCAGCCCGGCCATGTAGAGAACGGCCTGACCGACATGGTCCACATCCATCCGAGGCTCGGGCCGGCTGGATCCGTCAGGCTGCAGAACGCCCTGCGTCATGCGGTCGGTCATCTCGGTGGCGGCGTTGCCAATATCAATCTGGCCGCAGGCGATGTCCCAGGCGCGGCCGTCAAGCGCGGTGGACTTCGTGAGGCCGGTGACCGCATGCTTGGTGGCGGTGTAGGGCGCCGATAAGGGCCGTGGCGTGTGCGCTGAAATCGAGCCGTTGTTGATGATGCGTCCGCCGCGGGGGGTTTGCATCTTCATCAACCGAAAGGCCTGCTGCGTGCACAGAAACGCACCGGTGAGATTGGCGTTCACAACGGTCATCCACTGCTCATAGCTGAGCGAGTCGATCGGGATCGCTGGCGCGCCTGTGCCCGCGTTGTTGAACAGCAGATCGAGCCGACCGAAAGCGTCCCAGGTGCGGTCAAACAGCGCCCGAACCGATTCCGGGTTGCCAACGTCAGTGGGAATTGCGAGTGGCCGTGGCCCGTTGTCGCCGATCTCGGCCATGGCGCGCTCAAGCGGCTCGATCCGCCGGCCAGCCAGCACGACCTGCCAGCCAGCGCCCGCGAGTGCGCGCGCCGCAGCGCGTCCGATGCCGGTGCCGCCGCCGGTCACGATTGCAATACGTGGAGGATGCTCAGACATGGGGAGTGCTCTCTCGTGTAAAGCGGGCCGGGCGTTGCCGCGCGCCTGGCGCCGCGTTGCGCCCGGGCCTGGGGTCAGCCAGCACCGTGGCAGTGCTTGTACTTGCGGCCGCTGCCGCAGCGGCAAATGTCGTTGCGGCCAAGTCGAGGTGCATCGCGTCGAATCGTGGCCGGCTTCAGGGCCCGCTCGCGCGCCGGTGCGAGTCGATCAAAAATCTCCAAGACGCCTTCCAGCATCAGGTCAATCATTTCTTCGCGCTCGCCATCCTCGATGGGCTCAAAGGGTTCTTCATCAAGCCGCTCAAGCGACCGACCGCTGCCTTCCTCGTTCCCGGCTTCGGCGTCGGAGGGCGCGCCGGCTTCGCTGGCAAAGCGCAGGATCAGCTCGAAGGCTTCCTCGCAGACCTCATCCTCATCGAGCATGTCCCAGTCATCGGGATGCAGTTCCATGCCGCGCAGGAACCCGATCGCCCAGGCATCGCCCAACGCCCGGCCGGATTCGTCGGTGCCGATGACCGCGTTCCAGGCTTCGCCCTCGTGCAGCCGTCGGGCGACGGCGCGCCGGTGCCGACCCAGGAGGGCGAGCAGCTCGTTTCGGTCGGCCTCGTCCATGGCGCCAAGCGCGCTGCCGGGCTCTGCGCCCAGCACAATCGGCAGGCTTTCATCGGCCGAAATGGGGGTGGGCGAGCAGGCAAGCGCTGCACAGAAACCGTCGTATTCCTCGAGCATCATCGAGTGCTCGGGATGGGCCTGGGCGAGCAGTTCGTCCAGTCGGGAAAGTTCGCTCTCGTCGAGCGATCGGGAGGGGTCAGAGGTGTTCATCGCCACGATGGTAGCCTGTTCACGCGTCGCGCCCCAACTAAAAGGGTCAGCCTGGGCGCGCCTTGAACCTCTGGAGCCAGCCGATGCCAGTTCAGATCGATGCCGAGCCCGCCTTGGGCGAGCGCCTTGCAGTCGCGATCGACGATGCGATTGCGCATGAATCAAAGTGGTCGCGCGAGCCCAGTGTCGACGGTAGCACCTGGGGTGTGCACGGCGCTGATCCGCCGCCCTGGAACCGGCTGCTCGGACCCGTGTCGGCGCGCGGTCCGGCAAGTGGCGCGATCGTTCATCGCGGTTGGCAGATTGCGCAATGGGGCGAGCCTTCCCGCGCTGACCTCACCTTCAGCGTCGCCAAGACCTATCTCGCGCTGCTGGCGGGAATTGCTGTGGATCGCGGCCTGATCGACGATCCTGATGAGCCGGTGCGCGCGCGTCTTCCCGGCATCGGCTTTGACAGCCCACACAACGCGCCGATTCGGTGGACGCATCTGCTGCAGCAGACCAGCGAATGGGAGGGGAGCTGCTTCGGACTGCCCGACCAGGTGGATCGTTGGCGCCGTCTGTCGTTCCAACCCGCGGGCGCTGATGCCGGCCCCAAGGGCGGTGCCAGACCGCTGCACGAACCGGGCAGCTATTGGGAATACAACGATGTCCGGATCAATCAGCTGTCGCTCGCATTGCTGCACCTGTTTCGCAAGCCCTTGCCCGAGGTTTTCCGCGAAGCCATCATGCAGCCGATCGGTGTATCCGACGACTGGTCGTGGTGTGGCTACGATCAGGCCTGGGTCGAGATTGACGGGCAGCCGATGCAGTCAGTGCCGGGCGGTACGCATTGGGGCGGTGGCGTCACGATCAGTAGCCTCGATCAGATCAGGCTCGGTACGCTGCTGCTCAATCGCGGCGCCAGTCACGGCAAACAGGTGATCTCCGCGCAGTGGATCGACAGGATGTTTGCGCCCTGTCCGATCGCGCCGTTCTACGGCATGCTGGTCTGGTTGAACCGCACGCGCCAGGTCTTCCCGTCAGCGCCTGCCAGCAGCGTGTTTGCGATCGGCGCGGGCTCATCCTTTACCTGGATCGATCGCGAGCTCGATCTGGTGCTGGTGGCGCGCTGGCTCGAGGCCGACCATGCCGACCGATTCTTTGGCCGCGTCTCGCAGGCGCTCAGCCAGGCAGGGCCAGGCTGAGCGAGGGTTGCCGCGCAGGCTGGCCTGTCGTCAGAAATTTGCCTGCAGCGACACCCGGAAGGTGCGAGGCGGTGCCGGGAACAGATAGGTGGCGCCCCAGTAGGTGGTGGGCGCATCGCGCCAGTAGCGGCGGTCAAACACGTTATCGACCCCCGCGCGCCAGGTAAGCGTCTGCGCGCCCTGCCGCTGGCGCCACACGAATGACGTGTCGAGTTGCCACCATGCGGGCAGCAGCACCGACTCATCGGCGGTGACCGCCTTGTCATCGCTCCATGCGAGCCGGTTGTTCCAGAGCAGGCCGCCGGCGCCCGGCACTCGCCAGCCCAGGTTGGCTGAGGCCGCGAGCGGTGTGGTGTTGCGCGTGCGCTTGCCGATTTCGTTGGCCTCAGGAGCGCGGGTGGTCTTCGCGTCCAGCGCAGTGGCCTGTGTTGACAGCGTCCAGTCGCGTGACAGGCTCCCAACCCATGCAAGTTCGATGCCCCGATGTTGCGCCTCGCGTGCGCCGGCAACCCGAATCTCCTTGCCGGCGTCAGCGGGGTCTGCGATGTCGGCTGGAAGCGGCCGGTTGATATCGAAGAACGTGATGCTCGCAAGCCCCCCGTTTGCAAGCTGCTGACGCAGCCCCGCTTCCGTCTGGCGGCTGCGAAGCGCTGGCAGAACCGAGCCGGCGTTGCTGTATCGCGAGGGCCGGTTCGGCGCCGCGTCGGTTTCGATGCCCTGTCCTGCGGAGACATAGGCGAAGCCGCCTTGCCATGGCTTGTAGCCCAGAGCACCCCAGGGCGTGGTGAACTGCTGAGAGTAGGCAAGCGCCCGCGGATCGGCGGGGTCGGTCCGAGTGCTCGAGCTGTCGAGCGAGGTGTGGCGCAGGCCCAGCCACACCGACCAGCGGTTATCCAGACGAATCACGTCGGCCAGTTGCACCTCGGTGCTCTTTAAGCTGCGCAGGGTGTTGGGCGTTGTATCGGGCGTTACGCTGCGACGCAGCGTGGTAGGCGCCAGCGCGTTAATCCGACCGACCCAATGGTAGATCTGCGTGGCGTCGTAGCGCTCGTCATAGTCAGTGCGCAGGACCGATGCGGTGACCTCGTGGCGCACGGTCCCGCTGGTCAGTTCACCGCGCAGCATCAATTCCGCCGCGCCCATCGTCCGGCGCTCGTTGTCGCTGCGATAGTCGTACAGATCGGTATCGTAATTGGCGCACAGTCCCGGGTAGATATCGCCACACCCATCGGGAAACGCCAACCTGTCGTTCGTGCGAATGCGCTGTTGACCGAGCCGCACCGATGCGGTCCAGTCGTTTGCCAGCAGTTTCTGGAGCCTGATTGAGCCGATAAGGCTGCGGCTGTCGAACGGCAGCGACCAGGGCTGGGTATTCAGGTTGATGCGGGGATCGATGGGCGGTGGCAGCACGGTGCCGCCCAGCAGACCGAATCCCGGCACGCTGATCTGGCGCGAGGTGTGCGATTCAAACTCTGCCTCGGCGAGCCATCCCTGTCCGAGTCGCAGATTGAAGAAGCCGCTCAGGAACTCCCGGCCACCCGGAGCGTTTCGCACCTCGGGCCTGCGCTCCTCGAGCGCAGCGTTGATCCGGTAGCCAAGCACGCCATCGCCACCGGTGCGTCCACCCATATCGCCGTGCACGATCGTTGTGCCCCGCTCGCTCAAGCCGGCAAACACTTCGCGCAGTGGCTGTGCGGTGGGCCGCTTCACCGTGAAATTCACCAACCCACCGGGTGCGGCGAGCCCGGATTGAATGCCCGACAGACCCTTCAGAATTTCAATCGAGGACTTGTTCTCGATCGCAAACGGCGCGTGATTCGAAATCGGCAGGCCGTCGCGGCGATAGTTGCGCGCGTTGTCGAGCTGAAAGCCGCGGATCTGCAGACTTTCGATGTATCCGAGCGTGTTGTAGAAGTCGCCTGCTGAGGGCTCGGTTCGAATCGCAGACGACAGGCTGGTGGCCCCGCTATCGCGCAGCGCCTCAGCGCGAATCACCGAGACGCTCTGGGGCGTCTCAGAAAGCGGCGCCTCGCTCAGACCGCCCACTGTCGCGCGCTGTTGCGATGGGCTCGCCTGCCCTGCTCTGACCTCCACGGGTGCAAGCGACCGCGCCTCAGGCGCAGCGGGTTGCGCGGGAGTCTGTGCGAGGGCCGCTGAGGCAGCCAGCGCAAGCGGTAGTGCGAAGGCTGCTGCGGTGGGTCGGGTAACCGGGGCAAATGGGCGCATCGTGAGGGCTCCAGAACCTGCGCACTGAAGCCCGATGCCAGGTGGCGACCCACCCGCCATTCGCCACAACACTGAGCGACTGACCGGGTCGACACCGCATGCCGAAACCAAACGCGATTCGACTGCTCGACAACGGACGCTTCCCTGCGCAAGGGTTAACTTGATCAGGTTCCAAGGGTCTTTCTCACCCGTCTGCCAAGCAGACCGACCGAAACGGGCATCGCCGCACGTGCAACCGCGAGGCTGCTTGACGCGCTACGACGCCGCCATCAGGCCGGATTTGTCCGGGACCCCTAGCGACCAGACGCGATGTTAGCGCAGAAGCGCAAGGCAATCCCGCGCGCGCACTGCGGGTGATCCGGTGACCTGCTGATAGGGAATGTCCGCCTGCCTTAGCAAGCCAAGCAGGATGCGGTGCACGGCATCGCGTCGCGCCGGTCCATCTCGCAGATGCCGATCCGCCTGCCAGTCGATTGCCGGATCGGCGAGCAGCGTGAGGTGGGCGCGGCGCGCCTGTCGAAGGCCAAGCGGCACCAGCGAGTGGTCACCAAAATACTCGATGCTGTAGGCGGCGGTCAGAAGTGGTGAGCCATCGCTGATCACCCAGCGTGTGGACATTGCGCGCGCCTGTCGCAGCGCCTGGCGCATGCGCGCGAGCTGCCCGGCGGCGATGTGGCGCTGCTCGGCTTGCGCCGGCGTACGCTGCGTGAGCTCGCACCATTGGCGCAGATACTCCGGCACGATTGGCGCACCGATACGCGCGCCAAGCGCCTCGCAAAGCGTAGTCTTGCCGCTGCACTCCGCGCCAAGCACGGCGATCAACCGGGGCGCGGTCATGC
>VGHA01000179.1 GCA_016868375.1 Betaproteobacteria bacterium | reverse complement strand
GCCGCCCTCGCCAGGGGTTCTGTCCAGCCTGGGATTGCTCGTCTCTGACCTGAAAAGCGATTTCAGCGCCACCTGCCTCGAACGTCCGCCCGCTTACGATCTCACTCGGGTCAAAAGCACGTTTGAGCGTCTGGTGAGCGAGGCAAATGCCTGGCTGGACCGAGAGCAGGTGCCGCAGTCAGGCCGTTCGCTTCGATGGATGGCGGCGTTGCGCTATGAGCACCAGGGCTTCGAACTTACCGTGGACTGGCCCACTGGTGATGCCTCGGTCGAAGCGCTCAACAACGCACTTGGGGCGTTTCACCGCGAACATGAAAGGCTCTACACATTCTCGCAGACCGACGCACCGGTCGAACTGGTGCAGCTCCATGTTCAGGCAATCGGTTCCATGGCAAAACCCGCCATCACGCGACTGAGCGGGTCGGTGCGTCCCCAAGACGCCCAGGTCGGAAGCCAGAATGTCTGGACCGAATCCGGTTGGCGCGTCTGTCCGATTTATGAACGCAGCCTGCTATCAGCGGGCGTGTCATTCGACGGCCCGGCGATCGTGCAGCAGTTTGACGCCACCACCTGGATTCTTGCTGGACAGCGTGCGACGGTCGACGAATTTGGGCATCTGATCGTGCGCGAGGTTTGAGCAGGCGCCGCGGCTCGCCGCACCCGCCGGTTCGTTGCGCGCCCGCTCGGATATCAGCCCCCTTTGAAGTGTCTGTTGAATGGGAGTTTGTTATGAAGCTGAAAAAGTTCTTCCTGCCTCTGCTCCTGTCGCTTTCTACCTCCTTTTGCCTTCAGTCGGCGCAGTCGCAGCCATTTCCAAACAAGCCTCTCCGGCTGGTCGTTCCCTACCCGGCAGGCGGACCCGTCGATTTCATCGCGCGCTCCCTCCAGCCCGAGTTGGCGAAAGTTTGGGGTCAGCCCGTCGTGATCGATAACATTGGCGGAGGTTCAGGCATGATCGGCGGCGTCGCCGTGTCGAAGTCAAAACCGGATGGCTATACCTTGCTGATCGGTGGAGTCCAGACGCATGCGATGAATGCGGGTGTTATTCGCTCCATGCCCTACCACCCGTTGAAGGACTTCACCCCCATCGTTCAGGTAACAAGCGTGCCCTGGGTCATCGTGGCAAACACTGCTCTGGGTATTCGAACACCAGAAGAGATGATTGCCGCTTTACGAGGGAAACCCGATCATTATTCCTACGCGTCCTCCGGTGTGGGCAGCGCGGCGCACCTCACCTTTGCCTCGCTCCTGAACCAGGTGGGTGCCAGGGCTGTCCACGTTCCTTACAAGGGCACCGCTCAGGCGATTCAGGACGTCATTGGCGGCCAGGTCAGCTTCGGTATGGCCGACGAAAACACGGTCATGCCACACATCCGTTCCGGCAGACTGACGGCAATCGCCTCAGCAGGCAAGGAGCGCCTGGCCGACTCGCCCAATCTTCCCACGCTGGGCGAAAAGGCGCTGCCAGGCTTTGAGATGCAGCCCTGGCATGTCATCTACGGGCCTCCTGGCATGGACGCCGACCTCGTCAGGACCATGGCGGCTGACATACGCAAAGCGCTGGAAGCGCCGGGTCTGAAAGAGCGGCTGAAAGGGGCAGGTGTGCTGGTCACACCTGCGCAGCCAGAGCCCATGGTAAGTAGGGAGTATGAGCGTTGGATACGGGCAGCGCGCGAAGCCAATGTCGTACCCGAATAATCAGGCTCCAGCATCGGGGATACAGCCCATGGATCTTGGATTAAGCGGTGCTCAGGTTGTCATCACCGGGGCGTCCGCGGGTATCGGCCTTGCTTCTGCGCACGCCTTCGCTCAGGCCGGGGCTGATTTAACGCTGGTTGCCCGCAACGCAGTGAATCTGACGGCGGCAGCCACCGAGATTCGATCCCGATATGGCGTTACCGTCAAACCGATCGCAATGGACATGGCCAGCAGCCCGGCGGTCGTTGAGATGATCAACCAGTGTCCAGAGGCCTCGGTACTGGTCAATAACGCTGGCGCCGTGCCGGCAGGATCGATAGAGTCCGTCGACGAATCCGCTTGGCGCGCCGCGTGGGACGTAAAGGTATTCGGCTACATCAATGCCACGCGCGAGATGCTTCGGCACATGGTCGCGCGTCGGCGGGGCGTCATCGTCAACGTCATAGGCGGTGGCGTTCTGAACCGGTATGACTATGTTTGCGGAACCTCTGGTAACGCTGCGCTCTCGGCGTTCACACAGGCTGTTGGGTCGCACTCGACGGACCACGGGGTGAGGGTGCTCGGCATACATCCGCCTCCCACTCGCACTGAACGGTATTTCGCACTGGCTCGTCGCCGTGCAAAGGATCGCCTGGGGGACGAGTCACGCTGGAAGGAGGCACTGCCCGACCTGCCATTTCGCCGGCTCGCTGAGCCGCAAGAGGTTGCAGCGATGATCGTCTTTGCCGCGTCAAATCAGGCCACCTACCTGAGTGGCACATGCATCACGATGGACGGAGGGCTTGCGCATCGCTAGACGATCAAATACCAAGTCCCGACTGATGCCGCACAGGCGCTGCAGCTGAACCGAAGAAGCCGGTCATGCGCCGCAGCCCCATTTCCAAGGAGCCTGCGTGAACGACACCCTGTTTCAACCACTGCCCTCCGACGTGCGTGCAGCACTGGCAAGGGGCGGTTCCGCCAATATTGCAAACTGTCTCTTGAACCGCGGTCTTCGCAATACTTTCATATTGGGACTGCAGCCCCTGATCGCTGATCAGCCCCCGTTGATTGGGCCCGCTTTCACGCTTCGCTTCATTCCATCACGCGAAGACCTTGACACGCTGGCGGCCTACGCCCGCGACGACAACTTGCATCGGCGAGCCATCGAGGAGTGTCCAGCAGGCGCTGTACTGGTTCTTGCACCCGGCGGCGACAGCGGCGTGTCGGTAATGGGCGACATGATGGCGCTGCGCCTCAAAGCACGGGGCGTTGAAGGCGTTGTTACCGACGGCGGCTACCGCGATACGCCCGGCATTCGTGCGACCAGGCTGCCGTGTTTCCAACGCCTCGCATCAGGTCCCGCAACGCCTATCCGACTACACCCGGTGGAATTGAACGCTCCGGTGGGTGTGGCCGGTGTGCCCGTGTATGCGGGGGATATCGTGGTGGGTGATGCTGAAGGTGTGGTGGTCATTCCACGACACCTGCTCGAAGACGTGGCGCGCGAAGCGGCCGCCAACGCTGACTACGAAGCCTTTGCCGCCGCTCGTATTTCCAAAGGACATTCACTGTTCGGACTGTTTCCCGCGACAGCACAGAGTCGCGAGGAATTCGCGCGATGGGTGAGCGCGGGTCGGCCTGCCATCTAACCACCGGGTAATAAATTCCGACGCTTCGGAGCACGCCATGAATCAACCCACCCCTGCGTTAATGAAAACCTTGGAGCTGCTGATCCATACCTCAGATCTGGATCCAGCCAGATGGCTGAATTTTCCGGACTACGGACTGCGCCAGTATTTCCTTTGGAAAAATCCCGACAACGGCGCCAGCATCGCCATCATCGAATTCGACAAGGGCGGGCGCATTCCCACCAAGCACACCCATGCATCCAATCAGTTCATGTACTGCCTGCAGGGCGATTACGAATATACGGACACCGGTCTACGGCTTAAGCCCGGATCGTTTTACATGAACCCGAAGGACCACCCCCACGGACCGACGATCGCCCATGAGAAAAGTGTTCTGATCGAAATTTATGATGGCCCTCACTACTACGAGAAACCGATTTTTCACACGGACGAGACGATCAGCGGGGTGCTGGCGAAACCCGGTGCGGGCGACTGAGCCCGTGCATTCACCTCGACCGCGTTGAAACTTAGGCACCCTCTTTCTACTGTCAGAACAGACGCGCAATCAGCGGTAACGATAGCGACGCCACAATGACCTGAATGCCCAGCGCCAGCCCAGCGTACGCGCCCGCATCGGGGTGTACCTGCATGGCCCGCGCAGCACCAATGCCATGGGAAGCAGTGCCCAGCGCGAATCCGCGAACAGCGGGTGAATGAATTCCGATGCGATCGAACAAATATTTGGCGCTCAGCGCCCCGATCATGCCTGTGATCACCGCAAACACCGCAGCAAGCGCAGGAATACCGCCGATCCGCTCAGCAACCCCCATTGCCACGGGCGCCGTCACCGACTTGGGTGCGAGCGAGCGCAGCACTTCATCCGGCAGCCCCAGCACGTAGCCCATTACCACTGCCGACAGCGCTGCAGCCAAGCCGCCGGCAATCGCGGCAACAATTAACGCGGGAGCCCGCTTTTTCAGCTCAACCCGTCGCTCCCAGAGCGGCCATGCGAGCGCCACCACCGCTGGCCCCAACAGGAAGTGAATGAATTGCGCGCCCGAGAAGTAGGTTTGGTAGGGCGTGCGCGTAAGGTGCAGGATCCCGGCGAGCACAATGACAGACCACAGCACAGGATTGGCGATCGGTGTCTGATTGAGCCGCGAATAGAGCGTATGGGCCATCACATAAACAGACAGACTGGCGGTGAGCCCGAACAGTGGTGTGGCCGACAGATAAATCCAAAGCTCAACGAAGTCACTCATCGGTTTCGCCTTGGGACGATCGTTGCCACAGGGCGCGCAGAACGAGCGCGGTGACCACCATGCCGATCCAGGTCGACAGCGTCAGCACCGCAAGCAAGGTCCAACCCGCAAGCATGATCAGGTCGGTGTGCAGCAGGACCCCTACGCCAACGGGAACAAACAATAATGAAAGATGCGGAAGCAAAGCATTCGCCGCGCTGGCCACCGGCTCACGCAGCGGCGGCCAGGCTAGCGCAAGGGCCAGCATCAGCATGCCAATCACTGGCCCTGGCCAAAGCCCAGAGACAACCTGCGCAATGATTTCGCCTGCGCATTGAAAGATCAGGACCCAGGCAAAGCCTTTGAGTGCAGTCATTGCGGTTGCGGCGCGCCTGGCTCTTTCTATCAATCCACCTTGATGTTGTGATCTTTCACCAGGCGGTCAAACTTGGCCCGCTCGCTCGCCACAAAGCGGGTAAGTTCCTCAGGGGTTCCAGTGGCAACCTCGGCTCCCTGCTCTGCGAAGCGCTTCTTAACCTCAGGCATGTTCAAAAACTGCGTGGACTCAGCGCGCAACCGTTCGACAGTTTCCTTCGATAACCCCTTGGGCCCGTAGAGCGCCTGCCACTGCCCAGCCACAAATCCAGGAAAGCCAGACTCTGCGACGGTGGGCACATCCGGCAGGAAGCTCATGCGGCTACCGCTCATTACTGCAATCAGCTTTAGTTTGCCCCCCTTGACGAACGGATAGGTGGAGAGCATTGCAATGGAAAGCGCCTGTGCCTGCCCAGCGGCGACGTCGGATAGCGCCGGGACACCGCCCTTATACGGTACAAATGTGATGGGAACGTTTGCGCGCGCACTGAGCTCGATTCCCGCGAGATGCGACGCGCTGCCGTTACCAAGCATCGCATAGTTGAACTTCCCGGGATGGGCTTTCGCGTACGCGAGCAACTCACGCACGCTGGACACCGGAAGCGACGGATTCACAGCCAGCCCGTAGGGCGATCCGATCAGCATGGTGATGGGCGTGAAATCTGTAAGCGGGTCAAAGGGCAAATTAGGATTCACCGCAGCACCACTGGTGAAAGCCCCCAGATCTGCCACCAGTAGCGTGTAGCCATCGGCAGCCGCCTTCGCGACAAGATCGGCGCCAATGTTGCCTCCAGCCCCCGCACGGTTTTCAGCGACAAAGGGTTGGCCCAAGACCTCGTTTAACCGCGCGCTCAACTGACGCGCGACGACATCGGTAGCGCCTCCTGCCGCGTAGGGAACAATCATCCTGACCGGACGCGAGGGGTAGGGTTGCGCCGCGACGGTATCAGCGCTGATATAGGCGGTCGCTGCCACCAGAATGCTCAATAGCCGCTTAAAACTAATGGTGTGCAAAATCACTCTCCTCGTTTTTCTTCTCGGAACTGTCCGTATTTTCTTCCTTACGGTTCGAATTCAGCGCCCCGTAAAGCGCGGCTTTCGATTTTCGCGATGGGCTGCAATGCCCTCCGCCACATCGCTGCTCCACTCGAGATGCCGCCGCAGCGTATCAGCGAGTTCACGCGCCGGCGCGAACCCCGGGGCGAGGCGTGCATTGACAATTTTTTTAGCGCCGCGCGTTGCCAGCGGTCCGCTTGCCGCAATTCGCGCCGCGATCGCAGCAACCGACTGTCGCAGCTCCGGGCCTGGATAACATCCCTGCACGATTCCATAGTCCGACATCTCGGCACTGCTGATCTCGCGGGTGGTGCAGATCATTTCGAGCGCGCGCGCGCGTCCAACAATCTGTGGCAGACGCACTGGCCCGCCTGCCCCCGGAAACCCACCCCATGCCGCTTCGGGCATGCATAGCGTTGCGTGCTCTGCTGCATAGCGGATGTCGCAGGCCAGACAGAGTTCAACCGCACCCGCGAGCACTTTGCCGTTCAGGCTTGCAATGACGATCTGCGGCAAAGCCTCGATCGCGTCAAAGATCCGGTTCGCTGCCATCACCAGTCGCACAACCTCGTCTTTCGAGAGTTGCGCACGAATTGTGGGATTCATGATGCCCATTGAAAAAAATGCGTCGCCGGCGCCCGTGATGACCAGCACCTGGGTGTGCTCATCGTCACGCAAGGCCTCTGCGATCCAGCCCAAACGCGCAAGAACCTCAGGCAACAACCGGTTCATGTCGTGCTCGCGTTCGATGGTAAGGGTCAAGACCCCGCCGTCGCGCTCAACCACCAGGCCTTCAGGAAAGCGTTCGACGCCCTCCGGCGCAAGTCGTACCGGTGCATTCATCACGGAGTTCCTTGATCAGTTTCGGCGCAGGCTGTTGAACCATTCGAGCGCGTTTTCTTTTCCGGCGAGATGCCTGGGATCGCCATACAGAGACGCCATGAACGTGACCCGATGGCTTCCCTGCGCCACCGTGACCTCCGTGGCCTGGCTGCCGCCGGCAGCCAGGGGCCGCCTGGCAAGCGTGGGATGTAGCGCTTCATCCACCAGCCCAATATGAAACCGGATTGGCGTGTCGTAGTGCCAGTTTGTCGCGCTGTTGGCTGCCACCTGCCTGAGAAACGCGCTGTTGGTGTTGTGTGTGAAGCTATCGAAGAACCCCGGTACCAGCAGCGTCTTGCCTGAGGGAAAGGGCTTGGATGGGTCAACGCGCAGATCGTAGGTTCGCCAAAAATTTGCCGCGAATTCGCGGAACTGGGGTGCGACAGCGGTTTGCAGTAAACCCTTCAGCCCGTAGTTAAGTTCATAGCTTCCGAGAATCACAATCATGCAGAGCGAAATCCAATCTGGGGCAGCCGGAAAGTGTGTAACGCCTGTGGGCGTGGGGTAGGTCTGGTGGCCGCTCCAGAAGCGCAGGGTCTCGGACATGTCGTTGAAGGGACTGGAAACGCTGGTTGCCACAATGGGAACCTTTCGCCGTCGCAATTCCTGATGCAGCCACTGCGAATTGGCGGCGCCCTGTGACCAGCCATTGAGAAAAAGCGGCCCGATCTGAAGCCCTTTGGACATCATCGTCATCAGACCGGCTTCAAGCATTCGAAGGCAGGTCTGAACCGTTACGTCCTTCACGACGTAGCCCTCGCCACGACCATTTCTGAAGGGGCCTTTACCCACATAGTCGGCGGCGATCACCGCATAGCCCTGG
>VGHA01000178.1 GCA_016868375.1 Betaproteobacteria bacterium | reverse complement strand
TGGCACGCTCGCCGAGGTCGAGCGCATCACCCGCTCGATGGTGGCGGGCGACTACCAGCTCTATCCCCGGCTCTACGGCCTCGATGCCGCGCGCCTGTCGCCGCCGTCCACAGGGTTCGCCCCGCGTGAGATCTTCGTGATGGTCGAGGTGGTCGCAGCCGAGGCCGCGCTCGCGATGACCACGGCCAAGACCTTCAAGCAATACCTGCTGCACCACGGCTTTCCGGGTCGTCAGTGCACCGGCGGCAACCTCGCCTTTCCGTTCACCCCGTCCGAGGTGCTGGCCGGCACGGCCTGGCGATTCGCCCTCTACCATGTGATGCCTGCGCCCGACGCGCCCTCGCTCTTCCCGGTATCGGTCGAGGAGGTCGGATCATGAAGACCATCATGGGCCGTGAGGTCCTCGATACGCTGGACGAGCTGGTCGATCCGGGCTGGAGTGCTGTGCTCGCGATCGACATCCAGAACGATTTCTGTAGCACCCGCGGGCACTTCGCCCGCTATGGCAAGAATGTCGCTCAGATGGCGCCAGCAGTCGTGCGGATGGTCGATTTCGTCGGGCGTGCGCAGCAGCTGGGCCTGCGCACGATCTTCATGCGTCAGGCCTCCTTGCCCGATGCGCGGATGGATTCGCCGGCCTGGCTGCGTTTCAAGACCCGCGATGGCAAGGCACCCGACTACGCGATCCCGGGGAGCTGGGGCTGGCAGCTGGTCGATGGTCTGACGATCCAGGATCAGGACTGGGTGGTCGAAAAATTCCGGCCCGACAGCTTCATCGGTACGCATCTCGATCACATCCTGCGCACCCAGGGCATCCAGACGGTGATCATCTGCGGTACGACTACCGAGGGCTGCGTCGAGTCGACGGTCCGCTCGGCCTCCTACCATGACTACTACACGGTGGTCGTCGGTGACGCGGTCGCCTCGCCCAATGCCGAGCTCCACGAAGGCTCGCTGAGGTTTTTCCGGGCGCGCTATCCGACCCACAGCGCCGAAGAGATTCTTGCCGCCGCCGCGCACGGCGCGGGTCGCTGATCAGCGCATCGATCGGCGCATCGATCGGCGCATCACCGCAGATCCAGTCCGCACCAGGCCCTGTCGCCCGACCCAAGGAGTTGCCCCACCGATGTCTGAATCCTCTCGTTCTTCACTCCCCCCGGCGATGCCGCGCCCGCTCGAGACGCAGACCGGCCGCAACCGTCGACTGCGCGAGCGCCTCGCCCAGCCGGGCCTGCTGATGGCGCCAGGCGTGTTTGACTGCCTGACGGCTCGGCTCGCCGAGCGCGCGGGTTTCGAGGCGATCTACATGACCGGTTCCGGGGTCTCGATCACCCGGATGGGCGCGCCCGATGTGGCCCTGCTCTCCTTTGGCGAAATCCTCGACCAGGCCAGGCGGATTGCCGAGATCAGCTCGATCCCGCTGATTGCCGACGCAGACACCGGCTACGGTGGTCCGCTCAATGTGATCCGCACCGTGCGCGAATTCGAACGGGCTGGCGTGAGCGGTTTGCAGATCGAGGATCAGGACTGGCCCAAGCGCTGCGGTCACGAGATGGGACGGCGGCTGGTGTCGGTCGAGGAGATGTGTGCCCGGGTCAGGGCTGCCGCCGATGCGCGCGTCGATCCTGATCTGGTGATCGTGGCGCGCACCGATGCGCGGACCACCGAGGGGATCGATGCGGCGATCGAGCGCGCCTGCCGTTATGTCGAGGCGGGCGCCGATGTCGCCTTCGTCGAATCGCCCGAGACCGCCGCCGAGATGTGGCGCATCACTGGCGAAGTGCCGGCCCCCACGCTTGCCAATATCGTCGAGGGCGGCCGTACGCCCAATCTGCCAGCGGCCGAGCTCGAGTCGATCGGTTATCGGCTGTCGATCCACCCCAATGCCATCACCCGACTGATCGGGCGGATGGGTGCAGAGCTCTATGCGACGCTGCGTCGTGAGGGCAGCACGCATGCATTTGCCGACCGCATGCTCGATCACCGCGGTTTGTGGGACCTCTTTGACTACCCTGATTTCGTCGCGCTCGAGGCGCGCTACTCGACCGAATCTGCTGCAACCCGCTGAACGAACCACCACAGGAGGATGTACCGATGAAAGCCCGTCTTGCTGCAATCGCGTTGGCCGGTGCTCTGGCCGGTATCGCGCCGGTCCCGGCGCTCGCCCAGTCCACGACCTGGAATGCCTACACCTTCGGTCCCTCGGACGCGCTCGCCAATGTACAGGGCCTGCGCCGCGTGATGGAGGTGATCGAGAAGGACACCAACGGCGAAGTCCGTATCCGTCTGAGCCTCGCGGGTGCCTTGCCGATCAAGTCTACCGACATTACCCTGGCAGTCGGCGAGGGCACGATCCAGTTCGGTGATGATGGCTTTTTCCTCGGCGCGGTGCCGATCGCGGGCGTGCTGCGGCTGCCCGGTTCAGGCTGACGAGGTTTGCCGGGAGACCCCGCCGATGTTCGATGCTCCTCCCCGTATCACGGCCGAGATCGCGTTTCGGCTGCCGGCCTCCCTCAGTCGCGCGGGTGATACAGCGCCCTGGCTGCGCCTGCATCGCAATGGCGCTCCGCTCGGTTCCTTTCTCGAGGGGCCGTCCTTTGATCAGGACGGTCACCTGTATGTCGTGGACATCCCGTTCGGACGCGTTTTCCGGATCGCGCCGGACGGACACTTCGATGTCGTGATCCAGTATGACGGGCAGCCCAACGGACTCAAGTTCGGCCCGGATGGTGCCGCCTGGATCAGCGATTTTGCCCGCGGGCTGCTGCGGCTCGAGCCCTCATCAGGCCGCATCGAGACGGTGCTCGATGCCCGCGAGCACGGCTTTCACGGCCTCAATGACCTCTATTTTCACGGCGACGAATGCTGGTTCACCGACCAGGGCATGTCGGGTCTGCAGGCGCCCTTCGGCCGGGTCATGCGCTGGCGGATCGGTGGACGCGCGCCCGAGGTCTTCCTGGATGGCATTCCGAGCCCCAACGGGATCGTCGTCGACCAGGCGGGCCGTCATGTGCTGATCGCGGTCACGCGCGCCAATGCGATCTGGGGGGCCCCGATCCTGCTCGATGGCGGCACGGCCAAGGTCGGCCTCTTCATCCAGATGTCGGGCTGCTCCGGCCCGGACGGGATGGCGCTCGATGTGCTCGGCAATCTGGCTGTTGCCCATCCCGGTCTGGGCGCCGCCTGGCTGTTCAGCGATCGTGGTGAGCCCATGCTGCGGATCGATTCGCCGCTGACATCGGTGATCACCAACTGCGCCTTCGGCGGGCCCGACCGTCGCGATCTCTACCTGACCGAGGCCGATAGCGGCGTGGTGCTGCGCGCCCGGCTGCCCCATCCCGGTCTCATCCTGCCCGCACCGGCCGCTGCTGCTGGTACGGGGGGCTCACCGGCTCGAACGCCGGACGCATCGGCGCAGGCCGGCTGACGGGCGCTCCGGATGAGCGAGCGCCGTTCCGCGAAGCCTCTGGCTCCCAAGCCCGCGACATCGCCCGTGGGGTTGCAGCGCTTTCGCCCCAATCCCGCCGCCCCCGAGCCCCTCTATCACCAGATCTTTGCGATGCTGCGCGAACACATCCTCGAGAAGCGATTCGCGCCGGGCGGGCCGTTTCCGAGCGAGGGCGAGATCGAGCGCTCGCTCGCGGTCTCGCGGATCACGGCCCGGCGAGCGCTGGATGAACTGGCCGCTCGCGGCCTGATCGTGCTCGGTCAGGGGCGACGCTCGAGCGTCGCGCCCTATCGGCCGCGTACGCGGCTTCGGGCCGGCGTCGAGGGCATGATCGAAAACAACCGGCAGATGGGCGACCAGACCACGGTACAACTGCTCGAGCGCGCCGATGTGCCGGCGAGCGCCGAGATCGCGCAGCAGCTGCGCCTGCGCCGTGGTGAGCTCGTGCAACGCTCGGTGCGGGTGCGCAGCATCGCGGGTGTGCCGTTCTCCTATGCGATCACGCATCTGCCGCTGCGGATCGCGCGGCTGATCCGCTCGGAACGGATGTCGACGCAACCGCTGATCGACCTGCTCGAGGGCGCGGGTATCGCGATCGGACGCGCCGAGCAGACGATCTCGGCTCGCGCTGCGACGCTCGAGGTCGGCCGTGCGCTGCATGTCGAGCCGGGCACTGCGCTGCTCGAGTCCGAGCGCCTCGTCTTTGACAAGACCGACCGGCCGGTCGAGGCGATCGTGGTGCTCTATCGCCCCGATGTCTACCGCTATGCGGTCGACCTGCGTCGCACCGGGGCCGCGCCCGACCGCGTGTGGGCGGCCGGCTCGGTCAGATCAGCCACTGCGGGTGCTGCGACACCCAGGGCTGGGCGCTCTCGTAGGCCGACGCCACCCGATAGATCAGGGGCTCGTTGAAATGCCGTGCCATGATCTGCAGCGCGATCGGGAGCCTGGGCTCGCTGGCAAAGCCCATGGGCAGGACCAGTGCGGGCATGCCGGTCAGGTTGCCGAGCCGCGTCATCTTGCCGCGTGCGGTCGGCGAGGCGGCCATCAGATCGGTCATCGACATGGCCGGTGCCTCCCTGCCGGGCATCAGCAGCACATCGAATCGACTGGCAAACACCGCATCGAGTGCCGCGGTGGTTTCGGCCGCCTTGCGCCGAGCCTCGCGGTAGGCCTCCTCGCCGCGTCGCAGACCGCTCTCCAGCCGCTTGCGCAAGCCCGCCCCGTAGCGAGCCGCGAACACCGGATCCGACAGGCGCTCACGGTGCTCGAGCCAGGCCTCGTGCTCGAGGATCACGGTGCTGTCGGCATGGACCTGATCGCCGCCCTGGAAGTCGAACTCGATCAGCTCGAGACCGAGATCGCGCAGGCAGTCCAGCGCCGCCTGGAACGCCGCGGTCACCTCCGGCACATTGTCGCCCGCCGCGATCAGGTTGACTGGCACGCCGGCCTTCAGTCCCTTCAGCGGTTGTCCGATCCCGGCCGTGAAATCGATCCCTCCGGGCGCGCGGCGGCTGTTCGGGTCGAGCGGGTCGTGGCCTGCGATCGCCTGCAGCATCAGCGCGTTGTCGCACACGGTGCGGGTCATCGGGCCGATATGGTCGAGCGCGAGGCTCACCGGTACCACGCCGTCCTGCGCCACCAGACCGTAGGTCGGTTTCATGCCGACCAGACCGCAGACAGAACTCGGATGGCGGATCGACCCGCCGGTGTCGGTGCCGATCGCACCAAACACGAAGCCTGCCGCGACCGATGCGCCCGAACCGCTCGAGGAACCGCCGGGCGAGTGCTCGAGGGACCAGGGGTTGAGCACAGGCGGAATCGGGTCGTTCGCCCCCGGCACTCCATAGGCGAACTCCCACAGCCCGACCTTACCCAGCAGCACTGCGCCTGCTTCGCGCAGCTTGCGGTAGACCGTGGCATCGCGGTCGGGCACGAAGTCCATCATCACCTGCGAGTGGCAGGTGGTGCGGATGCCCTCCGTCCAGACATTGTCCTTCAGCGCCACCGGCACGCCATGCAGCGGTCCTCGATCCTGTCCCGCTGCTCGTTCGCGATCAGCGGCCCGCGCCTGCTCGATGGCCTGCTCGCGCGTGACCGTGATGAAAGAATGGATCCTGGGATCGAATCGCTCGATGCGCTCGAGCAGGTGCCGGGTCAATGCCTCGGCGCTGAATTGCCCTTGCCGCAGTCCTGTTGCGGCATCGGCGAGGCTCATGAAAGGGTCGATAATCACGGACGCTTCCTCTCTGTTTCAGGATGGCGGCGAGATTTGCCGCATGTGGTTCACCGCTTCGGCTTCGAAGCATAGTTCAAATCAACGCACCAGGAGGATCTCGCAATGGATCGCAGACATTTCATTCAGTCAGGCGCTGCCACCGGGCTCGCACTCTCGGCCCCGACCGCCTTTGCCCAGTCCGAGGGTCCGTCGGCCTGGCCCTCTCGTCCAATCAAGATGGTGGTGGCTTTCGGCCCGGGCGGCTCGACGGATGTCACTGCACGGGCGATCGTGCCCAAGCTGCAGGATGTGCTCGGTCAACGGATCCTGATCGACAACAAGCCGGGAGCTGGTTCGAACATCGGCAGCGAATACGCGGCGCGTCAGCCGGCCGATGGCTACACGATTTTTCTGGGCACGGTCGCCAACGCGATCAACATGCGGCTCTACAAGAAGCTCAACTACGATCTGCTGCGCGACTTCGAGGCCGTGACCCTGGTGTCGACCGCGCCCGCGGTGCTGGTCGTGCATCCGAGCCTGCCGGTCAACAATGTGAAGGAACTGGTCGCGCTCACCAAGGCCAATCCGGGCAAGTACAACTACGCCTCATCCGGGGTGGGTACCACGCCGCATCTTGCGGGCGAGATGCTCAAGACCCGCTTCGGCCTGGACATCACGCATGTCGCCTACAAGGGCGCTGCGCCTGCGCTCACCGATACCATCGGTGGCGTGACCAACATGGGCTTCAAGACTGCGTTGTCGGCGATTCCGAGCATCCAGGCGGGCAAGCTCAAGTGCCTGGCGGTCGCTGCCGACAAGCGGCTCGAGCTGATGCCCGAGGTGCCGACGATGGCGGAGGCGGGTGTGCCCGATTTCCTGATCACCTCCTGGAACGGCCTGTTCGTGCCGACCGGCACGCATCCGGAGATCATCCGCAAGCTCAATGAAGCCTTCGCGCAGGTCCCGCAGGTCGCATCGATCCGCAAGGCCTTTGCCGATCAGGCCTCCAATGTGCTCGCGAGCAGCCCGCAGGCGTTTCGCAAGCATGTCGAGGACGAGATCCGGCGCTGGGGCGAGGCGATCGACGCCGCCAGGATCTCGATCTGATCGATCGAAGGGGGCGATGGGCGGCGGGCGCGGCGGCTGCCCACCGCCTGTCCTTGATCCTCGATCGATCCAGATTGACCCCGGAGGAAGTGCCGGCAGAGCAGGTTCGTGCCGCCTGCTCAGCGACCCGGCCAGGGGTGGCCCAGCACCCAGGTCTCGCTCACGGCGCGTTCATCGCCGAGCGTCATCAGCAGGAACAGCTGCTCGGCGAGTGTCGCGCAGGCGGGCGAGTGGCAGCCTTTCTGGCACCCACATCACCCGACCAATCCGGCGGGCAAGTCGCGAGATATCCGGCACTTGAAACTCCAGCTCGGACTTAAGTGCAACTATGCCTGCCTGTACTGCTCGAAGCCTCACCAGCCACATGACCTCGATGGCCACCCAAGCGACGTCGAACCCGTGATGGACCAGTTGCAGGGATGGTTCGCCGGTGGCACCGACGGTCGCGGCTCGGGCGTCAAGATCGAGTTCTGGGGCGGCGAGCCCTTCGTGTACTGGAGCAAGATGGATGCACCCTCAGGGACGATTCTAGCCTACTCCACAGCGCCGGGTAAGGTGGCAGCCGATGGTGGTTGTGGTGAACGCAATAGCCCCTTTACGAAGCATTTGATTCGCGCCATGCAACAAACCAATCAGCCGATTGAGGAAGTGTTCAAGGAAGTACGACTTAACGTAGGCAAGGAAACCAATGGCCCACAGGTGCCTTGGGAAAGCACAAGCTTGACGGGGTTCTTTACGTTCAGAAAAGGTCGGTGAAAGGTAAACGACGACCGCAGGTATTACATCTGCAAGACAGTGGCCAGAACTCAAAAAACTGAGATTCGTTTGTGCAAAATTCTATTCACTTTGGTAACAGATGGAACCAACTGCGATTTGGGGGGCACCCCCGGGGTGGGGTCGGCGTGGCGGGGGATTTGAGAAAGGAGGGCGTCATACTGGTATGACAGTTCATCGGCAATGCTCTTGAATCAGCTCGGCAGCAAAGG
>VGHA01000177.1 GCA_016868375.1 Betaproteobacteria bacterium | reverse complement strand
CGGGCGCTCAGGGCAGGCGAGCACGTGACGGTTCGAATCGGCGATCAGGCGCAGCAGGTGCAGGTCGTCAGCCTGTCCGAGCAGCGCGGACCTGCCACCGTTGCCCGAACGCTGTACCAGGAGACCGAACAATCGATTGCGCGCCGGGCTGAAGCCGCAACGCTTCGAAGGCTCGCGCCCGAGCCCGCCTGGACGATCGAGCAGGGTCGGCCCACCAAGCGCGATCGCAGGCAGATCGAGCGACTTAAAGACTGGCCAGGCTCAAATGAATAAGTCCCATTGCAACCGGCGCGTGTGGCTCGCGGCAGGCACTGCGTTCTCCGGGGCCACGCTGCTGTCAGGGCTTGCCCTGCCGCGGCGTGCACATCCTCAGGTGCCGTTCGGCGCCGTGCCCCGTGTCACGGTGATGCAGGCGGCGGAGTTGCTCGCGAGCGGTGGCTGGATCCTGATGATGCGCCATGAGCAAACGGTGCCGGGCGTTGGCGACCCGCCGGGTTTTCGGCTCGATGACTGCTCGACGCAGCGAAACCTGTCCGATCAGGGTCGAGTGCGCGCGCGCCGTGCCGGTGACGTGATTCGATCGGCCGCAATCCGGTTATCGCTGGTCCGCGCGGGGCGCTGGTGTCGGGTGCGTGAAACCGCTGAGCTCGCATACGGACCGTTCGAGACCTGGCTTGCCCTGGATTCGTTTTTCGGACAGTCAGAACGGGCGCCTCTGCACCGTGACGCGGTTATTGAGTTCGCGCGGGGGTTCACCGGTGCTGGCAACGCGATGCTGGTCACGCACCAGGTCAACATCACTGCGGCGCTTGAGGTGGTAACCGAGATGGGTGAAGTGGTTGCAGCGCGATTCGAAGGCGGGCAGCTGCGACCCCGGCTTCGGTTTGTGCCGGGGTCAGCGTAGGACTTCCATTGAAACCTTGCACTATGTCAAGAACTCTGCAGACCGATGGCCGCGGACAACTTCGTACGGTCGACCAAACCCTTCTGCCTTTTGAGTGGCGGGAGATCGTGCTGGCTGACGCGCACGCGTGCCGCGAGGCGATCGTCTCAATGCGTGTCCGAGGCGCGCCGCTGATCGGCGCAGTCGGCGCATTCGGGCTTGCGTTGGCGTTACGCAACGATTCATCGGATGCGGGGCTCGCTTGCGCGCAGGCCTGGCTGGCATCGGCGCGGCCCACTGCGGTCAATCTGGCGTGGGCGCTTGAACGCCTCCGCAGGCGCGTGGCTGGCGTGCCGCCGGCCGAACGCGCGCAGGCGGCCTGGGAAGAGGCCGAGCGCCTATGCGATGAGGATGCGCGCTGCAATCATCAGATTGGCGAGCATGGTGCGCGACTGTTGCGGCAGGCCGCGCGGGTTGAGCCCACGCCGCAGCAACCGCTCCAGGTTCTGACGCACTGCAATGCCGGGCGCCTGGCAACGATCGATCATGGCACTGCGCTCGCGCCCATTTATCAGCTTCATGCGGCAGGCGTTGCCGTTCATGTGTGGGTCGATGAAACCCGGCCGCGCAACCAGGGCGCCTCGCTCACCGCCTGGGAGCTTGCGCAGGCGGGCGTCCCCCATACGGTGATTGCCGACAATGCGGGCGGGCTTCTGATGATGCGGGCAGAGGTGGATGTGGTGATTACCGGCTGCGATCGCGTGGCGGCCAACGGCGATGTCGCCAACAAGGTCGGCACGTATCTGAAGGCGCTGGCCGCAGCCGACAACGGCGTGCCCTTCTATGTGGCGTGCCCGGTTTCCACCATCGATCCTGACACCGCTGATGGCGCATCGATCGAGATTGAAATCCGAGGTGCCCGCGAGATCACGCATGCGCGCGGGCGGCTTGCTGACGGCCGTGTGGCGGAGGTGGCTCTGATGGATGAGCGTGTGAAGGCCATCAATCCAGGCTTTGACATCACGCCTGCGCGAATCGTGACCGGGCTGATCACCGAGCACGGGGTGGTGGCCGCCAACGGACAGGCGATCGCTGCCGTGCTGGCGCAGGCGTTGCGCTTGTCGGCGGCGGGCGCGGGTAACCCGTCATGACGCCCGCCTTCCCAACCGAGAACCACGCCCGTCAGGCGCTGATCGATACCTGCCTGCAATTCGCACCGCTGGGCTTGAACCAGGGTAAGTCAGGGAATGCATCGCTGCGCTGGCATCGGGGCGCCGAGGACGGCATGCTGATCACCCCCAGCGGGGTCGCTTACGAGCGCACGCAGCGCGATGACATCGCCTGGGTACCGTTGTCGCAGGCGGCAGCGCGCGCATCCAGCCCCGAGGCGCGCGCTGCCGCAGCGGTGCTTGAACCGCCTGCCCGATTCGATGGATCACGAACGCCGTCGTCGGAATGGCGAATGCATCTTGATCTCTACCGAACCCGGGCTGATGCCGGCGCTGTGGTTCATGTGCATTCGGCCTGCGCCACCACGCTCGCATGCCTGCCGTCGGTCCAGGCGCACGGCATTCCGGCCTTTCATTACATGATTGCGGTGGCCGGGGGCCATGACATCCGCTGCGCCTCCTATGCCACCTTTGGCACGCAGGCGCTGTCCGATGCGGCGCTTGCCGCTCTGGTTGACCGGCGCGCCTGTCTGCTTGCCAATCATGGCCAGATTGCACTGGCCGCCGATCTTGACGGCGCGCTCGCGCTGGCGCTTGAGGTCGAGTCGTTGTCGCGCCAGTATCTGCAGGCCCTGCAGGTGGGCGAGCCGGTGGTGCTCGACCGGTCTGAAATGGGCCGCGTGCTCGATGCATTTGCCCGGTACGGGCGGTAAGCGGCACCGATTGGATTCAGGCGGCCTGGCGGTCGCGTATCGAAGGAAGCACCCGCGCAAGGTATCGCCCGGTATGGCTTGCTGCCACGCCGGCCACGTCTTCGGGCGTGCCACAGGCGACCAGCTGGCCGCCCTGATCGCCGCCCTCGGGTCCCAGGTCAACCACCCAGTCGGCGGTCTTGATCACATCCAGATTGTGCTCAATCACGATCACGGTGTTGCCGCGTTCACGCAGCTTGGCGATGACCTTCAGCAGCATTGCGACATCATGGAAGTGCAGCCCGGTGGTGGGCTCGTCAAGCACGTACAGGGTTCGACCGGTGTCGCGACGCGACAGCTCTTCGGCGAGCTTCACGCGTTGTGCCTCGCCGCCTGACAGCGTCGTGGCACTTTGGCCAAGCCGCACATAACCGAGCCCCACCTCCATCAGGGTGGCCAGCTTTCGTGCGAGCGCGGGCACGTTTTCGAAAAATTCGTGCGCCTGCATGATGGTCATGCCGAGTACGTCGGCGATATTGCGGCCGCGCCAACGCACGTCGAGTGTTTCCCGGTTGTAACGCGCGCCCCGGCACGACTCGCAGGGTACGTAGACATCAGGCAGAAAATGCATCTGCACCCGGATGAGACCGTCGCCCTCGCAGGCCTCGCAACGGCCGCCCTTCACATTGAACGAGAAGCGGCCTGCGCCATAACCGCGTTCGCGCGCGTCGTTTGATTCGGCAAACAGCTCGCGGATCGGCGCGAACAGTCCGGTATACGTGGCGGGGTTCGATCTGGGCGTGCGGCCAATCGGGCTCTGATCCACCGCGATCACCTTGTCGAAGTGCTCGAGCCCCTCAATGCCGTCGCAGCCTGGCGTGACGGTTTTGCGGTGATTGATCTGCTCAAGGGCAGCCGCGAGCAGCGTGTCGTTGACCAGCGTGGATTTGCCGGAGCCCGAGACGCCGGTGACAACGCTGACCACACCGACCGGAAAGCGCACGGTAAGACCGGCGAGGTTATGCGCCCGGGCCCCGCGCACGGTGAGCCAGCGCCCATCGGGCCGATGCCGTTCGATGGGCACGGGAACACCCAGCCGACCGGACAGGTATTGTCCAGTGATCGAGCGATCGGAGGCTTCAATATTGCTCGGCGCGCCCTGAGCGACCACGGTACCGCCATGCTCGCCCGCGCCCAGCCCCATATCGATCACATGATCGGCCGCGCGGATCGCTTCCTCGTCGTGCTCCACCACCAGCACCGAGTTGCCGAGGTCTCGCAGTCGCTTGAGCGTTCCGATCAGGCGTTCGTTATCGCGCTGATGCAGTCCGATGGAGGGTTCGTCGAGCACGTACATGACACCGGTCAGTCCGGAGCCAATCTGCGAGGCGAGCCGGATTCGCTGCGCTTCGCCACCTGACAGGGTTTCAGCGGGTCGATCGAGGCTCAGATAGCCCAGGCCGACGTCGGTGAGAAAGCGCAGCCGTTCGCGGATCTCGCGGATCACCCGCTCGGCGATCTGTCCCTGCGCGCCGGGCAGCACGAGCGCGGAAAACCACTGGTGCGCACGCGACAGCGTCCAGCTCGACACCTGATAAATCGGATGATCGTGGCCGGCCGGGCCCAGCCGGACGTGGCGTGCGGCGGCGCGCAGCCGCGACCCACCACATTCAGGGCAGGGGCGGCGGCTCAGGTAGCGCCCGAGCTCCTCGCGCACCTGATTTGATTCGGTGTCGCGCCGGCGCCGCTCGAGATTGGGGATCACGCCTTCGAAGCTGTGCGCGCGTGCCCCCGCGGCAGGCGCGTCGCTTGCATAGCGGATGGCGAGCTTGCGCTCGCCGGATCCGAACAGAATGACCTCGCGGACCGCCTCGGCCAGCTGGGAAAACGGCTGATCGAGGTCGAAGCCGAGCGCCTGGGCGAGGCTTTCCAGCGTGGCGAAGGCGAATTCGTTGCGTCGATCCCAGCCACGAATCGCGCCCGAAGCGAGGCTCAGATCGGGAAACTCCACCACGCGCGCCGGGTCGATGAATTCGATGTCGCCCAGTCCGTTGCAATCGGGGCAGGCGCCGGCCGGGTTGTTGAATGAGAACAGTCGGGGCTCGAGCTCGGGGCTCAGCCGGCCGCAATCGGGGCAGGCGAACCGGCTGGAAAAGCTGTGCTCATGGCCTGAATCGGGCTCGACTGCGCCCGCGCGCCCGCCAGCCAGACCCAGGGCTGTTTCGAATGAATCGGCCAGCCGCTGCCGGATGCCCGGTGCGACGCGCAGGCGGTCAACAATGACCTCGATCGAGGCGGCTGAGGCAGGCAGCCCCGACGGCGCCTCGGCAAGTTCAACCAGCTTGCCGTTGATGCGGGCACGAACGAAGCCCTGCGCCTGCAGGTCCGCAATGGCGGCGCCGGTGTCCGCGCAGCGCTCGGCAGGAAGTGGCGCAAGGATCATCAGCCGGGTGCCATCGGCAAGGGCCAGCATCTGATCGACCATCTGGGAGACGGTCTGCGCGGCCAGCCGCCGGTGCGGATGGTCGGGGCAGTGCGGACTGCCGGCCCGGGCGTAGAGCAGCCGTAGGTAGTCATTGATTTCGGTGACTGTGCCGACCGTGGAGCGGGGATTGTGGCTGCCCGATTTCTGTTCGATCGCGATCGCGGGTGACAGCCCCTCGATCAGGTCGACATCGGGCTTTTCCATTAATTGCAGGAACTGGCGCGCGTAGGCCGACAGCGATTCCACGTAGCGGCGCTGACCCTCGGCGTAGAGCGTGTCGAAGGCGAGCGACGACTTGCCCGAGCCAGACAGACCGGTGATCACCACCAGTTGCTCGCGGGGGATGTCGAGATCGACGTTTTTGAGATTATGGGTGCGGGCGCCGCGGATGCTGATCGCGTTCATGGAGAGGGCGGGGGAGCGCCGGCATGTCGCGCCAGGCGTGAAGAGGGTAATCGGCTAATATAAACCGCCCTGCCATCTAATGCGATGAATCGCCCCTCCGACTCCCCCACTGAGCGCATGCGTCCCGACGAATTACGGGCGAGCGCTGCCCTGTCATCGGTGCAAGGCCTGCGAATGCTGGGCCTGTTCATCGTGCTGCCGGTGCTCGCGATTCATGCGCACTCGCTGCCCGAAGGCGGCAACGCGCAACTGGTGGGCCTTGCGCTGGGCATTTACGGGCTCACTCAGGCGCTGTTGCAGTTGCCGCTAGGCGCGGCCTCCGATCGTTTTGGCCGAAAGCCGGTCATTGTGTTTGGCCTGGCGCTGTTTGCCATCGGCAGCTTCATTGCGGCAAGCGCCGACGATTTGCTGGGCGTGACGATTGGCCGAGGGTTACAGGGCGCTGGCGCCATTTCCGCGGCGGTCAGTGCGTTCGTCGCCGATTCCACGCGCGACAGCCAGCGTACCAAGGCGATGGCCATGGTCGGCATCACGATCGGGGCAAGTTTTGCGCTGTCGCTGATCGTCGCGCCGCCGCTTTATCGCTGGGTCGGGATCAGCGGCATGTTCGCCTTCACGGGCATTCTGGCCCTGGCTGCGATCACGGCGGTGATCTTCATGGTGCCTGCCGCACCGCAGGTGGCTCGCGGACGGCTCACTCGCGAGTCGTTTGGGCGGGTGGTGAGCCAGAGCGATCTGATGCGGCTCAATTTCGGCATCTTCACGCTGCATGCAGTGCAGGTTGCGGTATTCGTGGCGCTGCCGGGTTGGCTGGTTGAGCGTGCGGGGCTCGCCTTGCCCTCGCACTGGATTCTGTACCTGCCGGTGGTGCTGCTGTCGTTCTGGCCAATGATGCCTGCACTGCGCTGGGGCGAGCGGCAGGGCCGACCGCGCACGGTGTTCCTCGGCTGCGTGGCGGTGCTCGCGATCGTGATGTTTGCGCTCGCCACCCGCCCCGAGGGTCTAATCCCGTTTGCCGTTCTGCTGTTCGCTTTCTTTGCGGCGTTCAATATCCTCGAGGCGAGCCTTCCTTCGATGGTGTCGCGTCTTGCGCCCGGTGAACTGCGGGGCACGGCGCTGGGCGTGTTCAATACCTCGCAGTCGCTGGGACTCTTTGCGGGTGGCGCGGTGGCGGGGATTGTCCGTGCGGTGTGGGGCGATGCGGCGGTGTTTCTGCTGGCCGGCATCATCATCGGAATCTGGCTCATGGCTGCGTGGCGGCACCGGGTCTGGCCGGCCGCTGCGCATTAAGCAGCAATCGAACTCTTCATGCTCGGGAGGGCAATATGGCTTCAGTCAACAAGGTGATCCTCATGGGTAACCTCGGGCGCGATCCCGAAACCCGCTTCACGGCCAGCGGCGCAGCGGTCTGCAACCTGCGGATTGCCACAACCCGGTCCTGGAAAGACAAGGCAAGCGGTGATCGCCGCGAGGAAACCGAATGGCATAGCGTGGTGCTTTACGATCGCCTGGCCGAAATCGCGGGCGAATACCTGCGCAAGGGCCGGCCGGTGTATGTCGAGGGCCGGCTGCAAACCCGCAAGTGGCAGGACAAAGAGGGCCAGGACCGCTACACCACCGAAATCGTTGCCGCTGAGATGCAACTGCTTGGATCGCGCGACGGTGGCGGCGCGGGTGGCGACGATGCCGGCGCAGGCGGCGGGGCGCCAGCGCGTGCTGCCGCGCCCGCAGGTGCTTCGGCCGGCGGTGCGCGCAAGCCCGCAGGTCGGGGGCTTGACGATGTCGATGACGACATCCCGTTCTGAGCGCAGCAGCCGTCATGCAGCATTTCATCGGCAACGCCCGGCAACATCCTTCGGGTGGCCAGCACATCCCGGTGCTTGATCCGAGCACGGGCGAGGCCTTCGGCGAGATCGCGCGCGGGTCTGCCGCGGACATCGACCAGGCGGTAGCGGCTGCCAGGGCCTCGCTCGGCGAGCGCTATGACGGCCCCTGGGGCGGTGTGTCGGCGGCTGCGCGCGGTCGGCTGCTGCAGCGTTTCAGCGTGGCGGTTACAGCGCATGCCGATGAGCTGGCGCAGCTCGAGGCGCAAGACACCGGCAAGTCGCTGAAAACCGCGCGCGCCGATGTCTCAGCGCTTGCGCGTTACTTCGAGTTCTATGCCGGAGCGGCCGACAAGCTCCACGGTCAGACGCTACCCTACGAGCCCGGCTACCTGGTTGCCACGGTTCGAGAACCGCACGGCGTCACCGGCCACATCATTCCCTGGAATTACCCCATGCAGATCTTTGGCCGCACGGTGGGC
>VGHA01000176.1 GCA_016868375.1 Betaproteobacteria bacterium | reverse complement strand
ATGCTCTGAATGCGTTCGTTCAGCTGATGGACCGCATGCCGTTTACCCCGCTCGATAAACAGGGTTCCGGCGCCAATCACCAGTCGGCCCACCACTGGCCACGACGCGATTTCGATCTTCGCGACAAAGTGCGCCGAGGTGGTTGCGAGCATCAGAAACACATCGATCCAGCTGACGTGGTTGGCGACGATTAGCGCAGGCCCGTGCATAGACGACAGAGTTTGCGCACCGCTCGCGGGCTGCTCCGCCAACCGGATTCCGCAGGCGCGAAGCAGCCAGCGTGACCAGCGCGCAATGATTCGGTCGCGGCGCGCGTAGCTGACCCGCGGAAATACGACTGCGATGGTCAAAAGTCCGCCCAGAAGCAGGGCCACCGCGAGCGGTGCGCGAAGTGCCATGCGAACAGTTGATGCGACCAAACGTGTGCTCCGTAGAGGCAAGCTGAAAAGGTTGTCGTGCGTGGCTGAGGGGTCTTAAGTGCCGGTGGCGCCGCAGTCCGCGCATTGCACCTGGAGCACGTGTCGGTCAGACAGCCTGACTGCGCTTAATTGCCGACCCCAGACGCAGCCGGTGTCGATTGCCACCAGATTGGGCCGATTGATGAGCCCCAGCGCAGACCAGTGACCAAACACAATGGGCGTACCGGCAGTGGCGCGTCCGGGCGCATCGAACCAGGGAATAAACCCAGAAGGGGCCGCGCCCACGCCTTCCTTGGTTGCGAACTCCATCCTTCCAGACGCGTCAACAAAGCGCATGCGGGTCAGCGCATTGACGACAATACGAAGCCGATCAGCGCCGGACAGCGCGTCGTCCCAGCGCGAGGGCTCGTTGCCATACATCGTTGGCAGAAACTCAAGCCAGTCCGGGCCCGACAGCGCGTGTTGAACTTCGGCAGCCAGGGACAGTGTCTGTGCCACGGTCCACTGCGGCAGCACACCCGCATGCACCATCAGCCAGCCCTGATCGAAATGCGCGAGTGGCCGCGTGCGAATCCAGTTGAGCAGATGCTCCCGATCGGGTGCCGCGAGAATGTCTGCATAGGTATCGGTGGGGTGCGGTTTGCGGATGCCTGCCGCAATTGCAAGCAGATGGATGTCGTGATTGCCAAGCACCGTGGTGATTCGATCGCCCTGGTCGATGACCCAGCGCAGCGTTTCGAGCGATTGCGGACCGCGGTTGATCAGATCACCGGTGAGCCAGATCGGCGCGTTGGGTGGAAGCTGGTCTACGAGAGTGATCAGCGGGTCCAGGCAACCCTGGAGGTCGCCGATGGTCCAGGGGGATGGGTGGGTAGAGGGGATACTCAAGGACACGCTGCGATGGGATGGGGCGAGAGTTGCTCTCGCCGCGAGAATACCCAGGAGACAACGACGCTGCAATACGAGGGTGTACAGACCGCCTGCGCGGTTGAACGCTTACCGCCCCGTTTTGGCGCCGAGCCATGTTGCCGTGGCGCTTCGACTGGTGAAGCTGAGCATGAGCAGGATGGCCAGGAATACTGGCGCCGATAACAGCGTGTCCCCAGATACCGAAATGAAAATGAGACAGATCATCATCGAAATACCGATATCGGGACGGCTATCTTCGTTAACGGCTCTCCACGCCTTAAACAACGCGATACCGAAGCATGCGAGCGTCGCCAACGCTGCACCGATTCCGCCATACAGGAGCGCGGACAGCAGTGGCAAGTGTGGAAAGTCTTCCACCGTGCAGTCGATGAAGTGGCATCCAAAGGCGCTTCTGTAGGAAAAGCCCGCCCCTGCGAAAAACGTCTGCAGGTCGATCAACGAGAGCGCATAGCGCCATCGTTCCAGTCGAGCGGAAAGTCCGTACGATTCAGCCTGATCCGCCAGAGAATGCAGCCGCGATGCCATGAGCCCCGTGGACGTCGACTCGGTCATGGTAAAGACCCATACACCAGCCTCCAGGATCGCCCATGAGCACACAACACCCAGAGCAAGTCGTTGGAACAGTTTGTTGAACGCTGCGCGTTGCCTGTGACGCAACCAGGTCAAGGCGATGCCCGTGGCGATTGCTATCGGGGCAATGATCCAAAAGCGGCGCGATCCCGCGTGCATTCCTGCAAACAGAATCACGCCAAGTACAGCGGACCAACCGAGCGAGTGGCTGAGACTGTCGGCGGTCGCCCATTTGTGCACAGTGGCCAGAGCGCCGAAAAGGAGGGTGAGCGCGAAAAAATTATAGTCACCGACGAGCGATGTGCCCCAGGGATAGTTCTGTGGACAATTCGGGGCAATCAGATCAGTGCAATAGCCGGCAAGCAGCGCGACATATTTGAAATATCCGGCGACTCCGCAAATAAACGCGACAGCGACCAGGTAGTTTGAAAATTTTTCTACAACCAAGGGCTTCGCGGCTTCACCGTGCACCGTCTCCAGTTGCGAGAGGAGGCCGAGTGCGATCAGGAAGGCAACTCCGCGCGCCATGTCTTTCCAGACCTCGAATGAGGCATGCCCGCTTGTTCTGAATAATCCATACGCGACTGTTGCGGTGACGAGCGCCAGCGCCCAGCCGGTAGGGCTCGCGAAAAGGGATGGTGAGACGGAATACTTCAATCGTAACCAGCCAACCTGGCCCATCACCAGGATCAGGACCAGCCAGAAGACCAGGCCAATTTTAGGAAATGACTGAACTGCAAACGGGATGGTGAGGAATACGGCGAGCAGACTTGTCGTCGCGGCCTGTTCTTCAGCTAAAGCGTGATGGTTGGTGTGTTGGCTTGGGGTGTATTTCGAATAGATCAAGGTGTCGGTTACGGAGTCAATGCTTCCGTATCTCCAGGTATTTCCAATCAACGATCTGTTCGTCGGGCATGTAGCCTGCAACCAGGTTTTGCAGCAGCGCCCGGGTTTGAGGCAGGTCAGATGCGTCGAGGAAACGCTTCAGGTCATCAAGGTGCCCGCTTAAGTCTTCCCAGGACAGAAACGCTTCTCGAGCTCTGAGGATTCTAGGGTGCTCAGTCGGCTCGGGGTCGTCGCCGATCAACAATTCCTCAAAGAGCTTTTCGCCTGGACGCAGCCCGGTCACCTCGATGGCTATGTCGCCCTCCGGATTACCTTCGTCGCGCACCGTGAGCCCTGAGAGGGCGATCATCCTGCGAGCCAGATCGATCACCTTCACCGGCTGTCCCATATCGAGAACAAATACCTCTCCACCTCGTGCCATTGAACCAGCCTGCAAGACAAGTTGTGATGCCTCCGGGATGGTCATGAAATACCGCGTGACCTCTGGATGAGTCAGACTGATCGGCCCGCCGTCTCGAATCTGCTGACGAAATCGAGGCACGACCGACCCTGACGAATCGAGCACATTGCCGAATCGCACCATCGAAAACCGAGTGCTGGAACCATTTGACGCAAAAGCCTGTAGAACCATCTCGGCGAGGCGTTTGCTTGCCCCCATCACGTTGGTGGGTCTCACCGCCTTGTCGGTGCTGATCAGCACAAAGCTGGTCACCCCGGAGTGCATTGCGGCCTGAGCGGCGCATAAGGTACCCAACGTGTTATTGCGAATGCCTTCGACCGGGTTATGTTCGACCAGCGGAACGTGTTTGTAGGCTGCCGCGTGATAAACGGTATCCGGGTTCCATGTCGACATGATGTCGCGCATGCGGCTTGCATCCTGTACCGATGCGATCAGCGGAATCAGCAGGGATTGCTGGCCAGATAACTTTTCGCTCAGTTCCTGGTGGATGGCATAAAGTGCGAATTCGCTAAGCTCGACGAGCAGCAGGCGGGCGGGCCTCGCCTCGAGAATCTGGCGACAGAGTTCGCTGCCAATCGAGCCGCCTGCGCCGGTAACCAGCACCACCTTGCCCTCGATGCTGCGGGCGAGCAGCGTTGGGTCAGGGGGGACCGGATCGCGCCCCAGCAAATCGTCGACATCGAGCTCCCTGAGATCCGAGATGTTGACTCGCCCCTGCGCCAAATCGGTCATGCTTGGAAGGGTTCGAACCGAGACGTGGGCGCGCCGAATATCAGTGAGTATCTCGTTTCGTCGCCGCCGGCTGAGGCTGGGCACCGCCAGCAGCACGTCACTGACCTTCAGCGACACAACGAGCGTGTCGAGATCGGCTGGGTCATACACCCGCAGACCGTTGAGATTGCTGCCATGGAGCTGTTGATTGTCATCTAAAAAGCCCACCACATGCATCTCGGGGCTTTTTGCCATCGCAGCGGCAAGCTGCCGCCCTGCCTGACCTGCTCCGTAGATCAGGACCTGTTGCTTCGCGGCTCTCCTGACCCGAGACCGATACTCGTCGCCGAGCCACAGGCGCGCCAGCGCGCGAGAAAGTGCAATGAGCAGCAGCAACAGAATCGGCTGAATGATGCCTATCGTACGGGGAACGTCATCGAACCCTACGGCGGTAAATATTGAGGCGAACAGCAGGCCGTAAATGCCGGTGGCGCGAGCCACGGCAAGCATTGCGGGCCAACCGCTGTATCGAAAGATCGCCCTGTAAAGACCAAACCCCACGAACAGGGGAATCGCGAGAGCGGGCGATGTGACGGCTGCAATCAGCAGATTGCCCGACATCGATGTGAATTCACCCAGGCGCAGGAAATAGGCAAACCAGACCGCGAAGACACACAGTGCGATGTCGGCAAGAATTGCAATGCCACGCTTGGCCGTACGGGGCAACGCTAAAACCGGAGCTTTCAGATCAAGTGGCAACGCTTCTCGAGCCCTGATGGATGAGAGAGGAGTCGGCTAGGCCAGCGAGGCGGTGGTCACTGCCCGAATCGCATCGCAGGTCTTCCCGACCTCGGATTCAGTGAGTGTGGGATGCACCAGGAACATCATGCTGACCTCACCCAGGCGTTGCGCGTTCGGCAGGCGCTCGGCTGGGCGGCTAGCATGACCTTCGAAGGCCTTTTCAAGGTAGACCTCGGGGCAGGCGCCATGAAAGCAGGGGACGCCAGCGGCGTTGATTTCATCAACGACGCGGTCGCGCGTCCAGCCGGCGGCCAGCCGCTCGGGGCGGATCTGAAGATAGCAGCGGTAGAAGGCGTGTTCGCTGTCGGGGGAAGGGGTGGGGGCATGAACCGCAGCGCAATCGCGTGCGACGTTCAGGATGGCGTTTGCGTTGGCGCATCGCCGAGCATGCCACTTGGGCATGAGCCCGAGCTGAAGTCGCCCCACCACCGCCTGCATTTCCAGCATTCGCCAGTTGGTACCAAAGCTTTCATGCAACCAACGGAAACCATAACCTGGCGGGTGCTTGCGCCGGTAGACGGCGTCATAGCTTTTACCGTGATCTTTGTAGGACCACATCTGATTCCACAGGTGGTCGTCGTTGGTGGTGATCATCCCGCCTTCGCCACCGGTGGTCATGATCTTATCCTGGCAGAAGCTCCAGGCTCCGATGTGTCCGATGCTGCCCACGCTTCGACCCTTATAGCGTGCGCCATGCGCCTGCGCGCAGTCTTCGATGACCTTGATTCCATGCTGCTCGGCAAGCGACATGATCGGGTCCATATCGCATGGCCAACCGCCCAGATGTACGCAGATGATGGCCCTTGTGCGCGGGGATAAGACCGCTTGTATCGAATCGGCGGTGAGGTTACCGCTGGCGGGGTCGACATCGGCGAAGACCGGCATTGCGCCCGCGTTTACGACACATGACACGCTGGCAATGTACGTGCGCGGTGTAACGACAACTTCATCGCCAGGCCCGATACCGAAAGCCTTCAAAGCGAGATCAAGTGCGAGCGTGCCGTTGGCAAGCGCGATTGCATGATTTGTGCCGCACCACTGCGCGAACTCGTTCTCGAATTCACGCGCTTCGGTACCGGTCCAATAATTGACACAGTTCGACATCAGGACGCGCCGCACCGCGTCGCCTTCCTCTGCGCTGAAGCTTGGCCACGGTGAAAATCGTGTGTTGAGCATGGTGAACGACTAGTGGGTATTGCGTGGTTTAAGTGGTCGGGCAGGGTTGCCTGCGACGGTTAGATTCGCGGCGAGATCTCTGACCACCACGGCGCCCGCGCCAACCATGACATTGTCGCCGATTCGTACACCCTGCCGGACGCACGCACCCACGCCTACCCAACTGCAGCGTCCAACCATGACATTGCCCGAAAGGTTCGCGCCAGGGGCGACGTGCACTGCCTCACCGAGTACGCAGTCATGGTCGACAGTTGCACCCGTGTTGACGATGACTGCCGGTCCAAGTTTTGCGTCGACATTGACCACCGCGCCAGCCATGATGACGGTCCCCGCGCCGATTTCCGCAAAGGTGCTGATGGTTGCACGAGGGTGCACGATGCTGGCAAGTCGTGCGCCACGCGATACCAGCTCCTGATGTTTGCGAAGCCGTGTGGCACAGTTTCCGATGGACACCAACACGCCCTCGAAGCGCTCGAGCTGCGCGATGAGAGCCTGAGTGTTGCCTGAGACACGCCAGGGGCCGTTGCCTGAGCAGCCAGGCCAGGCATCATCAAAAAATTCGATATGTTCCCAGCCGCTTGCCAGCGCAGCGTCTGCGACCACCTTGCCATGCCCGCTTGCGCCGAGCAATGCGAGTCGCTTCATAAGCGGCTTCCCGTGAAGCGCGAGACGGTGGCCTCGCCCGGCGCGCTGATTCCCTCGCGCAGCAATACCTTGCGTAGGGTGAGCGCGAGGATCCGCAGGTCGAGTGCAAACGACCGATGATCGACATACCAGACGTCGAGGTCGAAGCGGTCCTCCCAGCTGAGTGCATTTCGGCCGTTTACCTGCGCCCACCCGGTAATGCCTGGCCGAACTTCATGCCGACGCGCCTGGTGCTGGTTATATAGCGGCAGATATTCAGGCAACAGTGGCCGGGGTCCGACAAGACTCATGTCACCGCACAGCACGTTCCAGAGTTCTGGTAGCTCATCGAGGCTTGAGGCTCGCAGTGCCCTTCCGACCGTGGTGAGCCGCTCGGCGTCGGGCAGCAACTCTCCCTGAGCGTTGCGCGCATCGGTCATGGTTCGGAACTTGACCATCAGGAACAGCTTGCCGTGAAGCCCGGGACGCTGCTGGCGGAACAGAACAGGGCTTCCGAGGCGAATGCGAATGAACAGCGCGAGCAACGCAAGGGGCAGCGCAAGCGCGACCAGAAGCACCGTAGCCGTTATCAGATCAAAAGCACGCTTCATTGGCTTGATCTCACCGAGCCGCAGTGCCCGGGCTCGGGAACATAAGTTGCCGGTATTGGCTTGCAAGCATCTCGTATCGACGATTGGCGAGCAGCCAGTCCCGGCCGCGCTGACCCATGTCAACGCGTTCCTGCGGAGCCATTTCAACGAACCTTTCGATTGCCGCTTTCAATGCCTCCAGATTACGCGCAGGAACGAATTCTCCGCACCGTGCCTCGTTGATCATTGACGGATAACCCGTATACGAGGCGAGCACGGGCTTTCCTGACAGCATATAGTCGATCACTTTATTAAGCGATTGCCCGTAGTTCCAGACCTGCGATTCGTGCGCTGCGAAATAAAGCAGATCACAGCGCTCGAGCACGGCGGGGACCATTGACTTGGCAACACGCGGCGCGAAGCAGACGTTGGGCAGGTGCGCGTATCGGGCTTGGTAGCTTTGGCGTAGATCACCTTCGCCAACCACCAGAAAGCGAACCCGCGGGTCATCGCGCATCGCCTCAGCACATTCGAAAAAAGTATCAAGCGCGTTGGCAATGCCGATCGATCCAACATGGGCCACCACGAACTGATTGCTGGAAAGATAACTTTGCACATAGGCATCGGGTAACGGTGCGTGCGGCTTGAGCGCGGTCTGGTCGATACCCATTGGAATGCAGTGCACAGGGCGCTGATGACCAAGCACCTGTTCGACATGTGCGCCCAGATTGGGCATGGTGCCCACGATCGCGTCGGCTGCCCGGTAACCAATCGATTCGATAAGACCCAATCCAAGCACGAGAGGATTGCGACGGCTGAAACCGCCCTCTTCAAC
>VGHA01000175.1 GCA_016868375.1 Betaproteobacteria bacterium | reverse complement strand
GTGCTCGCACTGATACCTTGCCATCGGCGGTCGCGAGTTCGGCCAGCACATGGTCGCCGTGCTGAGTCATTTTCTCAAAGCGGTGTCCGAACAGCACATTGACATGCGGATACTGCTTCAGCAGCCGATAGATGATGGGCGTTAGCCGATGCTGCTCGAGATGCAGGCGGAACGGATAACGGGTGTCATCTTTGAGCAGCGAAAGATCCCATTCAGCGACAAGGCCGTGGGCAAGATCCCAGGACTGCCAGCGCGGCACCTTGATACCCAGCTCAAGCATGGGTTCAGCCACCCCGACCCGTTCGAGCATTTCGATGGTAGGCGGATGAAAGGTTCCAGCGCGCAGGTCATGCGTAAGACCGGGCTCGGCTTCAACCACCGTGCAGCCGACCCCGCGCTGCGCAAGTTGCAGCGCGACCAGAAGCCCCACCGGCCCGGCGCCAGCGATGAGTACCGGCGTATCAATGCTTGCGCTCATGACAGCTTCAGCCCCAACGTGATTTCAGGTCGTTGGGACTCATGTGGTCGTACTCTTCGAACGGCTGATGGATCCAGGGGTTGGTGGGCAGATGTTCGATGTAGTAGTCGGGCTCGGCAACCGATGCGCCCTTGCGCCAGATGACTGCGCTGCGAATCTCCTGCACGTCAGAACGCTGTGCTTTCAGATGGGGGATCACCTCAACCAGCGTGGCACCGCTGTCAACCAGATCATCGACCAGCAGCCAGCGGCCCGACGGCAACGGTGCGGCGCTGCTGATGTGATCGGCGATCAGGAGACGGCTCTGAACGGTGCCAGCACTTTCGCGATAGGAACTGGTAAAGAGCACGCCTAAAGGCTTATCAAACAGCCGCGACATCACATCGCCAACGCGCAGTCCGCCCCGGGCCAGACACAGAATCGCATCAAAGCCCCAACCCGATTCCCAAACCTTGAGCGCAAGCTTTTCAATCAGACGGTTATATTCGTCCCAGGACACATAGAGGTCTTTCATAGTTCGCTCCGAAAAGACGACGGCGACCGCAGCAGCGCCCTTGGCGCACCGCAAATCAGGAATTGAACGGATCCCGCAACACAATCGTGTCGAGCCGATCCGGGCTTGTTGAAACCATGTCGATGGGCGCCCCCGCCACGTCCGACAGTCGTTGAAGGTAGCGCTGCGCATTCACCGGAAGCTGCTCCCACGTGCGTACACCTACCGTTGAGGCTGTCCAGCCGGGCTTATCTTCATAGACCGGTTCGCACTCGGCCAGCGCATCAGCACCCGCAGGCAGCATCGACAGCAATTCTCCGTGTCTGCGATAGGCCACACATAGACGGACGGTCTCCAGGCCATCGAGCACATCGAGCTTCATGACTGCGAGCCCGCCGATTCCGTTGAGCGCGATGGAGCGCTTGAGCGCAGGTGCATCGAACCAGCCGCAGCGGCGCGGCCGGCCCGTCACCGAGCCGAATTCTTTGCCCACGTTGGCGAGGTGGCGGCCGACCTCATCATGCAGCTCGGTGGGAAACGGACCCGAACCGACACGCGTGGTGTAGGCCTTCACGATGCCCAACACATAATGCAACGACGAAGGCGCCACCCCGGCTCCCGCCGCCGCCGCACCCGAGACACAGTTGCTGCTGGTGACGTACGGATAGGTGCCGTGATCAACATCGAGGAGCGCGCCCTGTGCGCCTTCGAACAACAGGCTCTTGCCACTGGACATGACCTCAGCCAGTTCGGCGGGCACATCGGTGAGCATCGGTGCAAGTCTTGGCGCCAGCGCTAGCGCCTCATCAGCTACCTGCGCGGGGTCCAGCGGCTCAGCGCCCAGATACTGCTTTAGCATGAAGTTGTGCAAATCGAGCACCTCTGCCACCCGGGTGCGGAACCGCTCGGGGTTCAGCAGATCGGCCGCCCGCAGCGCTCGCCGCGCAACCTTGTCCTCGTATGCGGGTCCGATACCGCGACCCGTAGTGCCAATTTTGGCGTCACCGCGCCTTGCCTCGCGCGCTTTGTCGAGCGCCACGTGATACGGCAGGATCAACGTGCAGGCGTTACTGACGCGCAGCCGGGCGGAGGCGTCCACGCCCGCGGCCTCCAGTTCGTCGATTTCCTGCAGCAGCGCCTGCGGAGACAGCACCACACCATTGCCGATGTAACAGCGGACGCCCGGTCGCAGCATTCCAGAGGGAATCAGACGCAGCACCTGCTTACGCCCGCCAATCACCAGTGTATGACCTGCGTTGTGCCCCCCCTGAAACCGGACGACTCCAGCGGCGCGCTCGGTCAACCAGTCAACAACCTTGCCTTTGCCTTCGTCACCCCATTGGGTGCCGATGATCACAATATTTTTGGCCATGTCGGCTCCGTCATGTTGTCCGCTCAAGCGGACTCAGTTGCCAGGACCCCTGCCGCAGAACGATTTCGCGATCGCAGGCGAATTCCTGTTGCTCGTCCTCGTGGCCCGGCAGCACCTGAACGACCACCTCGCCTGCGTCGCGAAGTAGCGAAATGAGTGCTGCAAGCGCCGGGTCATCCGACCAGGGCGCGCGAATCGCAGGATCAGGATCGACGGCAGGCAGCATGCTGGCCAGCTCGCGCAACTCGAGAGAAAAACCGGTGGCCGCGCGCGACCGACCAAATGCACGACCCACACCGTCGTATCGGCCACCCCGCCCCAATGCATCGGGTCTGCCTGACACATAGGCCGCGAAACTCACGCCGTTGTGATAACGATAGCCGCGCAGGTCAGCCAGGTCGACGGAGAGCGTCACCTCGGGGAAGCGGCTCCAGGTGGGCGACGCACAAAGACGCTCGAGTTCATCAAGCGCACCATGAATGGCAGGCACCGCGGGCAGCACCTCTCGCGCCGCCTTCAACACAGCAAATCCATGGGCTCCGCCAACCGTTCCGTAGAGCGCGGGCAACGCAAGAATGGCGCGCGCAAAGGGCTCGCCGCGCCGCTCGCCGAACCGCTCGAGCAGCCCTGGCTGATCCTTCGAGAGCAGCAGCAAATACAACGCTTCCACGTCGAGGTCGAGTGCACGGACTTCGTCGGGAAACGCCTCGAGCAAGGCCGGAACGATGCCCATGTGGCAAAGATCGATTCGTACTGAGCCAACCTGTGCAACCGACAGGGCCCGCACCATCAACTCAACAATTTCGAGATCGGCTTCTATGCCTGCATGCCCGAATAACTCAGCGCCGATTTGCAATGGCTCGCGTGACGCGAAGATGCCCGATGGCCGCGCATGCAGCGCTGATCCGGAGTAACAGAGACGCGTGACACCCGCCCGATTAAGCAGGTGAGCATCGATTCGCGCGACCTGCGGCGTCATGTCTGCGCGCACGCCGAGCGTGCGTCCCGACAGCTGATCAACAAGCTGGAACGTGGTTCGACCAAGTTCCCGACCTGAGCCGGTCAGCAGCGAATCAAGGTGCTCGATGAGAGGCGGAATCACCAACTCATAGCCGAAGCGGCGAAACAGATCGAGCAGTGCGCGGCGAAGGTTTTCGATCCGACGCGCCTCGGAAGGCAGCACGTCGGCAATGTTTTCGGGCAGGAGCCAGCGGGCCATAGTAGGCTGAAAAACCCGTTATTTTAATTCAGAAAAGGTGATGAGCGCGACGCCTATGGCGGTGGCGATCAGACCCATGAAACGGATCTGACCATCGCGCATCGCTGCAACCCGACTAAAAAAGCCCCTCCAGCTGCCCGGCGCCAGCAGGGGCAGCAGCCCCTCCAGCACCAGAACCAATCCCAGCGCCAACGGCCAGAGATCGGACATCAGGTTAGCGCGTCGAACGCTGAGGTGCCGGACTGCGCAGATAGCGGAAGAAGTCGGACGACGGATCAAGCACCAGCACGTCGCTGCGCGACCGGAAAGTGGCGCGATAGGCTTCCAGGCTTCGGTAGAAATCCGCGAACTCGGGGTTCTGACCGAACGCTTCCGCGTAGGTGGCCGACGCCTGCGCATCGCCCTCACCCTTGATGCGCTGCGCATCCCGATAGGCCTCGGCCAGAATGACCTCGCGCTGACGTTCCGCATCAGCCCGCACCTTGTCGGACTCGGCAGAGCCGGTCGCGCGGCGTTCATTCGCTACGCGTTTGCGCTCGGACTGCATGCGATCAAAGACGCGGACCTGCACCTCAGGCGCAAAGTCGACCCGCTTCAGGCCAACATCGATGATGCGTACGCCTATCTGCTGAGAGTCTTCGTCGACCTTTTGACGAACAGCTTCCGTGAGCTTGTCGCGCTCGCCGGAAATGATATCGGCCACCGTTCGCTTGGCGATCTCGTTGTTGAGCGCGTCGCGCAGGCTGCGCGAGATACGGTCGGCGGCAATACTCTGGCTACCCTGCACCGAGCGGATGAACCCCTTGGGCTCAACGATCTGCCATTTGACGAAGGTGTCAATCTGCAGATTGAGTTTTTCCGACGTGATGAATCGGTCTACCTCAGCGGTATCGAGCGTCAGGATTCGCTTGTCGAAGTAAGCGACGTTTTGAAACGGGGGCGGCCACTTGAAGTGAAGCCCGGGTTTGTCGATGACCTGCTTGATTTCACCAAGCGTGTAGACGACCGCATATTGACGCTGATCGACGACGAACACCGCTGACAGGAACAGCGCGAGAAATACGGCAGCGGCAAGTAGCGCGGGGATGATTCGATGCATGATTCAGGCCCCCTATCAGCGGGAGTCGCGGTCGCGACCGCGAATTCCGTCAGAGCGCGGCGCTGGCGGCGGCGGAACGCTGACTGGTGACGACGAATCAGAGCCACCTGAGGCTCTGCCCATGCCGGGCGAATCGGAACCACCGCTCTGCTGAATCAGGCGATCCAGCGGAAGGTAGAGCAGATTGTTGCCGCCTTTGGCATCAATATAGATTTTGCTGGTGCTGGTAAGCACCTGCTGCATCATTTCGGTGTACATGCGTTCGCGCGTGACCTGGGGCGCCTTGCTGTACTCGGTAAGCACCTGACGGAACCGTGAAGCATCGCCCTGCGCGGTGGCAATCATCCGTTGCTTGTAGCCTTCCGCCTCTTCACCCAACCTGGCAGCAGCGCCGCGGGCCTTGGGGATGATGTCATTGGCGTAAGCACGACCTTCGTTAATGAGCCGCTCGCGATCCTGAGCTGCTTTGTTGGCATCTTCAAACGCGTCCTGAACCTGGTCGGGAGGCTGCGCCTGCTGGATCGTGACATCGATGAGTGTGATGCCTGATGCGTACCGGTCGAGCAGCGCCTGCGCGCGCTGCCGGGTGTCTTTCGCCACCTGCTCTTTTTCTTCGTAGAGCACCTGATCAATGGTGCGCCGACCTACGACTTCGCGCATCGCATTTTCCGCCGCCTGCCGCACCGCGTCTTCGGATGCCCCGCCGAAGTTGTTGTTGAACAGGAAGGCGCGGACATCGCCGATTCGGAACTGCAGCGCGAATTGGATGTCGACGATTGACTGGTCATTGGTCAGCATCAACGACTCGCGCAGCGTCTTGTTCCGCACGGTGTTGCGATAGCCGACTTCAACCTGGCGGAGCTGCTGGGCATTGACCAGTTCGTGTGCTTCAACCGGGTAAGGCCAGCGCCAGGTAAAACCCGCTCGTTCTTCGAGCTGCCGAAACTCGCCAAACCGCATGATCGCCGCCTGATTACCTTCAGGCACGATGTAAAAGCCACTGCCCAGCCAGAGCAGTGCTCCCGCCACCGCAATGACCACCAGCCCCGTGCCCGCGCCTTTGGCGGAGCCGGACGGTGATCCCTGGCCGTCGCCCGGGGGTGGGGACGAGCCGCCCCCCTTGCGGAACAGGCTATTGATGCGGCGATTGAAGTCGCGCCACAGTTCGTCGAGATCTGGTGGTCCGTCGCCGCGTTGCGGCGAGGGTTTCGGATCGCTACCGCTGCCACGCCCCCAACCGGGATCGTTCAGCGAGAAAATTCGGAAAGGCTTGCGCATGATCAATGGAAAGGAGTTTCCGCAGCCAGTCGGCGACCGGCGGCCTGGTCGAGCCAGGTTTGATGGTGAGACAGAATCAGCTGCCGTAGACCGGGTAACCCGGCGCCCGTCAGCGCGCTCACCGACACCCCGCTGATGCTACCACAGGGGTGCGATGCGACACCGGGCTCGCGTCCGCTTGCATCAATCTTGTTGTAGACCCGCAGTTGCGGAACCGAATCCGCACCGATCTCCCGCAGCACCCGGTCAACCGCCTCGATCTGCTCGTCCCGGTCGGGCGCAGACGAATCCACCACGTGAAGCAGCAGATCGGCATCAGCTGTTTCCTCGAGCGTTGCCGTAAAGGCTTCCACCAGCTGGTGAGGCAATTTACGGACAAATCCCACGGTGTCTGAAATGACAAGATCGGCGGCGGGAATCCACTGCAGGCGCCGCGTAAGCGTATCCAGCGTGGCAAACAGCTGGTCGGCGGCAAGCGTGCCTGCGCCAGTGAGCGCATTGAACAGCGTCGACTTGCCGGCGTTCGTGTAGCCCACCAGCGATATTGCAAATGCCGGGCGACGATCGCGCGCCCGCTTGCGTGTTCGACGCTGCCGGCGTAGCTGCTCAAGTTGCTCGCGAAGACGACGCACCCGGACGCCCAACATCCGGCGGTCGAGTTCAAGCTGTGTCTCGCCGGGGCCGCCACGTACGCCGATTCCGCCCCGCTGGCGTTCGAGGTGCGTCCAGCCTCGTACCAGCCTGGCCGACAAGTGCTCAAGCCGAGCGAGTTCGACCTGGAGTTTGCCCTCATGGCTGCGGGCTCGCCGCGCGAAGATATCGAGGATCAGTTCGGTGCGATCAAGTACCGGGCAGTTCCACAGCCGGCTCAGGTTGCGTTGCTGAATCGGCGACAGTTCCTGGTCGAAGATGGCTACCGCAGCCTGGGACTCAGCGATTCGAGCACCGATTTCCTCCGCCTTGCCGGATCCAACGAACAACCCCGCATCAGCGCGTTCGCGCCGCACCTGAATGCGTTCGGTGATCTCGTATCCCGCCGACACGGCGAGTGCGGACAATTCCTCGAGTGCAGCGGAATCGGGGCGCTCGCGCCCAAGCGCGACCGACACCAGAAGGCAGCGTGTGACCTCAGACGGTGCGGTTGTCAGTTTTCGGTACTCTCGTGCGAATAGTTGACCGCGCGCCCGGGCACGACGGTGGAAATCGCGTGTTTGTAAACCATTTGCGTCACCGTGTTCCGCAGCAGAACCACGTATTGATCGAAAGATTCAATCTGGCCCTGCAGCTTGATGCCGTTGACCAGATAGATCGAGACCGGAACATGCTCCTTGCGCAGCAGATTGAGGAACGGGTCTTGTAGCTGTTGCCCTTTATTGCTCATGGTGGCTTGGCCTGATGTTGTTGTGTGGAGGAGTATGCAGCCCCCGCGAAATGTAGCTGAAAAACCGATCGCGCGCGTCGAATGCCTCGACGCTGTCAGGTACGCAGCCTGGCACCTGCACCGTGACCCAACAGCCACGGTGCGGGCCGTGCGACTTTCGGTTGATCAGCCCCGCTGTGCGTAGGGATTCGCGCCGGTCCTGAATTCAACCCGGAGTGGTGTGCCTTGAAGCCCGAATGCGGAGCGCACCGTGGATTCAAGGTATCTCCGGTAGGTGTCGGGCACATGGTCAAGCGAGGTGCCGTGAATGACCACGATTGGCGGATTCTGCCCCCCCTGATGCGCGTACCGCAGTTTTGGCCGAATCGGGCCGCGGCGCGGCGGCGCCTGTTGTTCAACCGCATCGCGCAGCACCCTGGTGAGACGCGGCGTGGACAGGCGAGCGGTCGCCGCAGCATGCGCAGCATCAACCGAGCGCATCACCGCGCCCACGCCACTTCCGTTCAGAGCCGAGATGAAATGCGTTTTCGCGAAACTGAGGAAGTGCAGGCGTCGGTCAAGATCGAGTTTCAGCCGGTCTCGTTCCGCGGGTTTCGCCGCATCCCACTTATTGACCGCAATGACCAGCGCGCGTCCAGCCTCAAGAATATGGCCCGC
>VGHA01000174.1 GCA_016868375.1 Betaproteobacteria bacterium | reverse complement strand
AACACAAACTTGCCATTGGTGATATCCACCTGGCCGCCACCAAAATTGACCGCATAAATACCGCGATCGATCGATGCGATGATCTCTTCGGGATCCTTATCGCCATTGAGCATGATGGTATTGGTCATCCTGGGCATCGGGAGATGGGCAAAGGATTCGCGACGCCCATTGCCGGTCGGCGCTACCTTCATCAGCCGTGCATTAAGCCGGTCTTGCAAATAGCCCTTTAAGACGCCGTCCTCAATCAAAACCGTCCGACGGGTTTGTTCGCCTTCGTCGTCGATATTGAGCGAACCGCGCCTGTCGGCAATCGTACCGTCATCAACCACGGTCACGCCTTTTGCTGCAACACGCTCGCCGATCCGACCCGAAAACACCGATGAGCCCTTACGATTGAAGTCCCCCTCTAGGCCATGGCCCACCGCTTCATGGAGCAAAATCCCAGGCCAGCCCGAGCCAAGCACCACGGTCATCTGCCCTGCTGGCGCAGGCCTCGCCTCAAGATTGAGCAGGGCCTGATCCACGGCCTTATCGACATGGGCAAAGGCTTGTGCTTCGGTAAAGTAGTCGAGGTTAAAACGACCGCCGCCACCGCTATAGCCTTGCTCACGGCGCCCTTTTTGCTCAACGATGACGCTCACCGACAAGCGAATCAGTGGTCGAACATCGGCAGCCATGGTGCCATCGAGCCGCGCTACCAGCATCACATCCCACTCGGCGGCGAGCGAAGCCATCACCTGGCGAATCCTCGAATCGCGACCGCGAGCGTAGGCTTCTATCTTGTGTAGAAGGGCAACCTTATCGTCGGCCGTCATCGCGGCAATAGGATCTGCAACGCCATAATGCTGCGCAATCTTGGCGCGCTTCATTTTCGGCTTGAGCCTTGCTTGACCGCCACCCTGACGGGCGATACTTCGCGTGGCTCGAGCAGCGTCCATCAGGATCGCCTCGCTAATGCCATCGGAGTACGAAAATGCGCTTTTCTCGCCTTGGACCGCCCTTACGCCAAGGCCTTGATCAATCGAGAAACTTCCTGATTTCACAATGCCCTCGTCAAGACTCCAGGCCTCGCTTCGGGTGTATTGGAAATAAAGATCCGCATCATCCACCCGGTGCTCGGCAATACAAGCCAGGGCTCGCACCAAGTCGGACTGCTTCAAGCTCGCTGGTTCGAGCAGGGTACTTTGTGCAAGAGCAAGCCTTTGCACCATTGGGTCAATCATGTTCATGCTATATGGACGCCTCCCGTTTGCCAAGATCGTTTTGTGTGTGGTGGGACAGATAGGCTGCAGTTCTATATCCGGCCTGTGGTGCAGGAGGATTTTTCCTGCTGGCCCTGATGGAATCCGCTGACCCGCGCCTCATTCTCCTGAAGGACTCGAAGTCCTTACGAACATTCAGGCTTGGCGGGTCACGGTCTGACCTGTTTGCCATCACACGTTCATCGATCCTGCGCAACCTTTACGGCGACCGCTCCTTTCAAAGTGGTTGATACGCTTGTGTCGTGCGCCTTCCCTACGCGGGTCGACTCACAAACCCCTTTTGGTACGTCCTCTCGTGGGCAAGTACCGCCCAGATCGTGCGTGCCATCTTGTTGGCCAGCGCTACGATGGCCACATTGAGTGGCCGGCGCCGGCGTAATTCAGTCACCCATGGGCCCGGATCCTTGGCATGCGTCAGTACCGATCGCGCACCATGAATCAGTAAGGTCCGCAGGTACGTGTCACCTCGCTTGCTGATCCCCAGCAGCTTGACACGCCCACCTGTGCCTACCTGTCGCGGCACCAGGCCCGCAAACGCTGCAAACTCCCGCCCCGATTTAAAGGCCTTCGGATCGCCCATCATCGCAACCGCCGCCGTGGCAGTCAGTGGCCCCACGCCAGGTATCTCGGCGATACGCTTGCAGGCATCGTCCTGCTTGAGCCAGTGCTTGATGCGCTGCTCGATGGTGGCGATCTCCTCATTCATCTTCTCGATGCGTGCCCATTGCTCGCGCAGGGTATCGATGACCATCGCTGGAAGACGGTCAGCCAGTTTGCCCAGTGCATCGGAGATGCCTTTCCTGACCCCCGCCTTGCCTTGCGGCATCACTTCACCGTATTCAGTAAGCAATCCCCTCAGCCCGTTGATCTGGGCGGTACGGAACTTGACCAATTGGCTTCTCATCCGATGCAGCGCCAGGATCGCCTGTTGTGCTTCAGTCTTGATGGCGACAGCCTTCACATGCGGTTGCTGCACCGCCGTCCAGATCGCCCGGGCATCTTGTCGGTCGTTTTTGTTGCCGATCACGAAACCTTTGACCGCCTTGCCTGGCAGCAGCTTGACTTGGTGACCCATCGCCGTGAGTTTCCTCGCCCAGTGCTGCGCACCACCGCAGGCTTCCATGCCGATCAGGCACTTTTGCCGGTTGGCAAAGTGCTCGAGGAACTGCTCACGCTTGAGCTGCAGGCTCACGATTTCTCCAGTCTCCATGTCGATCCAGTGCAACTGAAACACCCGTTTCGCAATATCAATCCCAACCACCGTTTTGCTACTATTCATCTCGGACCCTCCGGTTTGCCTGTGAAGATCTTCGTATCTTCCACCTTGGGCACTTTGATGCCGTCGGCCTGTGAGGGTCCGCCTTCAACCAGCCACCACCGCAGCGTTATCCATAGCACCGGGCAACGCAGGTCCCTCTATGACCGAAGTTGTCCAGTGCTGTGGTTAACGCGTCTTCTGTGCTCACAGGGTGGGAGGCGTCCATTCAATTCTCCTAAAAGGGCAGACCGGCTCACCGGTCGGGACTCGAACAGACACTGCAAGCAAACTACCGAGCAAAGCGCGTGCCGCCCCAACATTGGGCGGTGCGGGCGCCTACCTCGGCTTAGCCGTTGGCCGGCGTAACCTCCGCTCCGACGCGGTCGACCAGAATCCGATAATGCTCGGGACGACGGTGCGCAGCATAGTTGAACATGGTGCGCTTGAGATCCTGGGCCATGTCGAGATCAGCATCGAAACTGATCAACTCATCCTCTTCGGTTGCAGTCTTTGCCACCATCTCACCCGATGGGGCAACGATCACCGAATGGCCGAACATCCTAAAGCCGTCTTCAAATCCACATTTGGCGGTCTCGACCAACCAGGTCGCATTCATAAAGGCCATTGCCTGCGCCATGATCAGGTGGTGGTGAACCCGCAACGCCGGCGGCTCGGGGTAGTGGAGGTTTTCGCTTGGCGTATTGAAGCCTAACGCGACAAGCTCCGCACCCTGCAGCGTAAGCGCGCGGAAGGCCTCGGGCCAGCGTCGGTCGTTGCAAATCAACATGCCCATGATGGCATCCTGCGATCGCCAGGTTCGAAACCCGAGGTCACCCACCTCGAAGTATTTTTTCTCCAGATGCTGAAAGGCTGCCTTGGGCTTGTGGTCGGCGTGGCCGGGCAAATGAACCTTGCGGTATTTGCCTACGATCTCTCCCGATGGCGACACCAGGATTGCGGTATTGAACCGTCGGATCCGCCCGTCCTGCTGTGTAAGCTCAGCATAGCCAATATAAAAGCCGATACCGCAGCGCCGCGCGTCGTCAAACAGAGGCTGCGTGGCGGGCGAGGGCATGGTCGCTTCGAAAAAGCGGGCGTCAATGCTCGTCTGGTCTTCAAACCAGTGGCGCGGAAAGAATGTCGTGAGCGCGAGCTCGGGAAACACGACAAAACGCACCCCTCGGGCGTGGGCCTGGGCGAGCAGGGCGCGAAGGCGTGCGACCACCGATTCGCGGGAGTCGGCCAGATGGACAGGCCCAAGCTGGGCCGCGGCGATGTGAAGCTTGCGAGTCAAAGCGAATCTCCCCAGGCAGCGAGCTGTTCGACCTCTGCGATCCTGCGTCCGGCTGGCGCTGCCGCATCGCTGCGCACGCGCGCAATGAACCGGCCGCGGCCGCGCTCTGCGTGGATCACCGAAGGTGACTGACTCTGATCGATGATCAGATCTCCGCGTGACAACACCATCACCGGCCAACCGGTCAGCGCCCGCCCTTCGTAGGGAGTGTACCCGGTATTGTCGTGAAGCGCAGTCGATGAGATCTTGACGCTGCGCGTGGTGTCCCAGATCGCAATATCCGCATCACAGCCCGGCGCGATCCTCCCTTTTGAGGGCAATCCGTACACCTCGGCGTGGTGCGTCGCGGTGAGCTGGACGAATTCGCCAAGGCTGATGCGACCCTTGCCGACGCCCTCGGAAAAGAGCAGCGGTAGCCGTAACTCGAGCCCGGGTACGCCGTTTGCCATCTCCTTGAAACTTGTCTTTTCACCCTTGGGCAGTTTTCCGCTGGCATCGTAGCGGTACGGTGCGTGGTCGGACGAATAGACGGCGAGCGCGCCGTCCTTGAGGCCCTGCCAGCAGGCTTGCTGCGCCGCCTCGTCGCGGGGCGGCGGCGAACAGCAGAACATCGCGCCTTCGAGCCCGCGGTCGATGTCGCGGGCAGTTAGAAAGAGGTATTGGGGGCAGGTCTCGCCATAGACCTTGACGCCACGCGCACGCGCTTGCCGGATCGCTGCGACACCCTCGATCGTACTCACATGAACGATGAGAATCGGGGTATCGACCACCTCAGCCAGCGCAATCACCCGGTTGATCGCCTCGGCCTCGGATGAACGGGTATGACAGATCGCGTGGTATCGCGGCGCAACCCTGCCCTGTCCGACCATGCGGCCCGCGAGCCAGCTGATAATGCCGTGATTTTCAGCATGGACCATGACCAACGCACCGTGGCTGCGCGCGGTCATCAGCACGTCGAGAATCTGTTCGTCGTGCAGGCGCATCCGTTCGTAGGTCATGAAGATCTTGAAAGAACGCACGCCGGTCTCGATCGCAGCCGGCAAGTCACCGCTAAGCGTCTGCTCGTCGGGATTGGCAACGATCAGATGAAAGCCGTAGTCGATCACCGCTTTTTCGGCCGCACGCCGGTGATAGTCGGCGAGAACCTCCGGAATACAGTCGCCGCGGTGTTGCGCGCAAAAGGGAATGACGGTCGTCGTGCCACCGAACGCGGCCGATACCGTTGCCGAGTGGAAATCGTCGGCGCACATGATGCCAAAGGACGATACCTGCTCGATGTGGCAGTGACTGTCGATACCCCCGGGCATCACCAACCGGTCGCGTGCATCAATCTCTCGTTTACCCGGTGCCAGCCCTTCGCCCACCGCGGTGATGCGTTCGCCCACAATCCCCACATCCGCGCGGGCGGGCCCATCGGCATTGACAACGGTACCGCCACGAACTACGGTATCAAATTGCATCGCATGATCCTTTGAAAGGGGTGGCCAGGCCGGGTCAACCGCGCTTGAGCGCGCTCAGCTTGGATTCGATCCGCGCCATCATGCGGGTGAGGTCATCGTGTTCGTCCGCGCTCAGCTGAACACCCGGCGAACGAACCTTCGCGCTGCGTATCGCGCCACGTCGCCGCAAAATCTCCTTTCGCCACGCGAGTGAGACCCCGGCCTGGGTCTCGTAGCGAACCAGCGGAAGGTAGATTTCAAAAATGTCGTCTGCGAGATCGCGGTTGCCCGCCCGCATCGCACGGTAGACCTCGGTAAGCATCTCGGGATAGGCGACGCCGGTCATGGGGCCATCGGCGCCGCGGGCGAGTTCGAGCGGATAAAAGAGGCCGTTGTTGCCGACCAGGATCGAACTGCGCCGAAGCCCCTTGGCCTCGAGCGCGCGAATGCGGGAAATCTTGGTAAGCCCTGGGCAGTCCTCGGCCTTGAGCATCACCACCTGGGGCAGCTCACGGACAATCTTTTCGAATACCGGCACCGACATCCATGCTCCGGTGACCGCCGGATAGTCCTGCAGGCACACGGGCACTTCCGGGCCGAGGGCCCGGCAGGCACCGGCGAAGAAATTGAAAAACTGTTCGTCGGTCTTGACCGTTGCGGGCGGCGCAATCATGACGCCGGCTGCCCCCGCCTGCATCGAGGCGCGGGCGAGTGAGACCATGGGGTCGAAGGCCGGCGCGGAGACGCCGACGATTACCGGAATACGCTCGTTTACGCGAGCAAGAAAGCGCCGCATGCCTGCGAGCGACTCATCTGCCGAGAGCTTTTGCGCTTCGCCCATGATGCCGAGGATCGTGAGACCGCCGATGCCGAAACTCAGATAAAAATCGGTCAGACTGTCGATGCTTGCATAGTCGACCTCACCTTCGTCGCTGAAGGGGGTCGCGGCGATGATGAAGACGCCGTTTGTTTGCGGGGTGATCCGCTGGGTCATATCGATTCTCCGCTTAGCGCTTCAGTCTCTGACTTCGAAAAGGGCTTCGATTTCGATCGGAATGTCCCGGTAGAGCTCGGCCACGCCGATCGCTGAGCGCGTGTGTCGATCGATCTCGCCAAACACCTCGAGCATGAGATCGGAAAATCCGTTGAGAACGAGCGAGGGGGTATTGAAGCCCGGTGCGCAATTGATGAATCCGATCGCGTGCACGACGCGCACCACCCAGTCGAGCGAACCGATACAGCCCTTGAGCGTACCCAGGATGTAGAGCCCGGTTTCGCGCGCCGCCGCCGAGCCATGCGCCTCTGATAACTCGCGGCCGAGCTTGCCGATGATGGTAGGCGTATCGGTGAGCGGTTCGATGGGGCCGTGGCCGCTCATGTGGACATGGATGCCAGAGCGCAGGGCCCGGACGCGATTGGGTTTGTCTATCCATGCCGGGGGCAACACGATGCCGAGCTCACGCAATCGCGCCTCAGGCATTACCCCGGGCGGGCAGGTGCCGACACTCATCGAAGGCGCTCCGAAGCACCGCCGAGAATCCGGCAGGAGCCGGCGGCCGCAACAAGACCGCGCAATGACTTGCTTTTGTTCATGAAGCATTCTCCAGGAAAATCATCCGCAGGGTGCCTGTCGGCAATGACGGCGTCCCCCGGCGGGTCAATGTTGCCCGAATCGCGTCAAAAGTGAAATCGACCCTCTTCGAAAGGGATCGTTTCCCGATGCATACTCGATTCGACTTTGCCATGGAGACTGCCTGATGACCCCGGCCGAGGTGGCCAGATCGCGCGAGCGCGGGCTTGCGACAGAGCACTGCTGCGACAGCCGCTTTCCTACCCTGTTCTCGCCTATCGGCCTGGGCGCGCTCATGAACAAGAACCGGGTCATGCGGGTCGCGACCACATCCAACCTTGCCGAACAGGGTCGGGTAGGGGAGCGGACGCTCGCATTCTATCGCACGGTGGCCGAAGGCGGTGCGGGTGTTGTCGTGAGCCAAGCGACAAGACTTCACCCGCTTGAGGGCGTCGTGCCGCACGCCTTGCCGCTTTTCGACCCCGGCGTGATTGCGGGCCTGCGCAGGATCAGCGATGCGATCCTCGAACAGGGCGCGCTATTCATCGTGCAACTCAACCAGGGAGGCCGACAGCACCTGGGCAGACGGGTAGGGACGCTGGTCGCTCCCTCGGAAATCGCTTGTCCGCGAAGCGGCGGCACACCTCACTCGCTCAGCACCCGCGAAGTCGGCGAGATGGTCGAGTTTTTTGTCTCCGCTGCAGTCAATGCGCGGGACGCGCAGGCCGACGGCGACGAGATTCACGACGCCCAGGAACATCTGATTGGCCAGTTCGTCTCGCCCTTTTCCAATCAGCGCGATGACCGCTACGGCGGAAGCCTGGAAAACCGCATGCGTTTTGCGCTCGAGATCATTTCCGGCGCCCGCCGCAGGCTGGGCGATCAGGCTGTGATCGGCTACCGGATGGGAGTTGAGGAATTCACTGCAGGCGGCGTGACGGAGTTTCTGAGGAATAGGCCCCCTTGAAAAAGATTTGGGTTCCCATCGGCGGGTAGGCGCGTCAAGTCCATTCAGAACTAACGGGCCTTTGCTGCCGAGCTGATTCAAGAGCATTGCCGATGAACTGTCATACCAGTATGACACCCTCCTTTCTCAAATCCCCCGCCACGCCGACCCCACCCCGGGGGTGCCCCCCAAATCGCAGTTGGTTCCATCTGTTACCAAAGTGAATAGAATTTTGCACAAACGAATCTCAGTTTTTTGAGTTC
>VGHA01000173.1 GCA_016868375.1 Betaproteobacteria bacterium | reverse complement strand
GTCTTGCCGGCGCCATTGGGGCCGATGAGCGCGTGGATGGTGCCTTCGCGCACCTGAAGATCGACCCCGTCGACCGCCACGAAGCCGGCAAACTCCTTCCTGAGGCCTCGGGCCTCAAGAACAGGAGTTTGCACGGCCTGCGGTGCCGCTTGGTGTGGCGTGGTCAAGGGCTTACTTGCTCTTGACCAGCGAACACGCCGGATTCATTGGCGCAAAGGCATCTTTTGCGCTGACCTGACCAATGATTTCGTAGAAATCGCCCGGATACTTGGACGCCGACGGCGCCTTGACGCGGGTGAGGTACATGGGGCGCACCAGCTTGTTGTCTTCACGGATCTGGGCGTCTTTCACCGAAAACACGTCGATGGGCATCGAGCGCATCATCGGGACGACTTTCTGCGCGTCGTCCGTGCCAGCGGCGCGTACTGCTCGCAGGTAGTGAAGCGTGCCCTCGTAGTCAGCCATGTGGCCCCAGCTTGGCGGCTTGCCCGCCAGCTTTTCGAAGCGTTGCGCCCAGGCCTTCGACTGGTCGTTCATGTCGTTGTACGCAGGCATGACGAAGGTGATTCCCGCGGCGCTCTCCTGGCCGATTGCCAGCAGATCGGTACTGAAGAACACCAGGGCAGCGATTCGCGTGCCGGCCTTCTGCAGCCCGAACTGATGAGAGGCTTTCACGATATTGACAAGGTCGTTGCCGCCGAACCCGACGCCCAGCACCTGCGCGCGAGAGGACTGTGCCTGCAGCACAAATGACGACACGTCGCCGGCATTGAACGGAACACGGACGTCACCGAGAATCTTGCCGCCTGCCGCCGACACACCGGCCGTAGCAGCAGCCCGCGCCGGGGGGCCTGCAGCGGTGTCCTGCACCATCAGGAACCAGTTTTTGCCGCCCTGTTCGGTGATGTTACGGGTGACCGCTGATGCGAGCGCGAATGAATCGGGGGCCCAGTGTACGGCGTTGGGCAGGCAGGACTTGCCGCTCAGCTCGCTGCTAAGCGGGATGGTGTGCAGAAGCGTGCGATTGGGGCGGTCTTTGGCGATGGCGTTGGCAGCCAATGCCACCGAGGATCCCGCCAGACTTACCACCACCGACACGCCATCACGATCAAACCACTGTGTGATCAGCGGGCCACCCACGCTTGGCTTCATCTGATGGTCGGCCACGAGCAGCTCGATTTTTCGGCCGAGGACGTTACCGCCGAAGTCATCGATTGCCATTTGCACCGCAATAGCCGAGCCCTTGCCGGTGATGTCGCTGTACGCCGAGGACATGTCGGTGGCCATGCCGATTTTGAACGGGGCATTGCCTTGCGCGGACGCTGATGTGCTCACGCCAAGCAGCGCTGCCGTGGCAGCCAGCGAAATGAACGCGCGCCGATGCCGGCCCAATCGTGGGTGGGTCATGATATCTCCCTGAGGTGACGCACATGGCGTCTTGGTGTTGTGAGTGTTGCGCGTCTTCGAGATGCTCTGCGCGCGTTCGTCCAATATGCTTCACACTCGCCGCTCTCGTTAATCAATCGTCTCGGGAGTCGCGTTGGAACTCGGGTTGCGCGATAAACAGGTCATGGTCACCGGCGCGTCAGAAGGAATTGGCCGATCGATCGCAGCGCTGTTCGCTGCCGAAGGTGCCCGACTTGTCCTTGTCGCCCGAGGACGCGAACGGCTCGAGGAGCTCGCACGGGCGCTGCACGAAAAGCACGGGAGCCAGGTCCAGATCGCGCCGGAAGATTTATCTGACGATGCCGCAGCGGGCCGTCTGACAGCGGCCTACCCTGAGGTCGACGTGGTGGTCAATAATGCAGGCGCGATTCCGGGGGGCCCGCTTGAGCAGGTGTCGCAGGACACCTGGCGCAAGGCCTGGGATCTGAAAGTGTTTGGCTACATATCAATGATGCGCGAGTCTTATACGCGCATGGTCGCCCGGCAATCCGGCGTGATCGTCAATGTGATCGGAGCGTCGGCCACCGGACTCGATCCCAGCTATGCGGCGGGCAGCACGGGCAACGCGGCACTTGAGGCCTTGACGCGCACACTGGGCAGCAAGGGGCCCGATCATGGGGTTCGGGTCGTGGGCGTAAGCCCAGGGATGGTGCTAACCGGCCGGCTTGAGGCGCTGCTGAAGGTTCGCGCGCGCGAACGCTTTGGCGATGAGTCGCGTTGGGCTGAACTGGGCGCGCATGCGGCCTTTCGCAGGCCGGCTCAGGTTGAAGAAATTGCAGCCTCGGTGGTGTTTCTGGCGTCTGATCGCTCCAGCTACACTTCAGGCGCCGTTCTTGAAATTGATGGCGGTTTTTCGCGCCGTCACAACTGGTGGGGCTGACGAACAGCGGTGACGCCTATCGATACAGCGCCGTATTCGACAGGTGTTTGATACGCCACCGGTCGCCCTGACGTTCAAATTCGGCCTTCCATGAAATAAGCATGTCAGGCCGCTCTGCGGGCAGCGGAATCTTCGGCGGGCTGTCGAATTCCTTGCGAAACACGCTCATGTAGGCAAAGCCGCTCATGCGCATGTCGTCAATGGGGTCGCACACCACATCATGCAGAATGTGCTGTACGAACAGATGCCTGGGGCGCAGGTGCAGCGCGGCAATGATGTCCGCATGGCTCTTGAGCACCTTGCCTTGTCGATGCCATTCGCACGACTGCGAAAACTGTTCGGCTACGCCAGGATAGTCAAAGCTGTCGAGCCGCTGGAACAGGCGCCCCAGGACTTGGGCGCAGGCGAGTTGATCGAGGGTTGTGGAACTCATGGGATCGTGCAGGTTTGGGTGTACTAAACCGTTGGCGCCTCAACCGGTACAGTTCCCATTCGGTCTGCAGGCAGATGCACTTCCAGGACTTCATAGTCCATCGACATGGCAGTTTCGTTATGAATGAGGCCGCCTGGGATGTAGCAGGAGTGGCCCTCTTCGAGGTGCAGCTTTTCGCCACCTTCAAATTCGAGATCAACCCAGCCCTTGAGGATGTAAACAAACTGGCCATCGCAGGTGTGGTAATGCCAACCGGTCGGCTCGCCCAGCCCTTTTTTGGTTTGATGAACCTGCGCCTTCATGACGCCGCCCGAGGCCTCAGCGACCCCAAGGTCACGGTACGTAAAGAAGGCGCGCCGACCCTGAACGACCGGGGCTTTGTTGACGTCAGTATGGGCAAGCTTGCCTTTAACCGTTCGGGTGGGGGTGTTGGCCATTGTGTTTTACCTATCCCCGATATCGGGTGTTTGATGGTTCTCAGGCCAGTGTACGCCCCCCTTTGCGAATTTTGTAAAGCACTTCATCGCCCGGTGAAACGGTCAGTTCGGTTGCACCCCGGCGCGTATCAGCAGCGGCACGAGCGTATCGATCTCGCGGCGAAGGTGGGCACGTAATGCCTCGGGTGTGGCCTGATCGACCGGCACGGCCGCAACACCCATCTGCTCCAGCCTTGCCTGGGTATCGGGGTCGGTGACGGACTTCTTCATGGCATCCACCAGCTTGTCGATGACGGGCTTAGGCGTTCCTTTGGGCGCGTACAGTCCAAACGAGATATTGATGTCGAGGCCGTCAACACCCGCTTCAGCGATGGCCGGGACATCAGGCAGCTGGGGCAGACGATTTTTTCCAGCGGCTGCGATAGCGCGGATTCGCCCTGACCGCACCTGCGGCACGGTGCCGGAAGTTTGGTCGCACAGCACATCAACCTGTCCGCCCATCAGGTCGGCGAGCGCCGGTGCGGTGCCCTTGTAGGGTACTTCGTTGAGCTTGACTTTGAGCGCACTCATCATCATCAGTGCACACAGGTGTGAGGCAGAGCCCACGCCCGCATGCGCGAGGCTGATCTTGTCGGCATTGGCGCGCACGAATTGAATGAACTCTGGCACCGTGGTGGCAGGGAAACCCTGGCGCGCAACAATCACCATGGGGCCACTGGTGCCACGGGCCACCGGCTCGAAGTCGTCCACCGGGTTATACGGCAGGCTTTTGAACATGGCGCCGTTGGTGGCATGGCTTACATGGATCATCAGTAGCGTGTAGCCGTCTGGTTTTGAACGCGCGACCTTGGCCGTACCAATCGTGCCAGAGGCGCCTGCAGGGTTGTCGACCACCACCTGCTGGCCTAAAAATTTCTGCAAGGACGTTGCGAATACACGCGTGATCGCGTCACCCGGGCCGCCGGGCGCATAGGGCATCGTGAGCGTAAGGGGACGGTTGGGGAAGTCTTGCGCGACGCTGAGTGCGGGCGCAGCAAGAAGCCCAAGCGCAGTCGCGAAAGCGGCAAAGTGTGTGCGGAGGGCTCGAAACACAGAAAGCGCTGCCATGTTGAACTCCTGACGGAAAAGCGAAAGCAAATTGATCAGTCTGCAGTCTGACGCAGCGGGCCCTGTAAAGCCTTTAAGTCCCCTGGTTTTGCTGGACGACTCGGTGGGCAGTTTCCCGTTCGAACCCGGTAGGTGATAATCCGCGGCGTTGTCACCGCGGGCCTGCCCTGGAGTCTTATGCCCTCAACGCCCATTCACGATCCCTCTGCGCCACCGGTGCCCGGCGCTGCCACCGAGATCCGAACGACCACCTGCTACATGTGCGCCTGCCGCTGCGGCATCCGCGTGCATCTTCGAGACGGGCAGGTGCGCTACATCGATGGCAATCCCGATCATCCGCTGAACAAGGGGGTGATCTGCGCGAAGGGATCGGCAGGCATCATGAAGCAGTACTCGCCTGCGCGCCTGACGCTGCCGCTTCGTCGTAAACCAGGGTCTGAGCGCGGCGCCGGCGAGTTCGAGGAAATCACCTGGGACGAGGCGTTTGCGACGCTTGAATCGCGCCTGCGGCATTTGCGTGCAACCGACCCGAAAAAGTTTGCACTGTTCACGGGGCGCGATCAGATGCAGGCGCTTACCGGCCTCTTCGCGCGTCAGTTTGGAACGCCCAATTACGCGGCTCATGGCGGCTTCTGCTCGGTGAACATGGCCGCGGGCATGATCTACACAATAGGGGGATCGTTCTGGGAGTTTGGCGGGCCGGATCTGGAGCGCGCCCGCGTGTTCGTGATGATTGGCACCGCCGAAGATCATCACAGCAACCCGATGAAGGTGGCACTCTCGAAGTTCAAGCGGGCAGGCGGCCGCTTCATTGCGATCAATCCGATCCGAACCGGCTACGCGGCCATCGCTGACCAGTGGATACCGATCCGACCGGGGTCCGACGGCGCGCTGCTGCTTGCATTGATTCATGAACTCATCCGACTCGACCTGGTTGATCACGAGTTCCTTGCGCGATACACCAATGCGAGCCAGTTGGTGAACCTGGATTCCGAGAGCGATGACTACGGTCTGATGCTGCGTAATCCGCAAGGTGATGTGGTCAACCCGCTACGGCCACATAACTTCTTCTGGTGGGACCAGGCCACCAACGCACCTGTGAGCGACCACGCGGAGGGCGCTTCACCCGCACTCACGGGTCGCTTCACGATGCCAGATGGCACGCCCGCAGCGCCCGCGTTTGAGCTGTTGAAGGCACGGGTGGCCGATTGCACGCCAGAGTGGGCGTCGGCCATCACTGGCATATCGGCTGACACCATTCGCAGCCTCGCGCACGAGCTTGGCACGGCAGCGCGCGATCAGAAGATCTCGTTACCCATTGCATGGACCGACAGCTGGGGTAAGCGCCATGAGTCGGTGACCGGTAGCCCGGTGGCGTTTCACGCGATGCGCGGGCTGGCCGCCCACAGCAATGGGTTTCAGACCATCCGCGCGCTCGCCATTCTGATGAGCCTGCTGGGCACCATTGATCGGCCCGGCGGGTTTCGGCATAAATCGCCGTATCCGAAAGCGGTGCCTCCGAACGCGAGGCCGCCGAAGGGCCCCGACGCGGTGAAACCGGATACCCCCCTGAACGGCGCGCCGCTCGGTTGGCCTGAGGGGCCCGACGATCTGTTTGTCGATGCGGCCGGCGAGCCGGTGCGAATCGACAAGGGCTTCAGCTGGGAGCACCCGCTGTCGGCCCACGGTCTGATGCACAACGTGATCACCAACGCCTGGCGCGGCGATCCGTATCCCATCGATACGCTGATGCTGTTCATGGCCAATATGGCCTGGAACTCGACGATGAACACGTCCGAGGTCCGCAAGATGCTCTGCGACCGCACCGAAACCGGCGAGTACAAGATTCCCTTCCTGGTGGTGTGCGATGCGTTTCATTCGGAAACGACGGCCTATGCGGACCTGCTGCTGCCGGATACCACTTATCTCGAACGACACGACTGCATGTCGTTACTCGATCGGCCGATCAGTGAGTTTGACGGGCCGGTGGATTCAGTGCGGATACCGGTGCTCCCGCCTACCGGTCAGTGCAAGCCGTTTCAGGAAGTGCTGGTTGAGCTGGCCTCGCGCCTTGGGTTTCCTGTGTTCGTGAATCCGGACGGGTCGCGAAAATATCGCGACTATCCTGATTTTGTCGTTCGTTATGAAACCGCACCGGGCTCCGGCATTGGCTTTCTGTCCGGGTGGCGCGGCGAAAACGGCGACAAGGCCTTGCGTGGCGAGCCCAATCCGCGGCAATGGGACATGTACGCGCAGAACAACTGCGTGTTCCACTACCGCCTTCCTGTTGAGCACCAGTACATGCGCAACTGGAATCAGGGCTATCTTGACTGGGCACAGTCGGCGGGGTTGCGTCGCGACCGCGATCCGATCGTCATTCATGTGTACTCTGAATTTCTGCAGCGTTTTCGCCTGGCCGCGCAGGGCCGGCATCTGGGCAAGCAGCCTCCTGAGCGACTTCGCGAACGCGTCGAGCGCTTCTTCGATCCCTTGCCGTTCTTTTACGAGCCCCTCGAATGGCAGGCGACCGATACCGACAGTTTCCCTTTGCATGCGGTCACCCAGCGGCCGATGGCGATGTACCACTCGTGGGATTCACAAAATGCCTGGCTTCGGCAGATTCACACCTACAACTTTCTGTACGTGAACACGCGAACCGCGTTGGACGCCGGCATCGGGGACGGCGCATGGATGTGGGTGGAGTCTCGCTGGGGCAAGGTGCGATGCCTGTGTCGCCATAGCGAGGCCGTGGAACCCGGCACCGTCTGGACCTGGAATGCAATTGGCAAACAGCGCGGCGCCTGGAGCCTGGATGCAGACGCGAACGAGTCGCAGCAGGGGTTTTTACTGAACCATCTGATTCGCGAGGAACTTCCCGATGGCGAGGCGGGCGGTCGAATTTCCAATTCCGACCCGATTACCGGGCAGGCGGGCTGGTATGACGTTCGAGTGCGCATCCGTCCGGCCGAGGCGGGCGAGCCCGCCGAAAGCTGGCCGCAATTTGATGCGATGAAGCCCGTCAGCGGGATGCCGGCGAAAGCGCCGCGCAGGCAGGGTTGGATGGCGGGCCTGATGAAGGTGATTCGATGACACAACTGGCTTTGGTGATTGATCTGAATGTTTGCGTGGGCTGCCATGCCTGCGTCACCAGCTGCAAACAGTGGAACACCTCGGGATCGGCTGGGCCGCTGACCGATGACAACCCGTACGGCGCTGACCCGATTGGAAGCTTCTTTAACCGCGTACAGACCTTTGAGGTGGGGGAGTACCCGGCCACGCAAACCGTGCACTTCCCCAAGAGCTGCCTGCATTGCGAAGACCCGCCCTGTGTGCCGGTCTGCCCGACGGGCGCAAGCTACAAGCGCAAGGAGGACGGCATCGTGCTGGTCGATTACGACAAGTGCATCGGTTGCAAGTACTGCAGCTGGGCCTGCCCGTATGGTGCGCGTGAAATCGACGAGGCGCGCCAGGTCATGACCAAGTGCACGCTGTGCGTGGACCGCATCACCGATACGAGTCTTCCGGAAGCCGAGCGCAAGCCCGCCTGCGTGATGGCCTGCCCGACCAATGCACGCCTGTTTGGTGATGTTCACGACCCCAAGTCCGAGGTGTCGCAGGCAATTCGTGAACGCGATGGCTATGAGCTGATGCCGGAGTGGGGCACACGGCCTGCCAACCGCTACCTTCCGCGTCGACAGGCCGACTGATGCAGCCCGCTTTCTCAGTCATCTTTCTCACGGTGCTGATCGGGGCTGGGCAGGGCCTGTTTCTCGCGCTGTTTGCCTGCG
>VGHA01000172.1 GCA_016868375.1 Betaproteobacteria bacterium | reverse complement strand
AGGCGTCACAGGGCCTGCGCGCGGTCGACTGGAGTCTGCAGGCGGCCCGGCGCGTGCATGAACTGCGCGGCCGCGAGCGCCTGTCAGAGGCGCTGCGCGTGCTGGGCTTTGGCATTCGCTGACGATGCTGCTGGTTTCGGCGCTGCTCACCGCGCTGATCTCGCCGCTTGGCAGCGCACTCGCGCTGGGGCTGCTCGCGCTGCTGCTCAGCCTGACAAAGTGGCGAGTCAGTGCAGCGCTGATCGGTCTGGCAGGCCTGCTGTGGCTCACCGTGTGGTCGCTGCCCGTGACTGCGAACTGGATTCAGGCGCACGTCAGTCGTGACGCTGTCGCTTTAGTCAGCGACCAGCAGATTGCAGCCACCCCGACCGCAGGCGCGATCGTGCTGCTGGGCGGCGGCGTATCGCCCCCCACGCCAACCCGGCCCTGGCCGGATCTTGGCGAAGCGTCTGACCGCGTCTGGCAGGCTGCCCGGCTCTGGCAGGCGGGTCGGGCACCGCTGATCATTGCCAGCGGCGGGCATGATCCGCTTACCCATACGCAGTCGGAGGCCGAAGCGATGCGCACCGTGCTGCGCGCATTCGGCATACCCGATTCGGCCATTGTGCTTGAGACCCGCAGCCGCAATACGCGCCAAAACGCCACCGACACTGCTGCCGTGCTCGCTGAGCGCGGCATCCGCCGCGTGCTGCTGGTGACCTCTGCGTCTCACATGGCCCGATCGGTGTCGCACTTTCGCGCCACGGGTCTGGAGGTGATCGCAGTGCCAGCGGACTACGAGAGCATCGACTACGCGGACCTCAGGCGGTTCATTCCGCAGGCTGAAGCGCTACACCTGAGTGCCCGCGCGCTGAAAGAGTGGGTGGGCCAGATCGTCTGGTAGACGGTGCGCTCACTCAGGCGAATCGAATCGGCCGCGCCTCATCGCTGCCAGGTTGAACCTCGCCAATACACGCGGCCCCCTGATATCCGAGCGCGTGCAGCGCGCTGACACACGCGTCAGCACGATGGGCGGGAACGCCTGCAATCAGACCGCCCGAGGTTTGCGGATCAAACAGCAGCGCAACGCGTGGGTCGCGCGCCACCTGGTCGTAATCGGCGACCAGGGCAGCCACGCGAGCGTTGCCCGAGTGCAAAGAGCTGCGATGACCAGCCGCCAGGCAATCGAGTGCCCCCGCCAGAGCGGGTACCGCATCCAGCCTGAGCCGCGCGCCAACACCGCTCGCACGGGTCATCTCGGACAGATGCCCGAGCAGGCCGAAGCCGGTGACATCCGTGCAGGCACGCGCGCCGAAATCGCGCAGGCACTGCGCGGCCGCCTGATTCGACTGCAGCATCGAGCTGATCGCCTGATCCATCCAGAGGCCCTGCGCTGCCAGCGCCTCCCGCGCGACCAGCAGCGTGCCAACGCCCAGCGGTTTGGTCAGGATCAGCACATCGCCCGGTATCAGCCCGCTCTTGCGAGTGAGCGTCGCGAGCGATTCATCAATCAGACCGTTGACGGCAAAACCGATCGCGAGCTCCTGCGCCTCGGCCGTGTGCCCGCCCACCAGTACGCAGCCGGCATCCCTAAGCGTTTGCAGGGCCCCGCTCATCAATTGCACCAGCAGCGCTTCAACCTTGACATCAAGACCTGCAGGCACCGTGACCATGGCCGATGCGCTTTGCGGCCGAGCGCCCATTGCGAACAGATCACTGAGCGCGTGCACGGCTGCAATGCGGCCAAACAGCCAGGGATCGTCCAGAAAGGCGCGAAAAAAATCGACGCTCTGGACCAGTGCCTGTCCCGGCGGTACCCGCAGCACTGCTGCATCGTCTGGCGCGTCGAGTCCGATCAGCACGTCGGGATGATGGCCAGGATCAAGCCGGGCCAGCACCCGCGACAGGATGTCGGCGCCGATTTTGGCGCCGCAGCCGCCGCAGCGCATGGCAAGCACCGACAGCGCCTGCTGCTGCTCATCGGGGCTGAGCGCCAGCCGATGCGGTGTTGCAGTGTGCATGACGCCTGCGCCTGTTTCAGGCCTTGGAAATTCGGAGAAGCGGCGCATGAAGCGACGATCGATCCAATCTTTCCAGTGCCAGACCCACCGCCCCGAGAATCCGATTGGGCCGCGCGAGGCCACCGCATGGCGATCGCCCGTGGCGATCAGCGCCAGCCAGTGACGCTGCGGTCGATAGGCCTTGAGCGACTCGCCCCGCAGCGCGCGTCGAAGATTATCGGCAAGCGGCCGACCCATCCTGACTGCAAACACGCCAGCCTTTTCCAGCATGCGATCGGGCAGCGACGCGATGTCACCAGCTGCAAAAACGCGGGTGTCCGTCAGTGATCGCAGGCTGGCATCCACCTTGATGAAACCCTGGGTGTCAAGCGCAAGCCCGCTGTCGTGCAGCCAGGGCGCGCCGCCCGCCTGAGTCACCCAAATGATTTCATCGTGACACTGCCACTGGCCCCGCCACTGCAGCCGACCCGGATCAACCGCCGTGACCGGCTCGCCGGTTCGAATCGTGATCTTCCGAGTGTCGAGCAGTTGCACCACGCGCCGACGAACTGCGGCGGTGTGCGTTGGCAGAACCTGCTCGCTGGCGCCGTACAGCACCAGCTGCGGGTCATCGCTTGCGCGCCCGAGCTCGCGCAGCCGCGCGCCAACCCGTTCGTGGATGGCAAACGCCAGTTCAACGCCCGCCGCCCCCGCGCCCACGATCGCGATGCTTGCCCGTCCGGGAAACACCGCCACGCGTTCGAGCAGCGCGAGCCAACGGCGATTCAACCCGTCGATCGGTTTGACCCCAACCGCATGCTCGGCTGCCCCCGGCACCTGGTCGTTGCGCGGCGTGGACCCCAGGTTGAGTGACAGCAGGTCGTATGAAATCGGCGGTCGGTCGGCGAGCAGCAGCCGCTGCGCGGCGCGATCGATGCCGACGACCTCAGCGCGGATCAGGGTGGCCTTGGCAAACCGACACAGGCGATCGAGATCGATATGGACCTCGTCCCAGCGGTAATGGCCCGCGATGTAGCCCGGCAACATGCCGGAGTACGGCGAGCTGGCGCTTCGGCTGATCAGGGTGAGCCGAACCCCGGGCTCGGGCCGCATCGCAAACTGGCGCACAACGCCCACGTGGGCATGCCCGCCGCCCACCAGCACCAGATCGCGCAGCACGGCCTCAGCCGGCGTTTGCGTATTCACGCAGCGCGCGCTGGGTGGCCGCCTCGGTCATGGTGTCAGCCGCGCGAGAGGCCTCATTTGCCATTCGGCTGCGCAGGTCTTCCGCGGCAGTGGCCATGGCCGGAGGCAGTGCATCGCGCCGCGCGTTGCGCTCGGCGCGAGCCGAGTCATTGCGCACCGACACGGCACCCGCCTCGTCGGCGCGCCGCGACTGGGTTCGCTCAACCCCTCGCGCCGACTGCGCCGCTTCCTGGCGCGCCACCCGTGAGGCGGCCGGCTGCTCGGCGCCCGTCATCTCGCGGCGCATGGTCTGAACACGGTCCTGCAAGGCAGCACTGGAGGGTGACAGGCCGCTATCCATCCCGCCACCCCCTGAACCGATGCCGCGCGCCACGGTCATGACTTACTTGGCCATTCCAAGAATGGACTTGCCCATGGCCCGCGGATCCCGCGCGGGCCAGCGACCGGAGTCGACCCATGCAAGAAACTCGCCCAGTTCACGATTGAAGGCATCGGGCACCTCGATGTTGATAGTGTGGCCCGCGTTGGGAATGACCGCCATTGCCGCAGTGGGGATCACTTCCTTCATCATGAGCGCGGGCAACAGGCAGGGCCAGTCTTCATCGCCATTCAGGACGAGGGTCGGCACGTTGATGCGCGCCATGTCCTCGCGCAGCTCAAACAGCGACGGCCGCTCGCGCTGTACGCCAAGCTGCGTATTGGCTGACCCCAGCGCCGAGTGCTTGCGGAAGTCGGCTTTGAACGCTTCGAAGCCGCGCGGATCCTTGTTTTGAAACTGCACACGGGTGGGACCCAGCGCATAGCGGTCAACGAACGCATCCATGCCCTGCTCAAGCAGCATGGCTGCCGAGGCTTCCGACTCACGGCGGAACTGGTCGCGTTTATCAGGCTCTGCACCATAACCGCAGCCTGCTACGCACAAGGACAGCGCGCGCTCCGGATGGCGGATGCCCAGATGCAGCGTGGCAAAGCCACCCATGGAAAGACCAACGATATGGGCCTTTTGAACGCCGAAGTGATCGAGCACCGCGATCGCGTCCTGCACCGCACGCTGCTGCGAGTACGACGCCGAGGTGGGTGGCACGTCGGAGGGCGGGTAGCCGCGCGCGTTGTAGGTGATGCAGCGGTAGCGGCGGCCGAAATGGCGCACCTGAGGCTCCCAGCTTCCCGAATCGCCTGCAAATTCGTGGATGAAAAGCACCGGAATGCCGCTGCCGGTTGACTCACAAAACAGTCTGACGCCATCGTCGGTGACCGCATAGGCCATCGTGAACCCTCCTTGAAAACGGCCAAACCTTACTGCAAAACCGTCGCGGCTGCCATCGGTTCCTCGGCAAGGGCAGTGAATCGTGAGACAGGCCGGCGTAGAGTAACGGCTCGCACGCGCCCGCTGACCTGGAGAACCAATGAAAACTGCCGTGGGATTGATCGGCGCCGGCATGATGGGCGTTGGCATTGCCGCCAACCTCGTCAGGCACGGCCATCCTCTGAACCTGCTTGATCACCCGGGCAATCAGCCGCTCGATGCACTGCTGGCAGCCGGCGCCCGCCTGCATCCCAGCGCACGCGCGGTAGCCTCGGAGGTTGAGGTGCTGCTGGTGTGTGTCACCGGCAGCCCGCAGGTTGAAGCGGTGCTCACCGGGCCTGACGGCGCGCTGGCAGGCCTGCGCCCTGGCGCGCTGGTGGTCGATCTGTCCACGTCGATTCCTTCATCCACCGAGAAAATGGCGGCGATCGTGCAAGCCGCAGGCGCACACTTCATCGATGCGGCCATGACGCGCACGCCCAAGGAGGCCGCGGAAGGCAGGCTGAACCTGCTGGTGGGCGGCGAGGCGACGCTGCTCGAGCGCTGCCGACCGGTGCTCGCCTGCTTTGCCGAGAACATCTTTCATGCAGGGCCCGTCGGTGCGGGGCACCGGATGAAACTGCTGCACAACTTTGTGTCGCTGGGCCTGGTTACCCTGATTGCCGAGGCGGCAGCCTGTGCGCAACGCTCGCAGGTCTCTGCCGAGGTATTCGTGGATGTGCTGGCGCGCGGCGGCGGTGGCGGCATCGCCCTGGATCGGCTCAAGCCCTATCTGCTCGAACAAGACATTGGGGCGCTTCGCTTCAGTGTGGCCAATGCCTGCAAGGATCTGGGGTACTACCAGACAATGGCGGCCGATTCAGGCGCTGACCGCACCGTGGCGCATGCCGTGCTCGACACGCTAACCCGCGCGGCGCAGGCCGAACCTGAGTCGATGGTGCCGGAAATGGTGCGGCTGATTGCGCAGCGCTAGCGGTTTAGCGCGCCACGCGACCGTAGGTATCTTCCAGACGAACGATATCGTCTTCACCCAGGTAGCCGCCTGACTGCACCTCGATCATTTCAAGCTCGATCTTGCCGGGATTGCGCAGCCGATGCACTTCGCCCACCGGAATGTAGGTGGACTGATTTTCGCTGAGCAGAAAGGTATCGGCGCCGCGTGTTACCTCGGCCGTGCCTTTCACCACAATCCAGTGCTCAGCCCGGTGATGGTGCTTCTGAAGGCTGAGACTGGCGCCCGGTTTGACGCCGATTCGTTTCACTTGAAACCGGTCACCCTGATCGACGCTGTCGTACCAGCCCCACGGGCGTGACACCTTGCGATGGCTGACCGCCTGCGCACAGCGCTGTCCCTCCAGCCTTGCCACCACGTCTTTCACCTGTTCAGCATGATCGCGATGCGCCACCAGCACCGCATCGGGCGTATCGATGATGAGCAGGTCGCGCGTGCCCAGCGCCACCACCGGCCGATGCGGCGCATGAATGAAGGTGTTGCTGGCCTGATGCGCCATGCCCTGACCCTGAAGACGGTTGGACTGCGCATCGGCAGGCGTCAGATCGGCCACTGCATTCCAGCTTCCCACATCGCTCCATTGGCCCATGAAGGGCACGACCGCCACATCGTCGTGCTGCTCCATGACTGCGTAATCGATGCTCTGCGAGCGGGCCGCCGAGAACGCCTCGGCCGCGGGGCGCACCAGCGATACGCTTCCACCGGGTGCGCGTGAGGGCAACGACTCGCGGTGCGCGACATCAAGCGCCCGCGCAACCTGCGCGACGATATCGCCCGCATGACGCTCGAGTGCTGCCAGCAGCACGTTGGCGCCTGCCAGAAAGATGCCTGCGTTCCAGAGCACATTGCCTTCCAGCAGTATCTGGGCCGCGCGCGCCGCATCGGGTTTCTCGATGAACCGCGCCACCTGGCGGCTGCCGTCTGCGCGTGGATCGCCCTGCCGAATGTAGCCGTAGGCAGTACTGGGGAAACTGGGCATCACGCCGAACGTGACGATTGCGCCCGCCTGCGCAGCCGCCATGCCCTGGCGCACGGTGGCCGCGAAAGCCTCTGCGTCGGGAATGTGATGGTCGGACGGGCAGAACAGCATGAGCGACTCGCCCGCGCCGCTTGCGCGCGCATGGAGCGCTGCCAGCGCCATCGCCGCTGCCGTGTTGCGCGCCGCCGGTTCAAGCAGCATCGAACCCGCACTGCCAGCGGCCTCAAGCGCCTCGAGCACCATGAACCGATGATCGTCGGCGGCCACCATCAATACGTTGCTGCCCAGCGGCGCCACCCGCCGCAGGGTCAGTTCGAGCAGGCTTTGCTCTCCCACCAGCGGCACGAACTGCTTCGGAAAGCTCTTGCGCGACAGCGGCCAGAGGCGCGTTCCCGATCCGCCACACAAAATGACCGGGACAATCGAAGGGGCTGACATGGTTGGCTTCTCCGGCAGCAGGAAACGAAGATAAGTGCCCAAAACCCTCAATGATAAGCGGCGCTGCAGCGGGGGTGTGGCGGTACACTTGCGGTCGTTTTTTTATCGATCCGTCAAAGCCATGACCACCGCACTGATTCGCAAGGCCGTTTTCCCCATCGCCGGGCTCGGAACGCGCTTTCTACCGGCCACCAAGGCATCGGCCAAGGAAATGCTGCCGGTGGTCGACAAGCCGCTGATCCAGTATGCGGTCGAAGAAGCCTACGCGGCAGGCATTCGTCAGATGATTTTCGTCACCGGACGCACCAAGCGCAGCGTTGAAGACCACTTCGACACTGCCTACGAGCTTGAGAACGAGCTCGAGGTTGCCGGTAAGCTGGGGCTTCTGTCGATTGCACGGTCGATCGCGCCCGATGACATGCTCTGCACCTACGTGCGGCAGCCACGCGCGCTCGGGCTCGGCCATGCGGTCTTGTGCGCACGCGAACTGGTGGGCAATGAACCCTTCGCGGTATTGCTCGCCGACGACCTGATGGTGGGCACCCCGCCGGTCATGGCGCAGATGGTGGCTCAGTACGCGGAGTGGCGGGCCAGCATCCTTGCCGTTCAGGACGTCCCACGCGAGCACACCCGCCGCTACGGCATTGTTTCGGGACGGCAGGTCGCCGACAACATCGTCGACGTCTCGGGCATCATCGAGAAACCCGAACCCGCGGTGGCCCCCACCACCCTGGCCGTCGCCGGCCGATACATTCTGAGCTCAGGCATCTTCAAAGAACTTGAGGCTTTGCCGCGAGGCGTCGGCGGCGAAATCCAGCTGACCGACGGTATTGCCCAGTTGCTGCGGCGAGAGAAGGTCTTCGCATTCCGCTACCGCGGCACGCGCTACGACTGCGGATCCAAGCTCGGTTTCCTGCAGGCCACGGTCGATTTGGGCGAAGAGCACGACGAGGTGGGTCCCGAATTTCGCCAATGGCTGGCTGAGCGCGCCGGCAGCCCGGCCCGGGAAGCGTAAACTCGCGGGCTTTGTTTACCACTGCTTTCTCCAGCCGGAATCTTCATCATGGACATGCAAGGCAGCCGACAGCTCGCCGTGACCCGCGAACAGGCCTGGGCCGCGCTCAACGACCCCGAGATCCTCAAGCGCTGTATCACCGGATGCGAGAAGTTCGAACTCACCGGCGACAACGCCTACGCCATCGTCGTCGCGATCAGAATCGGGCCGGTCTCGGCGCGGTTCAATGGCAAGGTCACGCTGGCGGACATCGTCGTGCCCGAGTCGTACTCGCTACGCTTTGACGCCCAGGGCGGCGCAGCCGGATTCGGCAAGGGCGAATCACAGGTTCATCTGGTTCAAAACGACACCGGCGTTGAGTTGCG
>VGHA01000171.1 GCA_016868375.1 Betaproteobacteria bacterium | reverse complement strand
CCCGCCATGGAAAACAGATCTTTGCCATGCACGATTGTGCTCAGGCCTGCGCGGCTCAACACGGCACGGATGGCCTGCTCGTGGTAGTCGGGTTGGCCTTCTTCGACGATCAGAACGGCCTTCTTGCCTTCGCAGAAGCGCAGTACCTCGGCATCGATGACGGGATAGGCCACGTTCATCACGTACAGCGGGATGCGCGATCCGCCATAGAGGTCGGCGAGGTCCTCATGCATCAGGGCCCGCATGGTGTTGTTGTACAGCCCGCCCAGCATGATGACGCCGAGTTCGTTGATGTCACCGTCAAAAAATTCGTTGAGCTGGTTTTCCTCGATATAACGTACGGCGGCCGGCCAGCGGTCGAGTACTTTCTCGTGTTCATGCATGAAAGCCGCGGGGGGCAGCACAATGCGGCTGGTGTCGCGGCGCGGCGCATCAAGGGCTTGCCGCAGGCTGAACGCCGGCGGGCGATTTTCTCGCGTCACGAAGCTGCCATGGACATGACAGGCCCGAATTCGAAGCTCGAGCATCACGGGTGTATTGCTTGCCTCTGACAGGGCAAAGCTGTGGTGCACCGCGTTGACGATAGAGGGAAGATTGGGGCGTGGGTCAAGTAGCCAGATTTGCGACTTCATGGCGAACGCATGGGTTCGCTCCTGCATGATCGACGAGCCTTCGCCGTAGTCTTCTCCGACGATGATCAGCGAGCCGCCAATGACGCCACCCGACGCGAGATTCGCGAGCGCGTCGGAGGCGACGTTCGTGCCTACCGTTGATTTCCAGGTGACCGCCCCCCGAATGGGGTAGGTCATTGATGGGGCGAGCGTGGCAGCCGCGCAAGCCTCGCTGGCGCTCGACTCGAAGTGGACGCCCAGCTCATCAAGGATGGGGCGGGCATCAGCGAGGACGTCCATCAGATGCGAGATGGGCGCCCCCTGATACCCGGCCACATACCCGACGCCGCATTCGAGCAGCGCCTTCGTGACTGCCAGGATTCCCTCACCACGGAACACCGTGCCGGCGGGCACCAGCAGCTGCTCGACTTCCTTCTTAAATGAACGCTCTGCCATTGTTTTTCATCGTGCTTTGACCACCGAGCGCGGTGTTCGCCCGGCTGCGAAATCAACCAGACATCCTAACCCTTCTCGAGCGATCGCATCGAAGCACTCATCGGTCCAGCAGAGAGAGTGGGGTGTCACGACGACCTGATCCATTGACAACAGGGGATTGTCGGGGGCGACCGGCTCCTGCTCGAAGACATCAAGCCCCGCGCCTGCGATCCGGCCCACTCGCAGCGCCTCGATCAGCGCCTGCTCATCGGCAACCGGCCCGCGTGCCACATTGATGAAAAACGCCTCGCGCTTCATTTGAGCAAAGCGGGTTGCGTTCATCAGATGCCGGGTGTGGTCATTGAGAATGCAGCACGCCACCACGAAGTCCGAGCGCTTGAGCAATTCGTCAAGGGATGCCGGATGGCCGCCGAGCGAGCCGATGACCTCAGGCGAGACGAACGGGTCGTGAACCAGCATGGTCCAGCCAAAGGGCGCTGCCAGCGACAGGATCTCGCGGCCGATTCCCCCTGCGCCAATGATTCCCAGCGTTCGTGTCGTGAGCCCAAGCCCCATGTGGCTGGTGCGCTCATGCCATCGACCCGATCGTGTGAGTCGATCTTTCGTAAACAGGCGACCGGCCAGCGCGAAGATAAGTGTTAGTGCGGCAACGGCCACTGGGCGGCGTACCGCAACGGGCGTGTTGGTCAGCACGATTCTGCGCTCAGCCAGCGCGGCGGTGTCGACCGAGTCGTATCCCACGCCGTGCCTGGCAACGATCTTTACCTGACAGTCGCTGCGCGCGACGCTTGCACGCGTGACGCGTGGCGTGTTCACATACAGGCCGTCGTAGCGTGCGGCGATCTCCGGGGTGATCTCGGACAAGTCTTCGGGAATGATTTCCCAGGTGATCCCTGGCGCGCTGTTGAGACACTGCAGCGGCGCTCGCCCAAAAGACGGTTCGCCGTCTGCCTTGATCAGGTCTCTGGTCAGTCCGATTCGAAACGTCATCGGTTTAATCCTTCACTCGACTGGCGTAAGCGGTGAGATCGCTCGTTGCCGCGCCCAACAAACCAACATCGGTCCCGATGGCCAGCATGTTGTAGCCCATCCTGCGCGCTCGGTCGATCCAGGCCCTGTCTGTCGCCATGAATCCCGCGGCTTTGCTGTGGGCCCGGGCGACCTGCGCGATTCGCCGCATGGCGGCATCGAAGTCGGGATGATTGAACTGCGCCGGAATGCCCATGAAGTTCGAAAGGTCGAAATGCCCCAGCCACAGCACATCGATGCCAGGCACCTGGGCGATCTCGTCGAGGGCCGCGAGGCCGCGTTCAGTTTCGATCTGGGCGATGACGGTTGTGCGTTGGTTGGCGATGGTGATTTTTTGTCCGACGTCGCCGCCGAGGTAGTCACACTGCGCGAATCCGAACCCAGCGCCGCGCCGGCCCACCGGCGGGTAGCGACAGGCCTCGACAATCTCCTTCGCCTGCTCAGCCGATTCGACCATTGGCACCATGACCCCGCGTGCGCCGATATCGAGCGCGCGGGCAAGGTAGGGATACTGCCCGCGGGGTACACGCACCATCGGCTCGATCGGGAGCCCACGGCAGGTCGAAAAAAGCCACTTGAGCGTTTCGAAGCCCAAGCCGGTGTGCTCCATGTCGTAGATTACAAACCGGCAGCCGGAATTGGCAAGAATTGCCGACATCCCTGGCGAAAAGAACTCGAAGGTCATGGCCCCAACGATGGTCTCGCCTGCGGCGAGTGGGGATTGCAGCGGGTTGGGCTTCATAGTTTGACGCTTGAGTCGGTGGCCAAGGACGAATAAGCTTTGTCGGGGTTCCAGGCGCGCGGGCTTTCGATTGCAACCCATGCTGAGGGGTCAGTGCTCGGGTAAACCTGGAATTCACTATTCAACCATATTCGCCAGGAGACAAGATGATGCTCAACCGAATTTCGGCAGCCGGACGGGGAATGCTGATCGCTGCAACGCTTGCTGCGCTGCCCTGTGTTGCCTCGGCTCAGACAGTACTCAAGTTTGGATTTGGGCTTCCGGCCGAGGCCCACTAGCAGACTGCTGAAATACTACCCGGGTAGTGTCAACGACTTGGGATTTGAAGCGTTATAGGTCATAAGCTACTTACCTTACCCGGGATCCACCAATGCGCGCATCCGACACCTACACAGAGAGCCTCTTCACGATGAGCAAGCTCGAGGACTTCATTCCTCAGAACCATCCGCTGAGGCCAATTCGTAAGATGGTGAATGAGGCCCTAGTCCTGGAGGTCGCCCTGACGGCCGCGATGACGCTCAGCCGGATTTTTCGACATCGACGACATACCCGGTCCAGTTCAGCGCTCTACACAGGAGAGGCAAGTAAAGCTGGAGCTGCCCAGAACGGCTATCAGCGGTACACCAGATCCCTAAGCCACAAACTGAGTTCCGGAACGAAGGTAATTATGGCCAGACAGCCGCCAACCACCAACACGTAGGGCAGCACGGCCGGAATAATCTGTTCATAGGAAATGCGCGCGACTGTGCAGGCCGCAAACAGGTTGACGCCAAAGGGCGGCGTAATCATGCCCAGGGCCAGATTGACGACCATGATGATGCCGAAGTGCACCGGGTCGATGCCAAACTGGATGGCCACCGGCGCGAGGATCGGCGCGAGCACCACGATGGCTGCGCCCGTCTCGATGAACATGCCAATCACAAAAAGAAACAGATTGACCCCGATGAGGAACAGCAACGGGCCATCGAGCATTTCGGCAACCCAGGATCCAACCGCCGCCGGGACTCCAGAGCGCGTCAGCAGAAAAGCGAAAAGTCCAGCCGTGGCGATGATCACCATGATGACCGTGGTCGAGACCACCGTACGGCACAGCACGCGATACAGGTCGCGCAGCGAAATGGTGCGGTAGACGAACATGCCCACGGTAAGCGCATAGAAAACCGCAATCACCGATGCCTCGGTGGGCGTGAACACGCCGCCATAGATGCCCCCGAGCACCACCACCGGCATCAGGAGCGCGAGGATCGCCTGCTTGAAGGCAACAGCCAGTTCAAGCCGTCCCTCGCCATCGCGCTTGCCGTACCCTGTGACCTTGCACCATAGGAACACAAAGGCGGTGAGAACGACTCCGATGAGCAGACCAGGCCCAAAACCTGCGATGAACATTTCGCCCACCGACACCTCGGCGGCAACGCCAAAGAGAATCATAGGGATCGAGGGCGGTATGATCACACCCAGCTCGGCAGACGTTGCCTGCAGGGCGGCCGCGCGCTGAACCGGGTAGCCCAGCCGCACCATGGCCGGAATGAGGATCGCACCGATGGCAAAGGTGGTGGCCACACTCGAGCCGGAGACTGCTGCGAAGATCATGCAGGTTAGGACGCAACTCATCGCAAGCCCGCCCTGAACACCCCCTACCACGGCACGGACGAAATTGACGAGGCGCTCCGAGATGCCGCCCGCTTCCATCAGGTTACCCGACAGGATGAAAAACGGGATGGCCACCAGCGGAAACTTGTCAATCGAGGTGAATAGCTGCTGGGCGACCACCAGCATGGGCATGTTCGAAAAAAAATTGACCCCGACCACCGAAGCAATGCCAATGGCGATCGCTACCGGGACGCTCAGGGCCAGCAACACGAGAAAAACCGTAAAGATCGCTGAAGCCATGGGGTAGCGGTGCTCTCCGTCTGATCAGAGCTGGGTCTCGATCTCGCCGCGGCGCGGATCAAGGTAGTTGGCGATGACGGCCAGGATGCCGAAAAATGCCCCGGTGGGAATGGCCGCATAGGCCCAGGCGATGGAGATTTCGAGACCGGCCAGTGTCTGGAAGCGGACCCGGTAGACGACATCGATTCCAAAAACGAACACGATGATGAGAAAACCCAGGGTGATGCATGCAACAGCCGCACGCAACACCGCCAGATAGGGCGTTCTCGCCACGAGCCGGTAGGTCAGATCGACGGCCAGAAGCGCACCGCCCCGCAGCGCCGCCGACATGCCGAGCCACACCGACCAGACAATCAGCGCCCGGGTCAGCACTTCCGACCAGGACGAGGGCTGCTGAAAGACAAAGCGGGTTCCGACCTGGAACAGACCCACCAGAGCCGCAACCCCGAGGGCGAAAGCCGCAAGCGCCAGGATGACCCGGCCAACCGCCCGGTCAATGTGAACAATAAAAGATCTCATCAGCGCGGGCGAAGCGGTACCGATGACCCCGGATGCGACAGGAAAGAACGGTTCACCTGAAGCATCCGGAGCCAGCCCGCAGCCGCTTGCCAGCCTTACTTAGCGTTACGAATGGCGTCAATATTCGCCTGACCAAAGCGCTTGGCGAACTCCCTGAAGGCAGGCTCGAGCGCCTTTTGGAATTCGGCTTTTTCCTCGGTGCTCAGAGTGCGGATCTGCATCCCGTTTTTCTTCGCCTCTTCTAGACCCAGGCGCTCGAGTTCCTCGACCCGGGCACGGTTGATCGTCACCGCCTCACGCGTAATTTCGCGCAGCAGTTTTTGATCCGCGGGACTCATCTTATTGAAGGCGGCTGGCGACATCAGCACCAATGCGGGCGAGTACACATGGCCGGTAAGCGTGAGGAATTTCTGCACCTGATAGAGCTTGGCCGAGACGATCACGCCTATCGGATTTTCCTGCCCGTCGATCGTACCTTGCTGCAGCGCCGGAAGCACCTCAGGCCATGCCATCGGAGTCGCCTGCACGCCCAGGGTGCGAAATGCCTGCATGTGGACCTGATTTTCCATGGTCCGAAGCTTCAGACCCTTGGCATCACCGGGCGCTTTGACCTCACGCTTGCTGTTGGTCATGTGACGAAAGCCGTTCTCGGCCCAGGCCAGGCAGACAATCCCCTTGGCGGTACACTTGTCGAGCGTTGCCTGCCCGATAGGACCATCGAGGACAGAACGGGCATGCTGATAGTCCCGGAAGAGGAAGGGAATATCCGTGATCAGGGTCTCGGGAACAAAATTGCCCACCGGACCGGAAGAGGTCCAGACAATATCGATAGTGCCCAATTGGACACCCTCGGTCATTTCGCGTTCACCGCCGAGCTGAAAGTCGGGGAAGACTTCGACCTTGTAGCGCCCACCCATACGCTCGGCAACGGCCTTGGCAATGTGGGCCGCGCCTACCCCGTAATGCGCTTCACGCTGTAAACCGTGTCCGAGCTTGAGAACCGTTTGCGCCTGGGCGACGCCCGCCAGCAGCGCGATGGCGGCTGCCGCGATCAGCGGCTTGATGAATCGACTGCAAACTCCTGACATAAGGGTCTCCTTGGTCAAATCTGGGCATCATTCCAGAGGGTTTTCTGGCGTGGCAGGGAATTTAGTCGCTACGGGGGCAAAGCACAAGCCCCCGGGTCACTCGAAAGGATCCCGAAGGCGGGGCCCCGGGCTCACCCTCGCCGAGCCGGCTTTGGGCGGCGGGCGGGGTGCACTGCCCGCACGCTTACCGCAAAGCGGACTGCCGGGGGTGGCCGCAGACTTCGGGGTTCACGATGTAGGCAGGCCGCCCGCCCCACACCCGGCGCGCGGCCTGCTCGAAGCGGTGGCCAAGCGCAGCGCGGCAACGGTGCAAACCGCAGCCAGCATCGCGCCAGGCGCAGCAACCTCGGCCCAAGCCGCAGCAAGCGCGAGTGCCGCGCTCTGGGTCGATCCCCCACCTGCGGATGCCCGCGCACCGGTGCCGATTCCCGCAGGCTGGAGCCACGTGGGCGGAGTGCTCCAGGCGCTGATGGACTTCATAGCGGCAACCGCCAAGCGGCCGCAGCCGGTGCTTGCACTCGGTGCGAGCCTGTGTGCGCTCGGTGCGCTCATGGGGCGCAAGTACCGCACCGAGACCAATGCGCGCTCCAACCTCTACATCGTGGGGATTGCCGAAAGCGGCGCCGGCAAGAACCACAGCCGTGTGGTGATCAACGAGGTGATGCGGCACGCAGGCCTTGGCATGCTGCTTGGCGGCAACAAGATCGCCTCGGGCGCGGGCTTTCTCAACGCCCTCCAGCGGCAGCCCTCGATCCTCTTTCAGATCGATGAGTTTGGGATGTTCCTCGCGGCCGCAGCCGACCGGCGCCGCTCGCCACGCTACCTGACCGAGATCCTCGATCTGATGACCGAGCTCTACACCACGGCGGGCTCGACCTACTTTGGGATCGAGTACGCAAGCTCCAACGCGACGCTTGCGCACCGACCCATCAACCAGCCCTGCGCCTGCGTCTACGGCACGACCACGCCGCTCCACTTCTGGCGCGCACTGCAGGCCACCAACGTCGCCGACGGCTCGCTTGCCCGCTTTCTGATTCTGCGCTCCGCGTGCGACTTTCCCGACCCCAACCCGAGCTTCGGGCTCATCGAGCCGCCGCAGCGCCTGCTCGAGGCCCTGCGCACCATGGCCTACGGCGGGCTCGAGCAACCGACGATGGCGCAGCTTGCCAGCGCCCCGGAGGTCGATCCGCAGCCGCGCACCGTGGTCGCAAGCGCACAGGCCAAAGCGCGCTTTGCCGCGCTCGAGGCCGAGTTGCTGGCGCAGCTGCGCCGCTCCAGCGGCTCGGGCTACACCTCGATTCTGGCGCGCATTGAAGAAAACGCTCAAAAGCTCGCGCTGATCCGCGCCGTCTCCAACGACGCACGCACCCCGCGCATTGAGGCTGCCGACGCCCTCTGGGGCATCGATCTCGCCCGCCACTGCGCCGAGCAAACGATCCGCGAAGTCTCCGAGCGGGTCTCGGAGAACGAGACCGAGTCGATGCACAAGCGCGCCCTGAAGCTCTTGCGCGAAGCGGGCAGCGCGGGCATGAGCCGCACCGAGTTCTGCCGCAAGACGCAGTTCATGGATCTGCGCCAGCGCAGCGCCTTGCTCATCGCGCTGCAAGACTCCGAGCAACTCGTCATGGAGTGCCGCCCCGGCGCACGACGCCCGACCGTGTGGCTGCGCTACGCGGGCGAGGCTGCCGAGCGCTGAGCGCCGACACCCACAGCGCACCCCAAGCCGCACCCCAAGCCGTACCACGCAAGCGCGGACAAACCGCCTTGCGCAGCACCGCCCTCCGAGGCCTGACAGCGCCACACCGCACACCGCGCGCGGTGTCGCACCCTGGAGCGCAGACTGCATAAGTTCAAGCCGCCGCAGACCGTCGTGCGCGCCCCCGCTTGAATTTTTTCGCCCGTCGCAGCCTGGGCCCGAGGCTTCCGCAGCCGATAACTTCAAGCCCAAGCGACAACTTCAACGCCCTGCCCTTGAACTTATTGCCCGCGGTCAGAGCGCTGAAAACCGCCCAAAAACCGTCAAAACACCGCCCCAAGCGCCTGGAGTTCAATCACTTCAGCTAAGTTCAAGTTGCAACAAAGGG
>VGHA01000170.1 GCA_016868375.1 Betaproteobacteria bacterium | reverse complement strand
TTTGACCGGCTCTACCGACCGGGCATCCACCGGGCTCATCTCATCGTGCATATGCTGGCCGCGCTCAGCCTGCCCTGGGCAGGCGCGACAACCCCGGTTGCAGCCGGTCTGCTCGTAAGCCAGGTACTGATCTCGATTCGCTGGCGCGGCGCGTTCAACGGCGGTTCCGATTTCATGACCTTATCGGTACTTGGCGGCATCGCGATAGCCGCCCTCACCGCGCCCTGGCTGGGCGAGTCACTCGCCTGGCAGGCAGGGCTGTGGCTGATCAGCATTCAGGCCCTCAGCTCATACTTTCTGTCGGGGACAGTCAAGCTGCGTTATGCCGGCTGGCGACATGGCAGGGCACTGCCCGCGCTGCTCGACGGAGGACTATACGGCCCGCTGCCCCCCACAAGCCTGCTCAGACAGCCAGTCGTTGCAATGGTCTGCTCGTGGGCCTTCATTATTTGGGAAGCCGCATTCCCGCTATCAATGATTGACCCGCGCCTTACAACCCTCTGGTGTGCGATAGGCATCGCGTTTCATCTGCTGGTCTGGTGGTTCTTTGGCCTGAATCGCTTTTTCTGGGCCTGGATGGCCACGTTTCCCGCGCTGATTGGCTGCGCAACCCTGATTCAGGGCTGACGCATGCAGGTTCAGAACGCGCGCATGGCGTCCACGACCCGGGCCCTGAACTTTGCGAGCGACTGCTCGGTGGCCACATTCATGTGATAGTGCGCGTGGTACTCAGTTCGAACGCCAGTTCCCGTGAGCCGGGGCAGATAACGGGTAATGATTCGACGGGGCGGATCGCCCATGTAAATGGCCATCCAGCGCGGGCGCCCGTACGTGGTAACCCCCACAATTTTTTTGATATTGGTAAGTGCCGGCTTCACATTGGCCGGATCGCTGATGTCAAAGGCCACGCCGGGCATCAGCACCCGATCGAAAAAGCCCTTGAGCATCGCTGGCGGCCCGAAGGTCCAGACCGGAAAGCACAGCACCAGCGCCTCGGCTTGGCGCAACCGATCCACATAGCCGCGCACCGGTTCAATGTTTGAGGGCTCGTCGTGGTATCCCAGGCGCTCGTCGCGCGACATCACCGGATTGAAGCCCTCGGCATAGAGGTCGCAATCGTCCACCTGGTGACCTGCGGCCTTCAGCGTCGCAACCACGTCGGCATGAAGCGACGCATGAAAACTGGTTTCAACTGGATGACAGAAAATCACCATCACCCGCATTGTTACCTCCTGGTGGCGCTCAGGCCGTGGCGTGGATTTCCGATTCGCCGTGCCGCGCGAGCAGTTCCATCAGCTGCTTGCGAATCAGCATTCCCGGACGATCGCTATCCATCGAAAACTCAACACCGCGGCGGCGGGTATCAACCAGTGCGTCGGGGTCGGTCGCCTCGAGCATTTCCCGGTCTTCCGCCGTCACCAGCCGATCGAAGTCAATGAGCAGTTGCTCGGGGCAGTCGGCCTCGGTGTCGTTTCGGAACAGCCACTGAACAAGCTGGATGTTGCGATCATCAATCGGGGTGAAACAGTTGATGATGACGTGCCGGACACCGCTTGGATACTCGATATCGAGCCGGCGGGAAAATGGCAGAAAGTAAGCGTTTCGCATCAACCGGGTGGTCAGCGGTTCGGTGGTGCCGCTTACTTTGTGAAACGCAGGCGGATTGATCGCGTCGATGAGGGTTTCAGCATAGAAGCCGCCCTCACGCTCAACCAGTTCATAGCGGCTGGGCCGAGGCTGCGCGGCCACGCCGAAGGTGGCGCGATGAACAAAGCTGAAGTGCGAGTTGTCAAAGCTGTTTTCAAGCGCACGCAGCGGGCTGGTTGCCCAGGTTTCAAAGAACTGGAAGATTGTTCGCCAGCCAGCCGCGCCAAACTCGGGCACCTCGGGAATCGGTGCAATCGGGTCCTCTAGCGCTACCCACGCATAGCCATATCGCTCCACGCAGTGGTAGGCGGGCGTGCAGTAATCAGCGGGAATCGGACGCGACGCATCGTACTGGGGAATACGCACAACCCGACCGCTTCGATCGTAGCGCCAGCCGTGATAGCCGCACTCAAGAATGCCCGCCTCGCAGCGCCCTTTAGAGAGTCGGGCGGTACGGTGGCAGCACCGATCCTTGAGCGCCGCGGGTTGACCCTGAGAATCGAGAAACAGCACGATCGGTTCGCCCAGCAGCGTAAACGGTACCGGGCATCCCGCCGCAAGCGTGGTCATCGGAACCACGGCATGCCAGTACTTTCGGAACACACGCTGTTTCGACGTCAACATGGTCGTGCACTCAGAAGGACGGGAGCGTGGACAGAGAAATACGACCGCTTGCCGCATCGGCCATGATCGACTCACGCTGCTCCCAGCCGCGCAACTTGCCCGGGTTCAGCAATCCCGCGGGATCGAACTGCATTTTGGTTGCAACGATGTCGGGATTCACCTGCCCCTGTTTGCCGTCTTCAACAATGAACACATGCGGATTGGCGATATAGACGCCATGATCGCGGTGGATCTGCATGATTTCATTGAGCCGCTCCTCGGTGCTGAAACGAACCAGCTGCAGCCCGGAACAGTTCATTACGCCTTCCTTGGTGCGGATGAACTCGAGGTGAACCAGCACTTCATCGCCCAGTTTTTGCCGCAGCGCCTTGGCCTGCTGGATGTGGCGGGAAGGATCGAAGCCGCTTTGGATATAGGTCAGCCCTTTATCCACCTTCAGCGCATGCAGCGTGGTGTGGTTCCAGGTGTATTCGGCGATGGTGCGATTGCTGCGGCGTACCTCTTCCGAGGTTTTTCGGTAAGTGATCTCGCCACCAAACTGCCCCAGCATCTGCAACATGCCGGGCTCGGAAAATTCAGCCACCAGCATCAGAATGGCGTGGGACCCCGCCTTCATCTGGCCTGCCAGCTGCGGAACAGCGCGCATCAGAATATCGGGAATGGGATCGGCCAACAGCGTCACGCTTTTTTTCACGACGCCCGGCGCCACCGCAAGCGTCTGCCCGAACTCGATGGCTGCGTCGAAACTATCGAAGCAGGCAATCGCCTCAAGCCAGGGATGGGCAGGCGCTAATCCAACCTCAAGCTCGAGAACCAGTCCGTTGGTGCCGTAGACGTGATGCAGCAGCAGCGCTTCTGGCGCACGCAATTCGACCGCGCGCGGCTCGGGCTCAATCGTCATCGCCCGAATACCGAGCACGTTACCGGTTGAAGCGAGCGGCCCGTAGTTGACGGAGCCGACCCCACCGAAGCCACCGCCGTACAGGCCGCCCAGCGTCGCGCTGCGAAAGGTGCTGGGCACACAGCGCAGTTCCCACCCCATGCCGCTGCCCTCGACGGCTTGCGTCTGGCGATCGAGTTCCATCATCCGGATGCCAGCCTGCGCGCGCGCAATGCCCGGCTTATGCCAGATCAGTCGGTTGTACGCGGACAAATCCAGAATGACCCCGCCGTGAAGCGGCATGCATTGCCCGTAGTTGCCAGTGCCGCTGCCACGAACGGTGATGGGGACGCCTGAACGCGCGCACGCGCCAATCACTGCGCGGATCTCGTCCTCGGTTCGCGGACGCGCCACGGCGTCGCGCGCAGATGATCGAGCTGGCGCTTCAGGACCGGGCTGAACCAGTAGAAGTCCTGACTGAGCCGTTCAACCCGGGAGTCGGTAATCCATTCGATTGCGCTTAACTGCGAGGCGACTGCTGCGGTTTGCGCCTGAATGCGCGTGGATTCAAAAGTGGCGCTCATGCGGAGAGGGTCCTGTTGACAAAGGCCTGCGCCTCGCGACGCAGTGAGGAGAGATCAAGGCCCGGGATCGCGTCGTTTTCGACAACGATGCGGCCCTGCACGAGAACAGCCCGCAGCGATGGCTGGCCCCCTGACACCACCGGGCCTGACGCAGGGTCGTGAAGTCCGAAATACCGCGGATGGTCGAGATCGAAGATGGCGAGGTCAGCGGCCTTACCCACTTCAATTGAACCGACGCCATCGAGACCCATCAGCCGCGCGCCGCCAAGCGTGCCAAGATGCACAACGTCTTCAGCTGTCATCGCGCCCGCATGTCCTCCGGGCTGCATCACGCGAGATGCATGCGCATGCGGGTCGGGACGCTCACCGCTTCTGGGGTCGGCGCGATGAACCAGCCAGCACGCATGCGCCTCAGTGGTCATGTCGGCCGCTTCGTTTGAAGCAGCCCCGTCAACGGCCAGACCGATGGGAATGCCCGCTGCCATCGCTTCAGGGATGCGGGCAATGCCCGACCCCAGCCGCGCATTGCTTTGCGGACAGTGCGCAATACCGGTTTTGGTTGCCGCGCACATTGCGATCTCGTCATCGTTCAGATGCACCATGTGGGCATACCAGACGTCTTCTCCGACCCACTCATGGTCGGCGACAAACTGCATGGGCGTGCAACCGTGAACCTCGCGCGCCCAGCGGACGTAGTCAAAGCTTTCCGACAAATGGCTATGCAGGCGGATGCCCAGCGAGCGCGCCGCGCTGGCCATTTCGCGTAAATGGTCCGGCGAGCAGCTCCAGGAGGGCGTTGTGATTGCGCTGACCATGCGACGCATCGACATGGGAGACGGATCATGGAAGCGGTGCACGTCTCGCTCAACCGAGGACAGAAAACCGTCCAGCGTCTCCGGGCTCACCTGAGGCGGCGCATTGGCGTCCGTCATGGCTCGGGACAGGGTTTGCCCCCCGCGACACAGAACCATTCGCACGCCCAGTTTTTCTGCCTCTTCAAACACTGCCTGCGAGGCATCGAACGGCATACCGGGCCAGTAGTGGTACTGATGATCCGCTATGGTGGTGCAGCCCGACAGCAGCAGCTCAACCATGCCTATCCGGGCAGCGAGCCGCAGCGACGCTTCGGTATCGAAGAACCTGCGGTACGGTACAGGCACCGCGCCCAGCCAGGGCACCAGCGCCAGATTGATGCCCGCTGGAATCCCTTTCAACAAGCTTTGAAACAGATGATGGTGGGTGTTCACCCAGCCGGGATAGATGACGCAACCCGACGCATCCAGAACCCGCTCACCCGGCTCTGGGGAGAGGGTTCCCACCGCTGCAATCAGCCCGCCTCGAACGCGAATGTCCGCGCCAGCCATGCTGCGCATCGCCTGGCCTGGCAGGCCAGTCCAGAGCGCCTCGGCACCGCGGATCAGAAGGTTACTCATGAGAGGTTTCGCTTTCATGCCAGCCACCGAGCGCCCAGCGCGACAGCGCCGACATCAGAACAAACAGCAACACGCCGGCCACCGTGATCAAGACCAGTGCGGCGAACATTCGAGGGATATTCAGCTGATAGCCCGCCTGCAGAATCTGATAGGCGAGACCGGTTCCGGTTCCTCCGGTGCCAGCCACGAATTCAGCCACCACCGCGCCAATCAGCGCGAGCCCGGAGCTGATCCTGAGGCCGCCAAAAAAATACGGCAACGCCGAGGGCACGCGAAGTCTGAACAGCAACTGCATGCGACCTGCGCGATTCATGCGGAAGTAGGCAAGCAGACCCGGATTGACGCTACGAAGCCCCAGCGTGGTGTTGGAGATGATGGGGAACAGCGCAACCAGCGTTGCACAGATGACCAGCGACGCAATGGGATCCTTCACCCAGATGATGATGAGCGGCGCAATGGCTACGATGGGCGTGACCTGCAATAGCACCGCATACGGAAAAAACGCGGTTTCAATGACTCGGCTCTGGACGAATGTGGCAGCAATCAGCACGCCCACCACGACCGCAGCCAGAAACGAGAACAGCGTGATCCGCAGCGTGTTGTAGAGCGCGCCGAACAGCAACCCGGCATCGGCCACCAGGGTCTGTGCAACGCGGGCTGGCGAAGGCACCAGGAACGCTGGAATTTCAAGGGCAACCACCAACCCCTGCCAAAGGCCGATCAGGACCAGCGCCACGGTCAGCGGATAAACGACTCGAGCGGCGGACTGGTTCATGCGAGGGCCTCATCTTCCTGCGCGCCGCTTGCGCGCAGCAGCGAATCCTGCAGCTGCTTGGCGTAATTGGCGAAGCGCTGAGACACCCGGAAGTCCGCCGTGCGCGGATACGGCTCATCGATGATCACTTCTTCGACGATTCGACCTGGCCGCGCCGCCATCACGATGACGCGGTTCGACAGGTAAACCGCCTCGGTGATTGAATGCGTCACGAAGATGACCGTGAGCCCATTGGCCTGCCAGAGATCAAGCAGATCGCTGTCGAGCCGATTGCGGGTGATTTCATCGAGCGCGCCAAACGGCTCATCCATCAGCAGCAGCGTTGGTTCCGTGACCAGACCGCGCGCAATCGATACGCGCATCTGCATGCCACCCGACAACTGCCTGGGCAGGTTGTCCTCGAAGCGCTCGAGCCCCACCATCTTCAGCGCCTGCCGCACCCGCGGCTCGGAGGTCGATTTAGGGACCTTGGCAAGATCAAGCGGCAGGCGCACGTTTGCCAGCACGTTGGCCCAGGGCATCAGCGTTGCCTCCTGGAACACGAAGCTCAGTCGATGCCCGGAGCTTTCCACCTGGTCGACCGGCTTACGCCATAGAAGCAGTCGGCCGTCAGAGGGCTCGAGCAGACCCGCCACCATTTTCAGCAACGTGCTTTTACCGCATCCCGACGGACCGAGCAGCGTGATGAATTCGCCTTCCCGGACCGTCAGGTTGACGGGTAGAAGCGCCTGGGTGCCGTTTGGGTAGGTTTTCTCAACCGACAGCACTTCAACCGCGGGCACCCGATCGCCTGCGGTCACGGCAGAGTCATGGACTGCGTTCAGGGCATCACCTTCAGGTCGCGAACAAATTCGGTGGTGTAAGTGCGCTCGAACGGAACCTTGGCCGGATCGATCAGCTTCATTGACACCATCATGTCGTAGGTCTTTTTCATTCGATCATCGGTGATCACGCCAATGCCCAGCTTGGCTGCATCACCGCCCATCACCATGCCCGACTCTTTCAGCAGGCGAATGCCATTGGCCAGCTTGTCGTCGGTCATGTTGGGGTTGTCTTTCTTGATCGCCGCATTGGCCGCGGAAGGGTCACCGTTCAGGTAATCGCGCCATCCCTGCATCGTTGCACGGACAAAACCTGCAACCGCCTTTGGCCGCTGCTTCACGGTTTTTTCCATGCAGACGATGGTGGTGGAGTACGGCGGCCACCCGTGGTCGGACAGCAGGAACACGTTGGGCTTGAATTTCGCCTGCTGCTCGATCGCGAAGGGCTCGCTGGTCATATAGCCCTGCTGCACGACATTTTTGTCGGCAATAAACGGCTGGATGTTGAATGTGTAAGGGCGAACCTGAGAGTCCTGCAGCTTGTAGGCGGCCTTGAGCCACGGCCAGTACGAGTTTTGCGCGCCAGTGGAAATGAGGATCGTTTTTCCTGGCAGATCCTCCATCTTGTTGAGAACGCCCGGATGACCAATCAGCACCTGAGGGTCCTTTTGAAACGAGGCGGCCACGGTCATCGCGTTGATGCCGTTCTCCCAGCCTTTCATGGTCGAAACGTCGTAGCCCATAAAACAGTCGATCTGGCCCGCTGCCAGCAACTGCATGCCGTTTACCTGGGGGCCGCCCATCCGGATGGTGGCATCGATGCCTTCCTTCTTGTAGAGCCCCGACACCAGGGCCTGGTAAAAACCGCCATGCTCAGCCTGGGCGTACCAGTTGCTCATGTAGGTGAATTTTTCCTGGGCATGCGCGCCCGGAATGAGTGCAGCCGCGAGGGCTGCAGAGGCAAGAAGGCGAAATTTCATGTCCGAACTCCGTGTGGGATTGAACAAACAGATAGGCAGAAAAGGACTCATCAACTCAACGCGCGGGAGTGCAAGATCGATGCCATCCCTTACGCGCCCAACACATCCCCAGTCTGGTGCGCCCTGCCCCAAGTCTGGGCATCGCGTTTGAGCCAGCGCATCTCATGCAACTCGGTGATACCGCGCGCCCAGCTGTCCGCAAGCGACCCGAGGATTGCGTGCCCCTGCTCGGCGGTTGCCGGCAGCGGATCGCCAATGACGCCGCTTTCACCGAAATCGCGGGCTGTCCAGGCCGCTGCAGGCCTACCGTCGGCAGACAGGGTCGGGCATGGAAATTCAGGCGGGTAGTTGGCAACCGCACGCGCCATATTGACAGTGTCCGGTGCCAGCGCGAGCAGGATCGCGGTTTCCGCATGCCCGGCGTGCATCGCAAGTTTGCGCTCTTTCTCCGACAGAAAGCGGCTGGCGATGTTAGGTACCCGCCAGGTGAAGTGAGGCACCACCACGAAATCGCCATGGCGCAGCCGCAATTCGCGCGCCGCCATTTCCATGACCTGGGGCTGCCCCCCGTGTCCATTCACGATCAGAAGCTTGCGAAAGCCCGACCGATAGACCGACTCTCCGATTTCAGTCGCGGTGGCGAGCAGAGTGGAGCCCTCCAGAGTGACCGTTCCTG